>NZ_JAGQBA010000001.1:0-300000 GCF_024345395.1 Cyanobium sp. Tous-M-B4 | reverse complement strand
GGAGCAAACCTCAGGCCCCGAGAGCCCACCAGCCTGGGAGGAAGTGATCCACGCCACCTGGAGCCCGGAGCGGGTGCTGCCCTGGGCGCACCTGGAGGGGCCGCTGCCTGCGGCGACTCTCGCCAAACACAGGCTTGATGCGCTCGGCGAAGCTGCCTGAACCTCAAGCAAACACCGCCGTCCGCCCCCGGTAAACCATCACCTGGCGCTTGAGGTGCAGGCGCACGGCCCGGGCTAGGGCCAGGCGTTCGCAGTCGCGGCCGAGGCGGATCAGGTCGTCGACCTCATCGCGGTGGCCCACGGGCACGGTGGATTGGGCAATGATCGGCCCCCCATCCAGCTGCTCGGTCACGTAGTGACCGGTGGCACCGATCAGCTTCACGCCCCGCTCCCAGGCCCGGTGATAGGGCTGGGCGCCCTGGAAGGCAGGCAGGAAAGAGTGGTGGATATTGATCACTCGGTGGAAAGCATCCGGTGGATCAAAGCTCTCCAAAAATGCCGGCGTCAGCACCTGCATGTACTTGGCCAGTATCACCAGCTCGATTCCGTGCTCAGCAAGCAGCTCCAGGTGCCGTGCTTCAGCCTCCTCCCGGTTAGCGGCTGAGATGGGCACATGGGCAAAGCGGGCCCCAAATTCCTCGGCCAGGGCGCCAAGGTCGGGATGGTTGGAGATCACCAGCGGCACCTGCATCGGCAACTCCCCCGTGCGCGTGCGCCACAGCAAATCCAGCAGGCAGTGGTCCTGCTTGCTCACGAAGATCGCCACCGGCGGGCGCACATCTGAGAAGTTCACCTTGTATTGGCCGCCCAGGCGCTCCGCCAGGGCGCTGGCCGTGGGACAGATCGCCTCCCGCGGCAGCCCGAAACCCTCAAGCTGCCACTCAATCCGGCTCAAAAACAAGCCTGCTCCTTGATCGCTGTGGTGGTCGGCGTGCACGATGTTGCCGCCGTTAGCTGCCACCCAGCCCGAGAGTTCCCGCACCAGCCCAGGTTGATCCGGGCAGATCATCTGCAGGATGGCGGTGGCGGTAGTCATGGCCATGGTCAACGTCAGTTCAGACGTAGCACCTCGGCGGCATTTAGGGCCAGGTTGCGAGGGGCAACAGACAGGCCGGAAGAGCCAGCCCGCCCCGATAAACTCACCCCCACGAAAAGGTGTTGGTACCTGCTGATGGCTTCTGCGCGGATTCCTGAGGTTTTCACTGCTTTCAGCCAGCAGCTGCGCCGTTTAATGGTGCTCTGCCTTGCCACCGTGCTCTGCCTCGGCCTGAGCGCCTGTGACGGCAGCCAGGGCAAGAAGCCGCCGACCATCAGCCCAGAGGACATGGCCCTGATCGAGCGCCAAGCCGAGGGCTTCCTGGCAGCCCGCAACCGCCTGCCCGAGTTGGCCGCCCTCGTGAATGAGCGCAACTGGGTATTCACTGCCAACTTGATCCACGGCCCCATGCAGGAAGTTGGCCGGGAAATGAGCTACATCAACCAAAGGCTGCTGCCCGCCGACCGCCCCGAGGCAGAGAAGCGTGCCACCGCCCTGAAAACGGCCCTAGCCCAGCTCGATGAAGCGTCCCGCCTTCAAGACGGCGACAAGCTGCGTAAGGGTTACATCAAGGTGGCGAGCGGTTTTGGTCTCTATGCCCAGGTGTTGCCAACCCAAGTGCAGGAAGACCTCAAGCAGATCTGATTAAGCAAACCCATCCCGTCGGATCAGCCGTTAGGCGCCTTTCGATCGCTGTAATCGGCGCCGGCTTGGTTGGCCGTGCCTGCGCCTGGCAACTGCTGCAGCGTGGCCACCGAGTTTTGCTGATCGATCCAGGCCTGGACGGCCAGCGCGACCCCAGCTCAGGCAGCGAGGCGGCCCTGGGGGTGCTGATGGCCCAGGTGTTTCACCGCAACAGCGGCCGGGCCTGGCGGTTGCGTCAACGCAGCCTGGAGCTCTGGGGCCAATGGCGTCAGCAGTTGCAGGCCCAGGGCTGGGCGCTGCCCTGGCGGCCGGGCTTGCTACTGCTGGCCAGCACGCCTGAGGAACTGGAGCGCCAGCGGCAGTTGGTGACAAGCCGGCGGCAGCAGGGCTTTGCCTTGGAGCTCTGGGACCAGCCCCGGCTTGACGCCCTGGCACCAGCCCTGCCGATCGGAGCCCTGGGCGGGCTCTACTCCCCGGCCGACGGGCAGCTGGATCCCGGACCCGCCCTCGCAGCCCTGCTAGCCGATGGCCTGCGGCTGGGTCTGCAAACCTGCTGCGATCGAGTTCAGCGCCTCGAACAACGCCCCGGTGGCTGGAGCATGCACACCCGCAGCGGCGAGCTTCTGGAAGTGGAAGCGGTGGTGCTGAGCGCCGGGGTAGCCAGTACCGCTCTGCTGGCGGGCATAGGCCACCAGGTGCCCATGGAGCCGGTGTTAGGCCAGGCCCTGGAACTGGAGTTGCCACTCCCCACAAACTGGAGCAGCGCCAGCCCCTGGCCTGGGGCGGTGCCCTGGCCAGGAGCAGTGGTGTGGCAAGGGCTCAACCTGGTGCCCCGTGCCAGCAGCAAGCTTTGGCTGGGGGCCACCCTGGAGCCTGGCGATCAAGCCGATGCCGCCGCCCTCGCCAACCTGCAACAGCTGGGTGGTGCGGCGCCAGCCTGGCTGCAACAGGCCACCGTGGTACGCCAGTGGCAGGGCCACCGGCCCCATCCGATCGGCCGCCCGGCGCCCCTGCTCGAGCAGCTGGAGCCTGGCCTGGTGCTGGCCAGCGGCCACTACCGCAATGGCGTGCTGCTGGCACCGGCGACAGCGGAATGGGTGGCCGACCAACTGGAGCAAGGCTGAGAAACCAGCCAGCAAAGACCTTCTTAATCAAGCCCTAACCTGCCGGGACGCCACCCTTCACCAGCTACCTCCATGGCCGTCAGCCGCTTTCGCCCCAGCATCCTGTTAAGGGGCGCCCTCGGCTTGGCTGCCCTAATCAGCCTGAGCAGCTGCAGCAACGGCCAGACCTTGCAAGCCGCCGGCGCCAGCTTCCCGGCGGGCCTTTACCAACGCTGGTTTGCAGACCTGGCAAGCAAAGACAAGATTCGGGTCAACTACCAGTCGGTGGGCTCCGGTGCCGGCGTCCGCCAGTTCCAAGCCGGCACGGTGGATTTCGCCGCCAGCGACAAACCCCTGGACGCCCAAGAGGCTGCAGCGATCAAAAGGGGTGTCGTGCAACTACCCCTCACAGCTGGCGCCATCGCCGTGGCCTACAACCTGCCCGGTTGCAAGCTCAAGCTCAGCCAGGAGCAGCTGGTGCAGATCTTCGAGGGCAAGATCAGGAACTTCCAGCAGCTGGGCTGCGCCGACCAGGCGATCCAGGTGGTGGTGCGCTCCGATGGCTCCGGCACCACCTACAACTTCACCAATTCACTGGCCGCCTTCAGCCCCAGCTGGAAGAAAGGGCCCGGCGTTGGCAAGTCGGTGAACTGGCCCACGGGAGTGGGCGCCAAAGGCAATGAGGGCGTCGCCGCCAGCCTGCTGCAAACCAAAGGCAGCATTGGCTACGTGGAGGCGGCCTATGTGCGAGGCGTCCTCCAGGCCGCCGCCATCGCCAATCGCGCCGGCAGCTTCAGCCTGCCCGATGCCGCCAACGCCAGCCAGGCCCTGGCCACGATCAACTTGGGAGACGATCTCACCGGCAACGATCCCAATCCCAGCGCCGGCTATCCAATCGTGACCTTCACCTGGGTGCTGCTCTACAAAGATGGCAATGCAGCCAAGCTGCCCGCCCTGCAGAGCACCTTCAACTACGCCCTCAGCGAAGCAGCCCAAAAGCAAGCTCCATCTCTGGGCTACATCCCCCTGCCCGCTCCTGTCTTGGCCAAAGCGAAGAATGCCCTGGCCACCATTGGCCCCTGAGCCCCCATCAAAAAGCCCCCCTTGCGGGGGGCTAAAGATCACCTAAAGGCGCTCAATAAATCTGATCACTTGCTCTCAGTGAATTCAGCATCGATAACGTCGTCGCTGGATGCAGAGCTAGCCGCATCGGCACCAGCACCATTGCCACCAGGGGCAGCGCCGCCGGCCTCAGCTCCTGCAGCCTGCTGATACACGGCGGCACCAGCGGCATACAAGGCCTGCTGCAGGGTCTCGAGCTCAGACTTCATGGTGTCGAAGTCTTCCTTAGCGATCGCCTCCTTGAGCTTGGCGGAGGAGGATTCCACCTTGGCCTTGTCCTCAGCGCCCACCTTGTCGCCGAGCTCGCCGAGCTGCTTCTCCGACTGATAAACGAGGGTTTCGGCCTGGTTCTTCAGGTCGATCTTTTCGCGCTTCTCCTTGTCGGTAGCAGCGTTGGTCTCGGCATCCTTGACCATCTTCTCCACCTCGTTGTCGCTGAGGGTGGAGGCTCCGGTGATCGAGATGCTCTGCTCCTTGCCGCTGCCCTTGTCCTTAGCGGTGACGCTGAGGATGCCATTGGCATCGATGTCAAAGGTGACCTCGATCTGGGGAACGCCGCGGGGTGAAGGAGGAATGCCGTCGAGGCGGAAGGTGCCGAGCGACTTGTTGTCGCTGGCCATCTCGCGCTCACCCTGGAGCACGTGGATCTCCACGTTGGTCTGACCATCCACCGCCGTGGAATAAACCTCGGTTTTCTTGGTGGGGATGGTGGTGTTGCGAGTGATCATCTTGGTCATCACGCCGCCAAGGGTCTCAACGCCAAGAGACAGGGGGGTGACGTCCAACAGCAGGATGTCCTTGACCTCACCGGCCAACACACCGCCCTGAATCGCAGCACCAACGGCCACAACTTCATCTGGGTTGACGGTTTGGTTGGGGTCCTTGCCGGTAACGCGCTTGACCAGCTCAAGCACCGCCGGGATGCGGGTGGAGCCACCCACCATCACGATTTCGTCGAGTTCAGCAGAGGAGAGCTTGGCGTCCTTGAGGGCCTGCTCTACCGGCACGCGGCAACGATCAATAAGTTTGGAAGCCAACTCCTCAAACTTGGCCCGGGTGAGGGTGAGGTCGAGGTGCTTAGGGCCCTCCGGGGTGGCCGTAATGAACGGCAGGTTGATTTCGCTCTGGGTAGCACTGGAGAGCTCGATTTTTGCCTTCTCTGCCGCTTCGGTGAGACGCTGCAGTGCCTGCTTGTCCTGGCGCAGATCAATGCCCTCATTGGCTTTGAAGCTGGCGGCCAGGTAATCAACGATCACCTTGTCAAAGTCATCGCCGCCCAAGTGGGTGTCACCGGAAGTGGAGAGCACCTCGAACACACCATCGCCCACCTCAAGCACGGAGACGTCGAAGGTGCCGCCGCCCAGGTCGAAAACCAGGATGCGCTCATTGCTCTTGCGATCGAGGCCGTAGGCCAGGGCCGCGGCAGTCGGCTCGTTGATGATGCGCAGCACCTCAAGGCCAGCGATCTTGCCGGCGTCCTTGGTGGCCTGGCGCTGGGAGTCGTTGAAATAGGCGGGAACGGTGATCACCGCTTGGGTCACCGTCTCACCGAGATACTTGCCAGCGTCTTCGGCGAGCTTGCGCAACACCTGGGCGCTCACCTCCTCGGGGGCAAACTGCTTATTGAGAACGGGGCACTTCACCTTCACATTGGCGCCGGCCTTTTCAACGCCGTAGCTCACTTCCTTCGATTCTTCGTTGACTTCATCAACGCGGCGCCCAATGAAGCGCTTCACCGAATAGAAAGTGTTCTCAGGGTTCATCACCGCCTGACGCTTGGCGATTTGGCCCACCAGCTGATCCTGGTTTTTGGTGTATGCCACCACGGAGGGTGTGGTGCGAAACCCTTCGGCGTTGGCAATCACGGTGGGCTTGCCGCCCTCCATAACGGCGACACAGCTGTTTGTGGTGCCTAAATCAATGCCAACGACCTTGCCCATGGGTTACTAACTCCTTACGGTGAGTGGATCTGACTGGAAGCATCTTCAGCAGCTGGGGCCTTCCCAGGCGAGGGGTGGTTCCCGAACAGCTTCAGCCAGCCAGCCCACCTGCATGCCCCAGCCGATCTCCGGAAGTACTGCCCTAGCTGGGGTTCTCGGGGATCCGGTGCGCCACTCCCTATCGCCGGCAATGCACAACGCAGCCCTGGCGGAGCTGGGGCTCAACTGGGTGTACTTGGCCATGCCCACCAGCGCAGACCAGCTGGCGATGGTGGTGCAAGGGCTGGAGGCCATTGACTGCCGCGGCCTCAATGTGACCCTGCCCCACAAGCAAGCCGTGGCTGGTCTCTGCCGCAGCCTCTCGCCCCTGGCACAACGGGTGGGTGCGGTGAACACCTTGGTGCGGCACCAGCAGGGGGGCTGGCTGGGGGAAAACACAGATGTGGAGGGCTTCTTGGCTCCCCTACGCAGCACTGAGCAGAACTGGCAGGAGCGGCGAGCGGTGGTGCTGGGCTGTGGCGGCAGTGCCAGGGCTGTGGTGGCAGCCCTGGTGGAACTGGGCTGCAGCTCGATCGCCATGGCAAGCCGCAGCAGTGATCGCCTCGCAGCCCTGCTGGCCACCTGCCACAGCTGGGCGCCCCAACTGCGGGGGCTGGAATGGGCTGGGGGCAGCACGGCCCTAGCCGAGGCACTGGCCCGGGCAGACCTAGTGGTAAACACCACACCCGTGGGCATGGCTGCCACCGGCAATCCGGATGCGGCCCGGCAGTGCCCACTCGGCCCCAGCGAACTGGAAGCCTTACAACCCGGCGCCACCGTGTATGACCTGATTTACACACCCAGGCCCACGGCCCTGCTGCTGGCGGCGAGCCAGCGGGGCTGCCGGGGCCTGGATGGCCTGGAGATGCTGGTGCAGCAGGGGGCAGCCTCCCTGCGGCGCTGGAGCGGGCTTGAGCAAGTGCCCGTGGCGGCAATGCGCGCGGCAGCCCTAGCCCAGCTGGGCCCCTAGCCTGAAGGCTCTGGAAGTTTCTCCATCCATGCAGGATCCCCCGATCTGGCAGCGAGTGCTGGCGGCCCTGGCCTACCTGTTGCCCTGGAGCGACGCCTTCTCCTTCGGTAGAGGGCTGTTCGGCCTGTTCCCGGCACTGCAGTGGCTTGGGGTGCCGATCCTGCCGATCGCCCTGCTGGAGCAGGCGGTGCCCTTTGGCGGGCTGGTGCTGTTCTTAGTGCTGTTCCTGGCGGTGGTGCGCAACAGCAAGGTGCCCTACGTGATCCGCTTCAACGTGCTGCAGGCGATCCTGATCGACATCGTGGTGGTGCTGGTGAGCCTGGCCTTCCAGGTGCTGCAGCTCGGCGCCCTGGACTTCGTCGGCAAAACCCTCAGCAACACGGTGTTTATCGGCATTTTGGTGCTGGTGCTGTTTGCAGTGGTGCAAAACCTGCGGGGTAAGGAAGCCGATATTCCCAGCCTCTCAGAAGCCGTTCGGATGCAGCTGTAAGGTGTTTGATCCGTCGCTGGTGGGCATCAGCCCGCCGGCCGCTGCCCCAATTCCTGAGGCGACAACCCCGAAGCGACCATGACGCAGCCCTATTACGAGACCATGTACATCCTTCGTCCGGACATTCCGGAAGAAGAGGTGGAAACCCATGTCGCCAAGTACCGCGATCTGGTCACCGAATCCGGTGGTGAAGTGCTTGATTGCCAGATGCGCGGCAAGCGCCGCCTGGCCTATTCGATCGCCAAGCACCGCGAGGGCATCTATGTGCAGCTCAACCACAACGGCGACGGCCAGCAGGTAGGTCCGCTGGAGCGGGCCATGCGTCTCTCGGAAGATGTGATTCGCTATCTCACCGTCAAGCAAGACGGCCCTATGCCGGCACCACGCACCCTGCCCGGCGCCAGCACTGAAGCCGCTCCCATGGAACCAGCCACCGTCTGACCCAGGGACTCCAAATAGCTGCGGAGCTAATTCAGGCCTGGCTTGTAAAAAATCGGGCCCACTCGTAATCTCCGCCCATGGAGCCTGACGCCATACCACCAGCACCGAAGTGGCAGCCCTCTGTCGCTTCGGTTTTTTCTTGGCACCAGCAGCAAGAGCGCCAAAGCGAACTGGAACAGGAACTCGCCAAAACTCGGGAGGAGCTTGAGGCCATGCAGGCCCTGCTCGAAGACCTACCCAGCCTGTTTGAAGACAAATTTCGGCAGCGATTGCAGCCGATGCTCGACCAGCAACAGCGGCTGCTCAGCGACAACGCCAACCTGCGCCAGCACCTGCTGCAGTTACAGCCTGGCAGCGATACGAGTGTCCAGCGCCTGCTGCTGCCCCAGCAAGAGCCTGGCAGACCACGACTGCGCCAAGCCCTACTCCATGCCTTCGGCTTCAGCCCTAACCCGGAGCCCTAACGCCGGCGCTGGTTGGCCGCCCAGAGGCGGGTGGGCAGACCCCACACATAGATAAAGCCCTCGGCAGCCTTGTGGTCGAACTGATCTTCCGCGCCGTAGGTGGCCATATCGGGCACATAGAGGCTGTGGCTCGCACTGCTGCGGCCCACCACGGTGGCATTGCCCTTGTGCAACTTCAGCCGCACAGTGCCGTTCACGGTTTGCTGGGTGCGCTCCATGAAGCCATCAAGCGCATCCTTGAGCGGGCCATACCAAAGGCCCTGATACACCAGATCCGCCCACTGCTGCTCGAGCTGGCGTTTGGTGCGCAGCACATCAGCCGCCAGGGTGAGGCTCTCCAGCTCTTGGTGGGCCTTGATCAACAGCAGCAGGCCAGGGGTTTCGTAGATCTCCCGGCTCTTGATACCAACCACCCGGTTTTCCACCATGTCGAGGCGGCCGAAGCCGTGGCTGCCGGCGAGGGCATTTGCCTGGCGGATCAAGCTCACCGGATCGAGGCGCAGTCCGTCGATGCTCACCGGGTTGCCCTGCTCAAAGCCGATCTCAACGATCTGGGCCTGATCCGGCGCCGCATCCACCGACACGGTCATGGCGTAGATCTCCTCGGGCGGCTCCACGTTTGGATCCTCCAGGGGGCCGGCTTCGATCGAGCGGCCTAGGAGGTTGAGGTCGATCGAATAGGGCGACTTCTTACTCACCGGCGAGGGGATGCCACAGCGCTCGCCGTAGGCGATCGTTTGCTCGCGGCTCATGCCCCACTCCCGCGCCGGGGTGAGCACCTTGAGATCCGGGGCGAGGGCGCCGATAGCCACATCGAAGCGCACCTGATCGTTGCCCTTGCCGGTGCAGCCGTGGGCCACCGCATCGGCGCCCACCTCGCGGGCAATCTCCACCAGTCGCCGCGCGATCAGGGGCCGGGCCAGGGCGGTGGAGAGGGGATAGCGGCCTTCATAGAGGGCGTTAGCCCGGATAGCCGGGAAGGCGAATTCGGTGATGAAGGGCTCGATCAAGTCGCCCACGATCGACTGGCTGGCCCCTGAATCGAGCGCCTTCTGGCGAATCGGCTCCAGCTCGTCGCCCTGGCCTAGGTCAGCGGCGAAGGTGATCACCTCCTCCACGCCCCACTCCTGCTTCAGGTAGGGAATGCAGACGCTGGTGTCTACGCCGCCGGAATAGGCCAGCACCGCCTTCTTCGCCCGACCCATCAACGCCTCTCCATGCGTTTAGTTGCTCGATTCTCCCCTGTCGGGGTGTGGCAGGGACCAGTGGGTCAGCAACCACAACCCCATTAGCAGGGGCGGCAGACCCACCAGCAGCCACACCACCCCCTGCTGCAGGGGCAACGGCTGGGGCCAGCGCTCGCCCGCTGCGGCCAGCGCGGCACTGATGGCCAGGGCCAGGGCCCAGACCTTCAGCACCCCGGCGAGGGGGCTGGCCTTTTGGCTGCTGGTAGGCATGCTCTGGTGGGCTGCATTTGCTTTGCAGCTATGGTGACTGATTGGTCTGTATGGGCCTAGCCCCAGACCTAGCTACCGGTAGGCGCACGCATGAGCACACTCGCGACCAGTGACAGCAGTCGACTCGACACGATCAATCCCTCGCTGACCCGCTACCGGCGCAGCGATCCAGCTCCGGTGCTGCCCTTGCGCGATGAGCCCGATCTGCTGAGCTGGCTGGAGAGCAGTGGCCGCCTAGTAGCGGATGAAGAAACCGCCAGCACCGAAGTGAGCACGGTGGAAGAGGAGGAGCTTTCCGCCCTGATGGGCGAGAAGGAGGACTACAACAAGGACGACGAACAACAAGACGAAGACTGGGAAGACTGAGTTCCGCAGGGGAAACTGGGGCGATCGCCGTCCCTTTCCCTTGCTTGTTTCGACCCCGGCTGCCCTACTCAGCGGTTTGTTGTTGCTGGCCTGTCTGCTGTGCGACTGGCTTAGCGGCGCGCCCCAGCTCACCGTGCCGCTGCTAGCTGCCGGCCTGATCAGCGCTGGAGTCACCGGTTGGGGGGTGCCGCGACTGCGCCAGCTCAAGCTCGGCCAGGTGATTCGCGCTGAGGGGCCCCAGGGCCACCTCAGCAAGGCAGGCACTCCCACCATGGGCGGACTGCTGGTTGTGCCCGTGGGGGTGCTGGTGGGCGGCCTGCTGAGCCCGAGCGATCCACGCCTGCTGGCTGTTGCCGCCGTAACCCTGGCCTACATGGCGATCGGCGCCGTCGATGACTGGCGCAGCCTCACCCGCCGCACCAACACGGGCCTCACGCCCCGGGGCAAATTGCTGCTCCAGGCCGGCGCGGCCCTGTTGTTTCTGATCTGGGCCGCAGCAGGCCAGTGGCTGGGTGGGGCCTCCCCTGGCGACATCGCCCTGCCCCTGGGCTGGGTGCTGCCGATCGGTTTGCTGATCTGGCCGCTGGGGTTGTTTGTGTTTATGGCCGAAAGCAACGCCACCAACCTCACCGATGGCCTCGACGGCCTGGCCGCAGGCTGCGGCGCCGTGGTGTTCACAGGCATGGGGCTGCAGCTGATGCTGCGCGGCCATGAAGGCGATGCGGCTATGGCCGGTTTCTGCGCCGCGATGGCTGGCTGCTGGCTGGGCTTTCTGGTCCACAACCGCCACCCGGCTCGGGTGTTCATGGGCGACACCGGCTCGCTGGCCATGGGCGCAGCCCTCAGCGCCGTCGCCTTGCTCTCCAACAGCCTCTGGCCCCTACTGCTGATGGGCGGCGTCTTCCTAGCGGAATCGCTGTCTGTGATCCTGCAGGTGTGGGTGTTCAAGGCCACCAAAGACCCAGCCACGGGCCAGGGCCGGCGCCTGTTCAAGATGGCGCCGCTGCACCACCACTTCGAACTTGGTGGGCTCAACGAACAGGTGGTCGTGATCCGCTTTTGGCTCGCCAGCCTGCTACTGGTGGGATTGGGTTTAGTGCTGCTGCCCTAAGCCCTGCCCTCGCCTAACACCCATGGCTTACTTCACCTGGAAGGACACCGGCCTCAGCTCCGACTGCGCCAGCCTGGCCGCCATGGCTGCCCGCTTCGAGGAGGCCGCTGGCCTGATGCGCCGCATGGCCAGCGAGGGCTTTCAGCTGGAACGCCACAGCGATGGCCAGCACATCACCCACCCAGATCCAACCGTATTTGAGGCCTATGGGTTCATCAACGAGGAATCGCCGGTGCGGCAGCTGACGTTGCTGAACTAATCAGTTTCGACGCAGATAGCCCACCAGCCACACCACCACAAACGCCAGGGAGGAAAGCCCCAGGTAGATCAGGGCCCATTTCTGCAAGGTGGCGATGTCCCAGCCAAACAACAGGCCGTTGGCGGCGTCCCCAGCCGTACTGAAACCCAAGGGCAATCCCAACAGCCAAGCCATCAACGCGCCCCAGTGTGCAAAAAGATCAGTCCTATCTTGCTGTCCTGCCCGCGATCCGGGCGACCACCATGACCTTTCCTACCCCCCTCACTCTTCCCGCCACCTTGATGCTGCTCGGCAGCGGTGAGCTGGGTAAGGAGGTGGCCATCGCAGCCCAGCGGCTCGGCTGCCGTGTGATCGCAGTGGATCGCTACGCCAACGCCCCGGCCATGCAGGTGGCTGATGTCGCTGAGGTGGTCGCCATGACCGACCCAGAAGCCCTCAAGGCGGTGGTGCGCCAGCACCGGCCCAATCTGGTGATTCCAGAGATAGAAGCTCTAGCGGTGGATGCCCTCGCGGAGCTGGAGGCGGAAGGCATCTGCGTGATTCCCACCGCTCGGGCCACGGCCGTGACCATGAATCGCGACCGCATCCGCGACCTGGCGGCAGCTGAGCTGGGGCTGCGCACCGCCCGCTTTGCCTATGCCAGCAGCGCCAGTGAACTGGCAAGCGCCGCTGCCGGCCTGGGCTGGCCCGTGGTGGTCAAACCGGTGATGAGCTCCTCGGGCAAGGGCCAAAGCGTGGTGCGGGGTCCCGAAGAGATTGCTGCTGCCTGGGAGGCAGCGCTGGCGGGTGCCCGAGGTGGCGGCGAGCTGGTGATCGTGGAGGAGTTCCTGCACTTCGAGCTCGAAATCACCCTGCTCACCGTGAAGCAATGGCAAGGGCCAACGCTCTTCTGTCCGCCGATCGGCCACATCCAGGAGCGGGGCGACTACCAGTGCAGCTGGCAGCCAGCCCAGATGCCGGCCGCCGCTCTAGAGGCGGCCCAGGCCATGGCCCGCAGCCTCACCGACAACCTGGGCGGCGCCGGCCTATTTGGCGTTGAATTTTTCCTATGCAAAAGGCCCAGCAGCAACTCCGATCAGCCAGATGAGCTTGAGGTGGTTTTCTCCGAGCTCTCACCACGCCCCCATGACACCGGCCTGGTGACGCTGGTTGGCCAGAACCTGAGCGAATTCGAACTGCACCTACGGGCGCTGCTAGGCCTGCCGATCCCGTCGATCCAAAGCCTGGGAGCCGCTGCAAGCCGGGTAATTCTGGCCAACACCGACGGAGCAGCGGTCTCCTACGGCGGGGTAGCGCAGGCCCTCAGCGAAACCGATACGGAGGTGCTGCTTTTCGGCAAGCAGCACGCCCGGCCCCAGCGGCGCATGGGCGTAGCCCTGGCCCGCGGCAGTTGTGAGGCGGAAGCACGCCGGAAGGCAGACATGGCCGCAGCCCACATCCAGGTGCGGGCCTCCAGCTGAACAAGCGGCGCTCACCCCCTGGTGCAGCAGGAATCTGGCCCTTAAGGTGCGCGGAATAGGAGCCGATATGAGCCAGGCCCAGCCCCGCCCGCGTAGCAACCGACGCGAAAGCAGCCGCGGGGCTGTGGTCACCGACCTACGCAACCGTCGCGAGCTGCGTCAAGCAGCGCCAACCACCAACGCCAAACCCCAAACACCGCCAAAGCCTCGACGACGCAAACCGCCAGTTCTGGCCTTCTTACTAGGTATAGGCCTGGGCTATGGACTTGCCGGGCCCCTGCCGCAAATGGCCTCAGGGGTTTGGGCAGCCATGTTGCGCGGACCAAGCCAGCTCACCAGCATGATCAACCCATTCGGAAACGGCAACCGGCGCGTCGTTGTGATCGGCACAGACAAGGTGGGCGAAAACACCGATGTGATGTTCACGGTGCAGCTCAAAGATGGGGTCACCCAGCTCACCCAGGTGCCGCGCGACACCTTCGTGGAATCTGCCGAGTTCGGCGTAATTAAAGCCAATGCCCTCTATGCGTTTGGTGGCATGGGCGTCCTGAAACAGGAACTCACCAGCCTGCTAAATGCTCCAGTGGATCGCTATGTGCGGGTGAATATGCGCGCTGTGGAGCACCTAGCCGATGCCATTGGTGGCGTGGAAGTTGATGTGCCTAAGCGAATGTATTACGTAGACAATGCCCAGAACCTTTACATCGACCTTTATCCAGGGCTGCAGGTGCTGAAAGGTGAGCAACTCGAAGGCTTCCTGCGCTTCCGCCATGACGAGATGGGCGATTTAGGACGGATGGAGCGCCAGAAGCTGGTGCTGGCACAAGTATTTCGCAAACTGGCCCAGCCCTCCACCCTGGCCCAGCTACCGGAATTGCTGAAAGTCGCCGGCGAAGACGTCAAAACCGATCTTTCGCCAGTGGAGATGGGCCAACTGATCTCGGCGATGGCCAGCACCAAACTGAGCACCCAGCAACTTCCGGGCCGCCTGTTCTGGCACAACGACCTCAGCTACTGGATGCCCAACGGCAATAGCCACTACGCCGGGGTTGGCAGCGACCAAGACAGCCAATAGGTTGGTGTTGGATTTGGTCTGGACATGGCCGTCGCAATCACGCTAAATCGCTTGCTAGGCCTTGCTAGTGGTCTGCTGCTAATTACTGGCGTCTATGGCTGCGACGAACTATCGCGCGCCCACCGCAAGGATGACCCCACCTCAGCGCTGAATACAAAGACATCCAAATGGCGTGGCAACTCCTCCGACGGTTCTTACAGCAAGGTTGACCAAGTAAGCACGGGAAAAAACAGCTTTGTCTTCACCGAAACCTGGTACAAAAAAGGTCCTAGACCTATCAAAACCTCAGGCTCTGGCCGCTTCGAAGTATCAAACAGCACCAACATCTACACTTACAGCAAACCCTCGGGAGTGGTGGTAGTGCGCACAGAAGATAGCCCCGACGAGATATCTACAGTAGACACCGTAATTAATACCACCATTCCCCTATTCAAGGTAGGAGAGCAGATTACCTACACGGTGCGGGATTAGGTGACCTATCCAGCGTCTGCACTGCAAACGTAGACCTGATGGCATGGGGATCTTGTTGAAACCAACAACACAGATGCATGTCGCAAGCCTTAAGCTGAGATCAATTGACAAACAGTTTCCTTAGGCCATGGGAATTACTTGGGATTGCGCACAATTAAGCACCCCATGGCATCATCCAGAAAAAACTCTGCTTGAGATTGCATCAGAGGCTGATATCGAGATGGTATCGGCATGCGGAGGCAAGACTATTTGCAGCACATGCAAAGTTGAAGTAATTGAAGGCCTAGATCAGCTTGAGCCTAGGTCGCCAGAAGAACTGCGAATAGCTGAACGGCTAAAGTGGGGAGACAATATTCGCCTTGGATGTGCCACCCGCTTCAAAAGTGGTGGCACAGTGGTAATTAAGCGACTAATTAAGCCCCCAAACGAAAGAAAAGCAGAGAAAAGGCGATTAAAGCAAGACGGACTAGGAGTAATCCGCAGCCTAGCGGTTTTATTTGTTGACCTAAGAGGCTTCACTCCATTATCAGAGAGCATCCCAGCGTTCGATTTGGTATATATTCTCAATCGATACTTTACATCACTCAAGGAAGAGATTATAAAAAATAATGGCACAATAAATCTCTGGGTTGGCGATGAAATGAGTTGTGTCTTCGGCATTAATGAAATGAAGCATTCATCCTATTGCGAAGACGCCGTTCAAACTGCTATCTCGATTAAAAAGAGGATTGGAGTTTTATCAGAAGCATTAAAAAATGAATTTTCTGTAGAAATTGACATCGGCATCGGCATTCACTACGGACCTGCCGTTGTTGGCAATATTGGACCGATTGACGACCTGAGATTTGGCCTTGTCGGAGATGCTGTTAATATTGCAAGCAGAGTAGAAAGAAAAACAAGGGAAATTGGCTGCGACATACTTATCACAAGCAATGTTCGCGATAATCTTTCCGAATCCAAGATTTTATTCCCCCAAGAACACCTTGTAGCCCTTAAAGGTGTAAGCAAAGAGATGGCCGTGTACCCACTCAATTGCACAAGCTGAACCAAGCAAGACTGTGGTTTTTTTAAATTAATTCAAATCCCTAATAATTCAAAACCTCTCCTCAGGCAACCACCACCTCAGGAGGATGCTGCTCCAGCACCTGCTTGAGATACCTGCCCGTGTGACTGGTGGGATGCTCGGCAACCTCTTCTGGGGTGCCCGTGACCACGATCTCTCCTCCCTTATCTCCCCCTTCTGGACCAAGATCCACGATCCAGTCGGCACAACGGATCACATCGAGGTTGTGCTCGATCACCAAGATCGAGTTGCCCTTGTCGACGAGGCGTTGCATCACATCCATCAACTTGTGCACATCAAAGAAGCTGAGGCCGGTGGTGGGTTCGTCGATCAGATAAAGGGTTTTGCCAGTAGCGCGCTTGGAAAGTTCGGTGGCCAATTTCACCCGCTGGGCTTCACCCCCCGAAAGGGTGGGGGCTGGCTGGCCGAGCTTCACGTAGCCCAGGCCCACATCCACCAAAGTGCGCAATCGATCAGCAGCCTGGGGGATGGCTGAAAACACATCGGCGGCCTGCTCCACCGTCATTTCCAGCACATCAGCAATCGTGTGACCCTTGTAGGTCACCTGCAACGTTTCGCGGTTGTAGCGAGCTCCCTTACATACATCGCACTGCACATATACATCTGGCAGGAAGTTCATCTCAATCACATTGACGCCCTGGCCACTGCAGGCCTCACAGCGGCCACCCTTGACGTTGAAACTGAACTGACCAACCTGATAGCCCCGGGCCTTGGCTTCCACCGTGGCCGCAAACACCTGACGGATCGGGTCAAAAGCGCCCGTATAGGTGGCGGGGTTGGAGCGGGGCGTACGACCGATCGGTGATTGATCGATCACGATCACCTTGTCGATCGCCTTGATACCGCGCAGCTCACCTAAGCCAGGTGGAAATGGCACCTTCATGCCCAGCTGGTGCTCCAAGGCCGGATGCAGCAGCTCATTCACCAGGGTGCTCTTGCCACTGCCACTCACCCCGGTGACGCACACCAGCCGCCCCAGTGGAATCTCCACATCGAAGCCGGCAAGGTTGTTGCGCTCGCAGTCCACCATCGTGAGCCGGCGGCTGCCGGTACTGCGCCGCTCAGCTGGAGTCGGAATCGAGCGGCGGCCACTGAGGTAGGCCCCGGTAAGGGAATCCTCGGCGGCCAGTAGATCCTCAAAGCTGCCCTCAGCCACAATGTGGCCGCCGTGCACCCCCGCCCCCGGGCCGATATCCACCACGTAGTCGGCCGCACGAATCGTGTCTTCGTCGTGCTCCACCACGATCAAGGTGTTGCCTAGATCCCGCAACTTCAGCAAGGTATTAAGCAGCCGGTCGTTGTCACGCTGGTGCAAACCGATGCTGGGCTCATCCAGCACGTAGAGCACTCCGGTGAGGCCCGCGCCGATCTGGGTCGCTAACCGAATCCGCTGGGCTTCGCCACCGCTGAGGGTCATGGCGGGCCGATCCAGGCTCAGATAATCGAGCCCCACATCCAGCAGAAACTTCAAGCGCAGTCTTATCTCACGCAACACCAGATCACCGATCTGGATCTGGCGAGGACTGAGCAACGGATCAGCACCCTCGCTCTCTCCCACCCCCATCAGCGACTCAATCCGGCGCAGGGTTTCGCCCACACTCACCGCCGTGAGTTCGTGGATGGCATAGGGCCCCACCCGCACCGCGAGCGCTTCCGGCCGTAATCGCAGGCCGTGGCAGGTGGCGCAGGGCACCAGCTCGAGAAACTTCTCCAGCTTTTGGCGCACAGATTCGCCGCTAGCGTCGCGCAACTGGCGCTCCAGGATCGGCAAGATGCCTTCAAACGGCCGCTCGTAGCCGGCGCTCTTGCGATAGCGGCTGTCGGCCTGAATGGTGATCGGCTCCTGGCTGCCATGCAGCAGCACCTCCTGCTGCTCAGCGCTGAGCTGATTCCAAGGCGTCTTGATCTCAAACTTGTACGCCTCCCCAACCGAATAAAGCAGGGAGAAGTAATAGGAATTGTCCTTATCCGCCCAAGGCGCAATCGCCGCATAAACGGGCAGGGAGGGATCGGGCAACACCCGCTCGGCGGTGAACTTGCGCAGGTGGCCGATGCCGTGGCAATCGGGGCAGGCGCCGTAGGGGCTGTTGAAGGAGAACAGCCGCGGCGACAGCTCCTCCATCACGGCACCGTGCACCGGGCAGGCGAAATTTTCCGAATAGAGCCGCTCCCGCTCCACCCCCTCAGGCAGCTCCTCATCGGCCTTGGGCACCACCTCCACCAGCGCCAGACCATCGCCCCTTTTAAGAGCAGTGCGCAGCGAATCGGTGAGCCGCTCCTGCACCCCCTCGCGGGCCACAAGCCGGTCCACCACCACCTCAATGTTGTGGGCGTGGTTTTTATCTAGCTCGATGTTGTCGGCGAGCTCACGCACTTCGCCATTGATGCGCACCCGCGCAAAGCCCTCGGCCACCAGGCCGCCCAGCAACTTGACGTGGCTGCCCTTCTTGCCGCGCACCACCGGCGCCAGCAATTGGTAGCGGGTGCCCTCGGGCAAGGCCAGGATCTGATCCACCATCTCATCGATGGTTTGGGGCCGAATCGAGCGATCGCACTGGGGGCAGTGGGGTTCCCCAGCCCGGCCGAACAGCAGACGCAGGTAGTCCTGGATCTCCGTCACCGTGCCAACGGTGGAGCGGGGGTTGTGGCTGGTGGATTTCTGATCGATCGAAATGGCCGGTGAGAGCCCCTCGATTGCATCCACATCAGGCTTATCCACCTGGCCCAGAAACTGGCGCGCATAGGCCGAGAGGCTCTCGACGTAGCGGCGCTGGCCCTCGGCAAAGATCGTGTCAAAAGCCAGCGAACTCTTACCGCTGCCGCTCACACCGGTGAACACCACCAGGCGATTGCGCGGAATGGTGAGGTCGACGTTTTTGAGATTGTGCTGACGGGCGCCCCGCACCCGGATCACATCCTCAAAAGAGCCGCCGCTGAGCACACGGCTCGGGTCAAGGGCCTTTTCGTGAACGGTCTGGGCGAGGGTTCTGCTGGCGGCTGCACCATTGGTGGCAGAGCTAGAGGCTGCAGAGCTCTTGGCGCGGGGCATCCTGCAGGTTCAGCAACGATGCACTCTAGGAGCAGTGCCCGGCTAGCTGTCAGCCGAGGGTGTTGATGGCACGAGCCAGGATCACGATGAACACGAGAATCATTGAAGAGCTATGGATCAGCTGCAGAGTCTTGAGTTTGGATCCGATTAACAGATGCCCCTCAGGTGCTGCAAAACAGTTACTGGATAATGTTGTGAAGTAGAGATAATCGATTGGCCCGGGGATCCAGTCGGTCGAATTGAAGCGCACATCCTCGATCGCCTCTTCCGGAAACAGAATTCCCAGCGGTAGCCTGGGCTGCTCGGCGGAGTGAGCATCAGCGCTGATAAGGCGCAAGGGGTAATCGAAATACCAGTACCAGAAAAAAAAACTCAGATTCACCGAGACATACAACAGCAGACCATCCAGCAAAAGTGCATAGGAAGCGATTCCTAGGCGAACGATGCCAAGGTTCAACGAAGCCAGATTGGCTATCACCTCAGCCGAGCCGAGGGCTCCCAGCAGTGCCAGCAGACGGCGCGAACAGGCTGCGTTTCGGCGCAGCCTGGGTAGATAGGCCCACAACAACAAAGCCAGGTACAGCACCAGGCTGAGGGCGTAGGCCAGCATCAGCCCGTAGATGCATGTTACGAGCCAACTGGAGTAGGCGATCTCCCGGTGCAGAAGATGCTGCAGCAGTTGCCAGCGGATCAGCGCGCCGATCAGCACGGAAGCCAGCAACGCGCTCACATAGGGCAACGCGGCACGGGCGCTACTCATAAACCGTGGGCCTCCAGCAAGCTGGCGGCATAGCTACGGGCCTCGCCGGAATCGCCACCCGCCAGTTCGGCCAGCTCCGCCTGACGGGCCTGGGTGTCCCGCAGCTGGGACACCCGCGTATGGGTGACCCCCTCCAACACCTGCTTGGAGACGCGGAAGTGGTGGTCTGCCGCCGCGGCCACCAGGGGTTGGTGGGTGACGCAAAACACCTGGCGCTGCTTAGCCAGGCGGGCCAGCAACTCGGCCATGGCGCCGCTCACCCGGCCACTCACGCCCGTATCGATCTCATCGAAAAGCAGGGTGACGTGCTGGTCTGCCGCGGCCAGACAGGTTTTCAGAGCCAGCAGAAAGCGCGACATCTCACCGCCTGAAGCCACCTCAGCCAAGGGCGCCAGGGGCACACCCGGGTTGGCTGAAAACTGAAACTGCACCGCATCGGCTCCCTCCTCCCCAGCTGGCGCTGGTGCAATCGCCACCGCGAAGCGCACATTGGCCAATCCCATCGGCCGCAGCGCCTGCATCAGTTGCTGCTCCAGGGCAGTGGCGGCCTGGCGGCGGGCGGCGCTGAGCGAGGCATTGGCCTGATCGCGAAGCTGGCGGGCTCGCTGCTCCGCCAACTCCAGGGCCTCCAGGGAAGCTTCGCCACCGCCGGGGGCCAGTTGCTGCCGCAGGCGATCGCGCAGGGCGATCAAACCAACCAAATCCTGGCCATGGCGCCGCTCCAGGGCCTTGAGCTGGGCCATGCGCTCCTGCAGCTCCGCCAAGCTTTCTGGGTCACTATCAAGTCCAGATCCGTAGCGATCCAGATCGCGGGCCAGATCCTGCAAAGCCGCCAAACCGTCACTGCAGCAACTGCGCAGCTCCCTGACGCCGCCATCTAATGCCTCCATCTGCAGCAGCTCCTGTTCGCAAGCTGCCAGGTGGTCCAGCACCGATGGCGCCTGCTCTGCACCCTCCAGCAAGCGGCCCAGCAAAACCATCACCCCCTCCTGCAGCCGCACCCCATGGGCGAGGCGGTTTTCCTCGTTTTGGAGCTGCTGACGCTCCTGGGGATCTTGCAGCTGGGCCGCCTCCAGATCGGCCAGCAGTTGCTCCTGAGCCGCGCGCTGCTGCTCTAGCTGATCCCAGTCGCTGCGAGCCTGCTCCAGCGCCGCCGCCGCCTGTTTCCAATGGCGCCAGGCCGCCGCCACCGGCTCCAGCAAAAGCGGAAGGGTTTCACCGCCAAAGCGATCCAGCCAGCGGCGCTGCTGACCGGGCCGCGCCAGCTGCTGGGTTTGGCCCTGAACGGTGAGATCGAGGAGCAGGGGGCGCAGCTCCTGGATCTGGGCCCGGCTCACCACCACGCCATTGAGCCGATTGCGGCTGCTCAGACGCTCCTCCGTGAGGCGCCACTCGCGCGAAAGCAGCAGTTCGTCCTCCTCAACCTCCAGCTCTTGCTGCTGCAACCAGGCCTGCAAAGGGGGCGAAAGGCTGAAGCTGGCCTCGATCGTGCCGCGCTCAGCGCCGCGGCGCAGCAGCCTGGCGCCGGCGCTGCCCTGGGCACCACCCAAAAGGGCATCGAGGGCATCAAGCAGGATCGATTTACCTGCTCCCGTCTCACCGGTCAACACCGTGAAGCCCTCGCTGAAGCTGAGCTCCAGCCGCTCGATCAGGGCGATGTTGCTGAGGCGCAGTCCCGTGAGCACGTCGGCCTCCGCTAACCGGACTGGGGTACCGGCCAGACCGTAGCGGCAGTGGGATTCGTTTAGAAGGGGGTTGGTGCGCCTTAGCGGTGCTTCGTCCGCCCAACTCCCATGGATCCCGACAACAACCAAACCGAGTTGGGTGACTTTCTGGAGGCCGCTGGCCTGCTGAGCTACGACCCGGCCGCCATCACCCGGATTTACACCGGCCACCCGCAACGGCTATTCCGGCGCCTGTGGCAAACCCTGGTGCCGATCGGGCTCTACCTACTTGGGGTGGGCTTTGATTGGCTCACCGGGCGGCTCAAGGCTACGGAGGTAGCCAGGTCCCGCGCCAAGGAGGCAGCGGATCTAGTGGCTTCACTCGGCCCCGCTTTCATCAAAGCCGGCCAGGCCCTCTCCACTCGGCCCGACATCGTGCCGCCGCTGCTGCTGGAGGAACTTGCCCAGCTGCAAGACCAGCTGCCTGGCTTCGACTCCGCCCTGGCGATGGCCTGCATCGAAGAGGACCTGGGCGCTGCAGTGCTCGATATCTACGAGCAACTCGACGCCGAGCCGATCTCAGCCGCTTCGCTGGGCCAGGTGCACAAGGGTGTGCTCAAGGGGGGTCAAGCGGTGGCCGTAAAGGTGCAGCGCCCGGGCCTGCGGGAGCAGATCACGCTCGACCTCTACATCGTGCGCAACATTGCTTCCTGGCTTAACCAAAACGTCGGCCTAATTCGCTCAGACCTGGTGGCCCTAATCGATGAACTGGGCAAGCGGGTGTTTGAGGAGATGGACTACTTCAACGAAGCCGCCAACGCCGAGCGCTTCGCCGAATTACACGCCCACAATCCCCGGATCACCGTTCCACGCATCTACCACCAGGCCACTAGCCGCCGGGTGCTCACTATGGAATGGATCGAGGGGGTGAAACTCACCAATCTCGAAGCTGTGCGCGGCATTGGCGTAGACCCCGACGACATGGTGAACGTCGGTGTTAATTGCAGCCTGCAGCAATTACTGGAACACGGCTTTTTCCACGCCGACCCCCACCCCGGCAACCTGTTAGCTCTGGCAGATGGCCGGCTCGCCTACCTCGACTTCGGCATGATGAGCGAGGTGAGCCGCGAATCACGCACCGGCCTGATTCAGGCGGTTGTACACCTGGTAAATCGCAGTTTCGACAAGCTGAGTAAGGATTTCGTCAGCCTGGGCTTCCTGGCTGAAGACGTAAACCTCGAGCCAATAGTGCCCGCTTTTGAAAAGGTGTTCGGTCAAGCGATCGAGCAGGGAGTCAGCCGCATGGATTTCAAAGCGGTCACTGATGACCTTTCAGGCGTGATGTATCGCTTCCCCTTCCAGGTGCCGCCCTACTACGCCCTAATCATCCGCTCGCTTGTGACCCTGGAGGGCATCGCCCTCAGCGTTGATCCCGAGTTCAAGATCCTTGGAGCCGCCTACCCCTACTTCGCCCGGCGGCTGATGGAAGACCCCGATCCCACCCTGCGCCAGAGCCTCAAGGAGATGCTCTTCGACGGCGACATCTTCCGCTGGCAACGGCTCGACAACCTGATCGCTAGCGCCTCCCAAGGAGCCCAGCTCGATCTCGAAGGCCTACTTGATCAGGTGCTGAGCTTTCTTTTCTCAGCAAACGGCGGGCTGCTCCGCCAACAGCTGGTAGACGCCATGGTTGGCCGCATGGATGCCATGGCCTGGCAAACCACCCTGCGCATCGGCAAACGCTTACCAGAGCGGTTCCAACCTCCAGGTCTGCGCCGTCACCGTTTGAGCGAAGCGGGTGAACCGCTGCTCGACCTCGAGCCAGTGCGCCAGTTGATGGGGATATTGAAAGCCTTGCCCGGCTTCGAACCCCAGATGCTGCTGCGCCGCCTGCCACGCCTTGTGGGAGAACCCGAACTACGCCAGATGGGAGTTCAACTAGCCAAAGGGCTGGCCGAGCGCAGCATGGTGCGCCTGGTGCGAGATGTGCTCGTCGCAGCCTGAATTTGAAAGCAATCGCCGTAGGCTTATCGCCATGCAAAAAGCGTCGATAGGCCGTAAACGTCAGGCCCTTGTTTCCATCGCCCTGGGCTTAAGCCTGGTAGTTCCTTGGCCTGCGGTCAGTCTGCCGCCAGCTGGTGCTGCTGAAAATCTGGTTTTTGTGAGCGGTGCCTTTCGCCGCTCCATTGCCGTTGCCGACCTGGAGCATCTGGCTAAGACCGGCCAGGCCCGAGGCCTGCTAGCCGATATTTTGAGCTTCAGCCGCCAAAATCCCCAGGAGATCGCCAAGCTGCTGAATCAGTCGGTGAGCCTGCCTGTAGCACTTGTGAGCAGGCTGCTCAACACCCGAATCGGCGAGGCAATCCTGCAGCGCCTAGCTGTAGTTGTGTTCCCGCTCAAGGCATCCCAGGCCGGGATTCCAGCCATGCGCTCCGCCATGGTGCTGGGGGTAGTTGAAGGCAACGGTTCGATATCTGCCCTTTCGTTCTTGCGCGCTTATCCCGCCCAGGAGATGGAAGTGAGCATCCCCGCCTTGATGAACCTGCTCAGCAAAGCCAGCTCGATTACCGAGCTGGTGCGCTTCTTCTCCGAATCACCGCTTGATGGGTTGCGCGGCGACGCGCCAGCAGCTGCGCCGTAGATTCACTGAAGTCACTGTCTAAATCGTGTCCTTGCTCCGTTCTCTGCAGCGTTTGAGCAAGGTCCCCTTTGCTGCCCGTCCCACCATGCAGGACTGGCCTGGCCTGATCGAGGCCTATCGGCGCTGGCTGCCAGTTTCAGAGCGCACACCCGTAATCACCCTGCGGGAAGGTTCCACACCTCTGATCCCAGCCCCGGTGATCGCCGAGCGAATCGGCCGCAGCGTCAAGGTCTATCTGAAATACGACGGCCTCAACCCCACCGGCTCCTTTAAAGACCGGGGCATGACCATGGCGATTTCCAAAGCCAAGGAAGCCGGTTCTGAAGCAGTGATCTGCGCCAGCACCGGCAATACCTCTGCTGCTGCGGCCGCCTATGCCCGCCGCGGAGGCATGCGGGCCTTTGTGCTGATCCCAGATGGCTATGTAGCCCAGGGAAAGCTGGCCCAAGCCCTGCTCTACGGCGCCGAGGTAATCGCCATCCAGGGCAACTTCGACAAAGCCCTGGCGATCGTGCAGGAAGTTGCCAACAAATATCCGGTCACCCTGGTGAATTCGGTGAACCCCTACCGATTGCAGGGCCAAAAAACCGCCGCCTTCGAGGTGGTGGATGCCCTTGGTGAAGCGCCGGACTGGCTTTGCATCCCGGTTGGCAACGCCGGCAACATCAGCGCCTACTGGATGGGATTCAACGAGTACTTAAAAGAGGGCCATTGCCGCAAGCTGCCCCGAATGATGGGCTTTCAAGCGGCTGGTTCTGCTCCTTTGGTGCTGGGACACACGGTTGAGCAGCCAGACACCATCGCCACGGCGATCCGCATCGGCAACCCGGTGAATCGTGAAAAGGCCCTAAACGTGCGCAGCGAAAGCGGTGGCAACTTCATGGCCGTCACCGACGCTGAGATTATCGATGCCTACAAGCTGCTGGGCAGCGGCGAGGGCGTGTTCTGCGAGCCAGCTAGTGCCGCCTCGGTCGCAGGCCTGCTCAAGCACCACCAGGAGGTGCCTCAGGGAGCCACGGTGGTTTGTGTGCTCACCGGCAACGGCCTCAAGGATCCAACTACCGCCATCGAAAACAATGACGCCCGCTTCCATACCGGTCTGGAGGCGGACACCGCCAAGGTGGCCGAAGTGATGGGTTTCTAAGCAATCCCAGGCCAGGCCCAAGCCCAGGCCTAGCCAAAAGCTTCAACCAATCAGCAAAGCGTCTGCTGAACAGCTGGGGAAAAGTCGCCAGAAACCGCGGAGAAGCTCTCGCCTTAGCCAAGTCCCTCGGCCTCAAAGTTTTCCCCAACTACGGGAAACGGCGGAAAAGCCGATTTTTACCCCAGCTGGCCGAGGCCAAACCCCAGGGCTGATCCAGACCAAAGCCAGCTGCAGCAAAGAGATTTTCGGTTTTCCCCGGTTTCCTCAACCCCTACTAAAACGGTTTTAATTTCTTTCTTGAGCTTGATCAATCAAACCCTTAGAAGAACGCAGCAAGACGGATCACCGGCGTTGCGGAATCAGCCGCCCTGTGGAAGCGTGGGGGAGCCCTTGATCAAGCCGTCAGGCTCCCCGGCACAAACGCCATGAAGCTGGTCTGCTCCCAGTCTGAACTCAGCTCCAGCCTGCAGCTGGTGAGCCGGGCCGTGGCAAGTCGTCCCACCCATCCGGTGCTGGCCAACGTGTTGCTCACCGCTGATGCGGGCACGGGCCGACTCAGCCTCACCGGTTTTGATCTCAGCCTGGGCATTCAGACCAGCATCAGCGCCAGCGTTG
The DNA here is from genome assembly GCF_024345395.1 of Cyanobium sp. Tous-M-B4. NCBI lineage: Bacteria > Bacillati > Cyanobacteriota > Cyanophyceae > Synechococcales > Prochlorococcaceae > Cyanobium > Cyanobium sp. Tous-M-B4. The sequence continues at coordinate 274,594 of NZ_JAGQBA010000001.1, read as the reverse complement.
AGACCAGCGGCGCCATCACCCTGCCGGCCCGGTTGTTTGGTGAAATTGTTTCGCGCCTCTCGAGTGATAGCCCGATCACGCTGAATTGCGCTGAGGGTTCCGAGCAGGTGGAGCTCACCAGCCTTTCGGGCAGCTACCAGATGCGGGGCATGCCTGCCGATGATTTTCCCGACCTGCCCCTAGTGCAGAGCGGTACGCCGATTCGCTTGGAAGCGGAAGCCCTGGTTAAGGGTCTGCGCGCCACCCTATTTGCCAGTAGTGGCGACGAAGCCAAGCAACTGCTCACTGGTGTGCACCTGGGCCTTGATCCGGCCGGGCTGGAATGTGCGGCAACGGATGGCCATCGTCTGGCCGTGCTCCGGCTTGCCCATGCGACCGCCTCTGGCCAAAACGAAGCCGAGGAGCCTTTTGCCGTCACCGTGCCAGCTCGCTCGTTGCGGGAGCTGGAGCGTCTGCTCTCAGGACGTCAATCTGAAGAGCCCTTAAGCCTGTTCTGTGATCGCGGCCAGGTGGTGTTCCTCTGGGCCGACCAGGTGCTCACCAGCCGCAGCCTTGATGGCACCTACCCCAACTACCGCCAGTTGATTCCAGAGAGCTTCACTCGCACGATCAATCTCGAGCGCCGCGCTCTGGTGTCGGCTCTTGAGCGAGTGGCTGTGCTTGCTGATCAGCACAACAATGTCGTCAAGCTCAGTGCCGAGCCCGCCACCGGTCAAATATTGATTCAGGCCGATGCCCAGGACGTGGGCAGTGGTTCTGAAGGACTCGCTGCCACCATCGAGGGTGAAGCGATTCAGATTGCCTTCAACGTGCGCTACCTGCTCGATGGCCTCAAGGCCATGGCCTGTGATCGGGTGCTGTTGCAGTGCAACGCCCCCACCACGCCTGCGATTTTGACTCCTGCGGAAGGGGATCAATTCACCTACCTGGTGATGCCCGTTCAGATCCGCAGCTGACGGTGGCTCCCCTTCCGGAGCAGGTGCTGCTGAGTGAGTTGCTGCGTCGACATGTCCGCTGTGATCAGGGGCTCGATCACGGTGCCGGCGTGCAGGTGTGGATGCATCCCCCTGTTCACCGGGTGCTGGGTTGGGTTTCAAAGCCGTCGGCTTTTGGCAATCGCCGCGAGGTGTGGCGTCTCAACCAGTTGCGGGGCATTGCCGAGCTGGAAGTACTGGTGCAGGGCGAACCAGCCGAAACCGAGCTTGGTGTGTTGGAGAAGTTGCCGACTTTGATCGATGCGGCTGTGCTGGATCGCCGTCAGCAACCGATCGGCACCCTGGCTGATGCCGCCATCGATTTGCGTAGTGGCCGTATTCGTCATTATTTGGTGAGTCGCAGTGATCCACGTCTGCCGGGCAGTAGCCGTTGGCGATTGAGCTTGGATCGCCTGCTGGATCAGCAGCCAGGCCAGGTGCTCACCGCCCTGGAGAGCATCGACGATCTGCCCCTAGCCCGGGCAAGTGTGCGGCAAGAGTTTTTGCGTCGTTCAAGGCGCTGGCGCGATCAGGTGCAGGAGGCGGGCAACCGATTTGAGGAGAGGCTGGAGGGTTGGCTTGAGGAGCCGCCCTGGCAGGAGCCGGAGGGGTTAGATCAGCCCTACGAAACCGATGCCCCCCCTCGCCGCCGCCGTTCTGAACCTCCTGCTGAAGAGGAAGATCCCTGGATTTGAACCCCGCCTAGACCAGTTCCAGTTGCATTGAGGCCCGCTCGGCGAGACTGGAGTGATCTTGCCCAGCTGCACGTGGTTGCCGCCTCTTTCGAAGCACCGGCCTATTCGGTTCCCGATGCCCTCAAGAAGGAGAACCTCAGCCAGGCCGACTACGACGAGATTTGCCGTCGCCTCGGTCGCGCTCCCAATCGGGCCGAACTGGGCATGTTTGGGGTGATGTGGTCGGAGCACTGCTGCTACCGCAACTCGCGCCCGCTGCTGCAGGGATTCCCCACCACCGGACCCCGGATCCTGGTGGGCCCCGGTGAGAACGCTGGCGTGGTGGATCTGGGCGAGGGCCAGCGCCTCGCCTTCAAGATCGAAAGCCACAACCACCCCTCGGCGGTGGAGCCGTTCCAGGGGGCGGCCACGGGTGTGGGCGGCATCCTGCGCGACATCTTCACCATGGGCGCCCGGCCGATCGCCCTGCTCAACGCCCTGCGTTTCGGACCCCTGGAGGACGAGCGCAACGTGGGCCTGATGGAGGGCGTGGTGGCCGGCATTGCCCACTACGGCAACTGCGTGGGCGTGCCCACCGTGGGTGGGGAGGTGGCGTTTGACCCCAGCTACTCCGGCAATCCGCTGGTGAACGCCATGGCCCTGGGGCTGATGGAAACCGAGGAGATCGTCTGCTCCGGCGCTGAGGGGGTGGGCTACCCGGTGATCTACGTGGGCAGCACCACCGGCCGCGATGGCATGGGCGGTGCCAGCTTCGCCTCGGCTGAGCTCACCGAGGCCTCTCTCGATGATCGCCCCGCCGTGCAGGTGGGTGATCCCTTTTTGGAGAAGGGCCTGATCGAGGCCTGTCTGGAGGCCTTCCAGAGCGGTGATGTGGTGGCCGCCCAAGACATGGGTGCTGCCGGCCTTACCTGCAGCTGCTCGGAGATGGCCGCCAAGGGCGGCTTGGGCATCGAGCTCGACCTCGACAAGGTGCCCGCCCGCGAGGCCGGCATGACCGCCTATGAGTTTTTGCTGAGCGAATCCCAGGAGCGGATGCTGTTTGTGGTCAAGCCCGGCCGGGAGGAGGCGCTGATGGCGCGCTTCAGCCGCTGGGGCCTGCAGGCCGCCGTGGTGGGCCGGGTGCTGGAAGACAACATCGTGCGGGTGCTCCAGCACGGCGAAGTGGCGGCCGAGGTGCCCGCCAGCGCCCTGGCGGACGACACGCCGATCAATCACCACACATTGCTAAGCGAGCCACCGGCTGAGATCCAGGCCCACTGGCGCTGGAGCGAGGCCGAATTGCCCGCCGAGTTGCCGTTCAGTTGGAATGACGCCCTGCTGGCGCTCCTCGACGATCCCACCATCGCTTCCAAGCGCTGGGTGTACCGCCAGTACGACCATCAGGTGCAGGCCAACACGGTGGTGCTCCCCGGCGGCGCCGATGCGGCCGTGGTGCGGCTGCGGCCCCAGCAGGGTGAGGGCGCCATGGCGGCAGCCAGCCGTGGCGTGGCGGCGGTGGTGGACTGCCCCAACCGCTGGGTGTCCCTCGACCCCGAGCGCGGCGGCATGGCGGCGGTAGCCGAGGCGGCCCGCAACCTCAGCTGCGTGGGGGCCGAGCCCTTGGCCGTGACGGACAACCTCAATTTCCCTTCGCCGGAAACCCCCACCGGTTACTGGCAGTTGGCGATGGCCTGCCGCGGCCTTTCGAAGGCCTGCAGTGCCCTGGACACCCCGGTCACCGGCGGCAACGTCTCCCTCTACAACGAGACCCGCCTGCCCGATGGCCGCATGCAGCCGATCCACCCCACGCCGGTGGTGGGCATGGTGGGCCTGGTGCACAATCTGGAGCACGTGCGCGGCCAGGCCTGGTGCCAGGTCGGCGATGCCATCTGGCTGCTGGGGGTGCCGCTGGAAATGGGCGAGGCTCCCGCCGATCCACGCTTGAGCCTGGCCGGCAGCAGCTATCTGGAGCGGCTGCATCGAGCCGTAACCGGGCGCCCGCCGGAGATTGATCTGCAATTGGAGCGCGCGGTTCAGGGCTTCCTGCGCCAGGCCATTGCCCAGGGCTTGGTGGCCTCCGCCCACGACCTCAGCGATGGCGGCCTGGCGGTGGCTGCGGCCGAGTGCTGCATCGCCACCATTTCTGTAATGCCTCTGGGGGCCGAGCTGGAGATCCCGGCTAGCAGCGCCCGGTTGGATCGGCTGCTGTTTGCCGAGGGTGGTGCCCGCATCCTTGTGAGCGTGCCCGCAGGCCAAGATGCCTCCTGGCAGCAGGCTCTTGCGGCTGCTGCAGTGCCGGCCGAGCGGCTAGGTGTGGTTACGGCCGCTGCCAGCCTGGTAATCCGCCAAGCAGGCCAGCCTTTGCTTGAGCAGAGCCTGGCGGCACTGGAGGCCTGCTACGAGCAGGCCATCCCGCGGCGAATGGGCGAGGGCGCTCGTGCAGAATGAAATTTCACCGTGATTGTTGATGGGCCTGTGCTGGTGATGCGTCCGGACAAGCCCGAGGAAGCCTGCGGCGTCTATGCCGTGCTGGCGCCGGGGCAACCGGTGGCCAACCTCACTTACTTCGGCCTATACGCCCTGCAGCATCGCGGCCAGGAATCGGCCGGTATCGCTGTGTTTGATGCAGAGCGCAAGGTGCGCCTGCACAAGGACATGGGCCTGGTGAGCCAGGTGTTTGATCAGGCCGTGCTGGAGCGCCTTACTGGCGATCTAGCCATCGGCCACAACCGCTATTCCACCACCGGCAGCAGCAAGGTTTGCAACGCTCAGCCGGTGGTGCTCAACACCCGCATTGGCCCTTTCGCCCTTGCCCATAACGGCAATTTGGTCAATGCAGCCGAGCTCCGCCACGATCTGGCGTCCATTGCCAGCGAGCTCACCTCCACCACCGACTCCGAACTGATCGCTTTTGCGATTCAGCAGGCCGTGAACCGGGGCCTGGATTGGGATGGGGCGATTCGGGCCGCTGCCGAGTGCTGCCGCGGTGCCTTCAGCTTGGTGATCGGCACGCCTGATGGGCTTTTTGCCCTCCGGGATGGCCATGGCATCCGGCCTTTGGTGTTTGGCCATATCGGTGAAACGGAGCAAGCCCAGTGGGTGGTGAGCAGTGAGTCGTGCGGGCTCGACATCATCGGTGCCGCCTTTGATGGCGATGTTGAGCCCGGCGAAATCATCCATTTCCGTCCAGGCCAAGCCGAACCCAGCCGCAGCCGTTGGTGCGAGCAGCCCACCAAGCTGTGCGTCTTCGAGATGATCTATTTCGCCAGGCCTGATAGCCGCTTCTTCGGCGAATCCCTTTATAGCTACAGGGTGCGAATTGGCGAGGCCCTGGCCCGGGAAACACCGGTTGAAGCCGACATAGTCATTGGCGTTCCCGATTCCGGTATTCCGGCAGCGATTGGCTATTCCCAGCTCAGCGGTATCCCGTTTGCTGATGGCTTGATCAAGAACCGCTATGTGGGCCGCACCTTCATCCAGCCCACCCAGGCGATGCGGGAGGCCGGCATCAGGGTGAAGCTCAACCCGCTGCCAGATGTGCTTGCCGGCAAGCGCGTTGTGGTGATCGACGACTCAATTGTGCGGGGCACCACCAGTCGCAAGTTGGTGCAAGCCCTGCGGGATGCCGGGGCCACTGAGGTGCATATGCGGATTAGTTCGCCGCCGGTTACCCATCCCTGTTTCTACGGCATCGATACCGATACCCAGGACCAGCTGATTGCTGCCCGCCTCACCCTGGAAGAAATCGCAACCCATCTTGGCGTCGATTCGCTCGCCTACCTGAGCAAGCAGGGCATGGTGGATGCGGCCCATGCAAATTCCGCCCACTTCTGCACCGCCTGCTTTGACGGCGCCTATCCCATCGAAATGGACGAGCAGGTGAGCTCCAGCAAGTTGATGCTTGAGCCGGCCGGTATCGCTGCCAAGGTGCTGCAAGAGCTCTAAGGGCTGCCTGGTGCCCTCCGTAGTTAGTTGATAAGAGGTATCAGCTCCTGAATTTGCTGGCCTTGGGGCAGCTTCAAGTTGACGCCTATGCCGCTAGTGTCTTCGCCTTCCAGCTCGTTTAAGTCGATTCGGCAGCTCCAGCCCTTATCGGTCAATAGTCCCAATACGGCGCTTCCAACCGCAGCACTTGTTGGGCTTTGCAGGTCGACCAGGTAATCGCCCCGCTGTTGCAGCCGCAGGCCGATCTGACCCATGTCGCCCCGCTGACAGGGCCGCAGGCTCGACACCAGCAGCCGCTTCAGTTGACCACTGGCAGTGGCCAGCACCACTGCGCTTTGGTTTGCGCCGTTGGTTTCCCCTTCCGTTGCAGGCAGGCAGGCGGCACCCACCAGCTGCTCTCCGGGCAACAGGCGCATCAATAGGGGGCCTTGGGCAGCGCGCCCCATCAGGGGCAGCTGGGTTTCATCGAGGCTTAGCCGCAGCACGCGGCCGCTGCTGGTCGCCACTACCAAGGTGTCTCCTTCCTGGCCGGCCACCACCCGCCGCAGGGTCACGCCCTCCTTGAGCTTGAGCACGGTGGTGGCCCGGCCAGACAGTTCCTGAAACTCCTCAATCGGCAGCCGTTTGAAGCGCCCGTCGCTGCTTAGGAGTCCCAGGCTGCCTTGGCCGGGTAGGGGAAGCACCTGCACCACCGCTTCGCCTTCGATGCTGTCGGGAAGGAAGCGCTCCAGCTTCCCCGGCTGCTGGCCGGCGAATTCCCAGCGCAATAAGGCCACCCGGCCACTACCCGTGAAGGCCAGCAGCAGCGGTTGCTCGGCGATCGGCAGGATCAGCCGGGCTGGTGCCGGATGCTCTCCTAGTTGGATGGGTTCATCTAGGTGCAGGCGCCCCAGCATTTGGGCGCTGAGGATTTTCACGGCTCCATCGGCCTGGATCAGTAGCCGGCTTTCAGGGGCCAGGGCGCCAAAGGCTTGCTGGCGCTGCAGTTCGGCGTTGGGGCGGATGGCTGCAGCTCGCTGGGCCACCAGGGCATCGCCGCCCTCCACTAGCCGGGTGCGCCGGGGCGTGGCAAAGCGCTTGCGCAGGGCTTTGAGTTCGGCCACCAGGGTGTCAAGCAGCACGGTGCGGTCGTCCAGCAGGTGGCGCAGCCGCTCGCGTTCCACCGCCAATTCGGCAGCTTCCTTGCGCAGGCTTTCCTGTTCAAGGCCCGTGAGGCGCCGCAGTGGCATCGACAACACCGCATCGGCCTGACGCTCGCTCAGGTCGAGTTGCACCTGTAGGGCCGCTCGGGCACTGGCGGCATCGGGTGCTGCGGTGATCAGGGCGATCACCTGCTGCAGGGCATGGAGCGCCTTGAGCAGGCCTTCCACGACCTCAAGGCGGTCTTCGCAGCGCTTGAGGGCGTGGCGGGTGCGGCGGATCAGGGTCAGTTCCCGGTAGTCCAGGAATTCCTGCAGTAGGCGCCGCAGGTTCAGCTGAACCGGCTGGCCGTTTACCAGGGCCAGCATGATGGCGCCGAAGTTGCTTTGCAGGGCGGTGCGGCGCTGCAGGTCGGCCAGCACGGTTTCGGCGTTGGCGTCGCGGCGGAGTTCAACCACCACCCGCATGCCTTCACGGTCGCTTTCGTCGCGGATATCGGCGATGCCGCCGATCTTGCCGTCATTTACCTGTTCGGCCAGTTTCTCAATCCAGCCGGCTTTGCTGAGCTGGTAGGGCAGCTCGGTGATCACCACGGCGCCGCGGCGATGGCGTCCCTTTCCTGGCTGTACCTCCTCGATGTGGGCGACGCCCCGCATCGGGATGCTGCCGCGGCCCACGAGGTAGGTATCGCGGACCCCTTGCCCCACCAGTACTTCGCCACCGGTGGGAAAGTCGGGGCCGGGCACTAGCTCCAGCAGCTTTTCGTCGCTCAGCTCCGGTTTGCGCACTAAGGCGATCAGGGCATCCACCACCTCGCCCAGGTTGTGGGGCGGGATGTTGGTGGCCATACCCACGGCGATACCGGTGCAGCCATTTAGCAGCAGGAAGGGCAGCTGGGCTGGCAGCACCGTCGGCTCCTGCTGGGAGCCATCGAAGTTGGCCGCGAAATCAACGGTGTCGGCGCCGATTTCATCGAGCAGCGCTTCGTTGGCGATTGGAGCCAGACGGGTTTCGGTGTAGCGCATCGCCGCCGGCGGGTCGTCGTCGACGGAGCCGAAGTTGCCGTGGCCATCCAGCAGGGGATGGCGGCTGGCGAAAGTTTGCACCTGGCGCACCAGGGCGTCGTAGACGGCCTGATCACCATGGGGGTGGTACTTGCCGAGTACGTCGCCGACGACCCGGGCGCATTTGCGGTAGGGACGATCAGGGGTGAGCCCCAGCTCGTGCATCGCAAACAGAATGCGGCGCTGCACTGGCTTGAGGCCGTCGCGTGCATCCGGCAGGGCCCTACCAACGATCACGCTCATGGCGTATTCGAGGTAGGAGCGCTGCATCTCCAGGTGCAGCGCAATCGGCTCGATGCGGGCGTCGTTGCCCGGTCCGATGGATTCGCCTGGTCGCTCCTCGGCCATCCGGTGTTGGGGTCTGGGGCAGCAAGCTGGGGCTCAGCCTACAGATGCTGTCCAGGCCTCCCCATTTACTCCTCGTCGCTGCTTTCGCCCTCCGGGCTGGCATTGGCAAGGGCCCGATCCACCACCGGTTTGAGTTCGGCCAGCTTGAAGAGTTCGGCGGTGGTGCTGCGCAGCTTCGGACCCCAGAGCTGCTCCTTCTGGTGGCTGTCGAGCACGTAGTTGGGTTCGGTGTCGAGGGCCTTGCCAACCAATTCGACAGCTTCGCTGCGATTTTCCGGACCGTTGGCAAACAGACTGGCTGCCAGGGCCAGGGTTGGTTCAGCCGCATCTGGCTTGATCTTCAACACCTCGCGCCAGCGGCTGATGGCCGCCTTTGTATTGCCCTGCTCGAACAACACCAGCCCCTGGTTGTTGAGGGCTTCCCAGAAGCCTTTGCGCAGGGAAGAGGCCCGCTCAAAGGCAGCCAAGGCTTGGCCGCTCTGGCCTAGCAGGATGCGGGCGTTGCCCAGGTCGAAATAGGCGCCGGCGTTGCGCTTATCCAGTTTCAGGCCCTGCTCCAAAAGGCCGATGGCCTCATTGGGTTTGCTGGCCCGCAGGGCTAGGGAACCCTCGGCAAACCAGATTCCAGGGTTGCGTGGATCGAGTTGCTTGGCCTTGGCCAACGATATGCCTGCCTGTTCAAGCTGGTTGCTGCGCAGCTGGGCCTCGGCCAGCAAGACCCAACCGCGAGGATCTTCTGGTAGCAGCTGCACCGTCAGGGCAGCCAGCCTGGCGGCGTCCCTGGCTTGACCAAGTCGCAGCAGCCGGGCCGCCGCCTGGGCGATGCCCAGACCTGCAGCTTCGAGTTCTTGCCGTTGGGGCACGTACACGTAGGGCACCAACGCCCGGGCGGGCAGCCCCGATGTCAGCAGTAGCCCGAGGGCAGCGGGCAGCAGGGCAGTTCTGAAATCAGGGCGCGACCAGCGCGGAGCCATTACGGGGAGACGGGTTTGGCCAGCCTAGGCAGTGCCGCTCCGGCTGGCCCGCAGGTTGCGCCGCCACATCCAGGGTTTGAGTCGGCGCAGGGCCGAGGCTCGCAGCTTGGTATCCCAGTCGGAGTCGCTCCATCCCAGGGCTTCCTCGGCCTGCAGGTTCAGCAGCCAGGGCCGGGGCTGCAAATCCGTATCTTCACTGCTTCGCAGCGGCTGTTGATTCCAGGGACACACGTCCTGGCAGATGTCGCAGCCGGCGACCCAGCCCGCCAATTTGCTGGTGATCGCTTGCGGCAGTTCGGGATCGCGGTTTTCGATGGTGTGAAAGGCCAGGCAGCGGCGGCTGTCCACCACGAAGGGCTCGGTGATGGCGCCGGTGGGACAGGCAGGCAGGCAGCGGCTGCAGCTGCCGCAAAGGGGTGTGGCGGCAGCATCGGCAGGCAGCTCCAAGGTGGTGAGCAGGTGGCCCAGCAGTAGCCAGGAGCCCCGCTCGCGATTGATCAGGTTGCCGTTTTTGCCAATCCAGCCCAGCCCGGCCTGCTCGGCCCAGGCCTTATCCATCAGCGGTGCACTGTCGACGCAGGCCCGCCAACCCACCCCAGGCACCTGCTGCTCCAGCCAGCGACCCAGCTGGCGCAGGCGGCCATCGATCACCCGGTGGTAGTCCCGCCCCCAGCCGTAGCGGGCCACCTTGAGCGCCCCCGGTGCCCGATCGGCCTCCACGTAGTAGTTGAGGCCAACCGCCAGCAGGCTGCGCACCCCGGGCAGCAGTTGCTCCACCGCGCGCCGGCGCGGGTCGGCCATCCAGGCCATGTCGGCTTGATAGCCCGCTGCCAGCCAGCGCTCCAGGGCCGCCGTTCGCAGGCCTAGGCGCTCTCCGGCAGGCACGGCGGCGAGGCCCACAGGGTCAAAGCCAAGCTGCTGGGCTTGCTGTTTTAAACGGAGTGCAAGGTCGTGATGGGCGTTCAGCGTCATCGCCCGTACAGTTGCGCCGTTGTCTAAATCTGCCGCGAGACCCTTCTGTGAGCACTGCTTCCTTCGGCCGCCTGGGCCACCTGTTGCGTTGGCTCGGCCTCACCCTGGTCGTGTTGCTGGCCCTGCAGTTGCTGGTGCTGCTGGGCTCTTGGAACTGGGCTGAAGAGGGATATCGCCAGCTGCTGATGGATCGGCTGGTCAACCAGTCACCGATGGCCTTAGTTGGTTTGCTGCTGATGCTATTTGGCAGTCGCATCGACCATCCGGCCGCTGGCCGCACCCCGCTGCGCTGGCTTGTGGCCGTAGTGAGCATCCTGCTGGCCCTTGCCCTGGTCGTGGCGGTGCCGGTTTCAATCAGCGGCGACCGCAGCCTCTCCGAACAGGCAGACCAGCAGCTGGCTGCTCGCAAGGGTCAGCTGGAAATGGCCCGCGCCCAAATGGACAATCCCCAGGTAATTAACCAATTGATTGCCCAGGCCGCCCAGGCCGGTCAGATCCCCGCTGATGCCACTCCGGAGCAGCAGCAGGCGGCTGCTAAGAGTTTCATGCAGCGCCAGTTGCAGCAGGCCGAAGGTCAGCTGCAGCAGCAACAGCGCGCTCGCGATCTCACGGTCAACCAGCGTCGTTACGGCGGCACTGGTACAGCAGTTGTGCTGGCCATTGGCTTCGTGCTTCTGGCCTTAGTGGCCCTGCTGTGAGGCCGGCTGGCTAAGTTGAAAGCAGATTGCTGAAGGCCGGATCTCCGGATTGTCACTTGGTTCAATCCAGCCCCAGATCGGATCAGCCCCTAGGGGATCGGCTTCAATCCGATCTCAAGAACGATTTGATCGCTGGTTTGCTGGTGGTGATTCCACTGGCAACCACGATCTGGCTGGGCACCACGGTGAGCCGTTTCGTGCTGGCGTTTCTCACCTCTATCCCAAAGCAGTTCAATCCCTTCAACACCCTCAATCCGGTGTTGCAGGAGCTGATCAACCTGGGCGTTGGCCTACTGGTGCCCCTGCTCGGCATCCTGTTGATCGGCCTGATGGCCCGCAACATTGTTGGTCGCTGGCTGCTTGAGTTTGGCGAAGGGACCCTGCTGCGCATCCCCCTAGCTGGCTCGGTTTACAAAACCCTCAAGCAGCTGCTCGAAACTTTTCTCCAGGGCAACTCCAGCAAGTTTCGTCGGGTCGTGCTGGTCGAGTATCCACGCGAGGGTCTCTACGCCCTGGGCTTTGTGACTGGCGCGATCGGCTCTGCCCTGCAGGCAGGCTTCACCGAGCCAATGCTGAGTGTGTTCATTCCCACCGCGCCGAATCCAACCACCGGCTGGTACACCGTTGTGCCAGAGGGTTCTGTTAAGGATCTCGAGATCTCGGTGGAGGATGCTTTCCGCACAATCATTTCCGCCGGCATCGTCAACCCCGACGAGCGCTCCACCCCCAATCGCAGCTTCTCCAGCCTGCTGGCCCAGCTGCGCACTCCCCAACTTTCCTGAGGCAGAACCCACCTGATGCAGAGCCGCACCCTCTCCCGTGAACTGGCCCTGCTGATGCTTGGTCAGACCAGTGATCGCGGTTCGTCTGCCCCGGCCCTGCCAACTGGCATGGAGGGCCTGTTGCAGCAGGTGCTCGCCACCCTCAGCCAGGACGTGCGTGAGTCTCTGGATCGCTCCGCTGAAGACCTGCAGACCGCCCAGCAGCAACTGCTTGATAGCGAGTTGCAGGAGCAGGGTGAGCAGCAGTTGCCCCGGGTGCGCCAGCACCTCAACGCCGGCCTAGTCGCGGCTGAACAGGCCCTTAACCGCCTCTCTGCAAGTCTGGAGTTGCCCCGGCTGCTGATGCTGGCCGACCAAGAAGAGGTGCGCCTCGGCGCCATTGCCCGGGTTGAGGCCGTGCTGCGCGACCGTCAGGCGATCGATGAGCGGCTCGATCGTGTGATGGAAGGGTGGCGTCTTACTCGCCTGCCCCGCATCGATCGGGACATCCTGCGGCTAGCCGCCGTAGACCTCGAGAGCTTCCGCACCCCTCCTGCCGTGGCCTGTAACGAAGCTGTGGAGTTAGCCAATCGCTATAGCGATGAGCAGGGCCGCCGCATGATCAACGGGGTGCTGCGGCGCTTCACGGCAGCTCGTTCAGCGGCGGAGGCCTGAGCAAAGCCATGGTTTACGACTGGTTTAATCGCACCGGCCCATCTCCAGCTGACCCATCAGCAACCCCGGCGCCAGCTTCTGAACAGGTTTCGGGTCAGGCTCCAGACCAGGCTCCAGAACAGCCGCTTGAGAGTTCGTCCGATCCCAACGCTGAGGCGCTGGAATGGGCCCGCCAGGCCTATGCCCGCCTCAAAGCCCAGCAGGAGGAGCAAAAGCGGCTGCAGCTTGAGGCCGAATCTGCCGCTGAGTCCCCTCTCCCGGATTCTGTACAGCCTGTACAGGTCAATTCACAGCAACCCGAACAGGTACTTGAGCAGGATCTTGAGCAGGTTGCCCAAGCGGCCACTCCAGTGGCAGCGCCCCTTTCCCTGCTGGAGCAGGCAGCGGCCCAGCGGGCTGAACGCCAACAGGCGATCACCGCGTCAGAGGCTCCTGCCCTTGAAGCCCCTGCAGCGCCAGAGCTAGCTGAGCCCAGCCTGGGCGCTTTCGACACCACCTTCACCTGGTCGGCTGAGGTGCTCGCGGCCCAGGGCAAGCGGGTTGATCAGGTGTCGCTTGAGGAGATCGACTGGCTGGCTCGTTTGCGCCAGGGCCTCGAGAAAACCCGCCAGGGCTTGGTCACCCAACTGCTCGACAACCTCGGTGATGACCCGCTCACGCCAGAGGTGGTTGATGGTCTGGAAACCACCCTGCTGCGGGCAGACGTTGGGGTGGAGGCCACCGACCGGGCCCTTGGCGCCCTTCGCCAGCGGCTCAATCAGGAGGTGGTGGATCCCGCCGAAGGCCTGCGCTTCCTTAAGGAGCAGCTGCGCGCCATCCTCGACCAACCGATCGAGGCCAGTGGCCAGCCCCTGCTAGCCCCCCGCCGCGAGCAGCTCAACGTGTGGCTGTTGGTGGGGGTAAACGGCGTTGGTAAGACGACCACGCTCGGCAAGCTGGCCAACTTGGCGGTGCGCAGCGGCTATAGCTGCCTGATCGCTGCTGCTGACACCTTCCGGGCCGCGGCGGTGCAGCAGGTGCAGGTGTGGGGTGAGCGCAGCAAGGTGCCGGTGATCGCCAATCCCAGCGCCAATGCCGATCCAGCGGCCGTCGTTTACGACGCCATCGGTGCTGCCCAGGCCAAGGGCACTGAGCTGGTGTTGGTGGATACGGCTGGCCGGCTGCAGACCAAGCACAACTTGATGGAGGAGCTCAGCAAGGTGCGCAGGATTGTCGACAAGCTGGCGCCGGAGGCGGTGGTGGAGTCGCTGTTGGTGCTGGATGCCAGCCAGGGTCAAAACGGCCTGCGTCAGGCGATGGCTTTTGCCAAGGCCGCCGGCCTAACCGGCGTGGTGCTCACCAAGCTCGATGGCAGCGCCCGCGGTGGTGTGGCCCTGGCCGTCGCCTCTGAAGCCGGGCTGCCAATCCGTTTCATTGGCGCTGGTGAGGGTATTCGCGACCTGCGGCCCTTTAACAGCTTTGAGTTTGTTGAGGCCTTGCTGGCTCGCTGAGGTCCTGCTTGCCTTTGCCGGTAGGTCACTTGCCTGCGTCGCCGCTATCTTGCGAAACCGCCGCGGCCGCACCGTGCCCAATCGGTGAGCAACAAGCCGCCCCCCCATCCGGTTTCTCCCCAGGGTCCGGCCCTGTTGTCGGCTGCAGCCTCGCTGCGGCAGCTACTCGACAGCCTCAGCCGGGAGCAGCGGCGCAACCAGGAGCTGCTGGCTTCCCTGGCTTTTGCCCTGCGCAGTTTCACCAATCTGGGCCGCTTTCTGGAGCTGGTGCCGCTGGTGGCGGCCCGGCTGGTGGAAGCAGAGGGGGCTCTGCTGGTGGTGTTCCACGAGGATGGTCGCCTCTGGCGCGAGTATCTGCAGGCCACGCCGGCGGAGCCCTGCGCCGAGCTGGTGCGCCAGTTGGCGGCGTTGGCGGATGGGGAGTTGGCAGCTCTCAGCGGTGATGCGGCCGTGGCGGCCTTGCTTGATCAGCGGGTGGGCCGGCTGCTGGGTGGAGCCCAGGTGGTGGCCACATCGGTAGTTTCCCGCAGCCTGCAGCGAGGCCGCCTCTATATCTTCAGCAATCGGCAGGGCTTTGCCTGGAGCGAGGTGCATCGCCGCCACCTGCAGCTGGTGGCTGATCTCAGTGCCGTCGCTCTGGAAAACGAGGCCCTGCTTCAGACCATGCGGCGCCATGAGCGGCTCGATCGCCAGCTCAGCATCGGTGCTGAAATCCAGGCCCAGCTGCTGCCCGACCACTGCCCGGTGATCGATGGCGTTGAGCTGGCAGCCCGTTGCCGCCCTGCCTTTCAGGTGGGCGGTGACTATTACGACTTCATCCCCACCCGCCCCCAGCTGCTGGGCCGCCGCCGCGAACAGGCTCGCTGGGCGCTGGTGATGGGCGATGTGATGGGTAAAGGGGTGCCGGCAAGTCTGCTGATGACCATGCTGCGCGGCATGTTGCGGGCCGAGGTGCTGAGCGGCCACTCCCCCGAGCGCATCCTTCACGACCTCAACCAGCTGGCCCAGGAAGACCTGGCCCAGTCGCACCGTTTTGTGACCCTCTTTTATTCCGATTACGACCCCCGCACCCACCTGCTGCGCTACGCCAATGCGGCTCACAATCCGCCCTTGATCTGGCGGCGCCAGCGCAACCAGGTGGAGCGCCTTGACGCCCCAGGCCTGCTGATTGGTTTGCAGAGCGAAGCCGATTACGGCCTTGAGCAAATCGTGCTGGATCCAGGCGATGTGCTGCTCTATTACACCGACGGGGTGACCGAGGCCACCGGCTTCAGCGGCGAGCGCTTCGACGAGGAGCGGTTGGTGCGCCAGTTGCAGGCGGCCTGCCGCTCCGGCATCGGCGCTCAGGGGATTCTCGACCAGCTGTTTGCCCGCTTGGATCGCTTCGTGGGGGCAGACCGGCAGCTCGACGATGACGCTTCGATGGTGGTGCTCAAGGTGAAGGAGGAGCTGATGCTGCCCTCCCTGCCAAGCTGATTCCCTGCCTAGCGCCGCCCGCCGAGCCCCGAATGGCTGTTGATTCCACCGCGTCTACCTGGAGCCAGCGCTTCGAGCAGGGCCTGCATCCGGCGATCGAGCGCTTCAACGCTTCGATCGGTTTTGACATCACCCTGTTGCAGCAAGACCTGGACGGCTCCATCGCCCATGCCCGCATGTTGGGCAGTTGCGCTGTGATCAGCGAGAGCGAGGCGGTTCAGTTGATCGAGGGCCTGGAAAATGTCAGAGCCGAGGCAGCCAGGGGCGAGTTCAATCCCGGCCTGGAGGCTGAAGATGTGCACTTCGCCGTTGAGCGGCGTCTGATTGAGTTGCTCGGCCCCCTGGGCAAGAAACTGCACACTGGCCGCAGTCGCAACGACCAGGTGGGCACTGACCTGCGTCTGTGGCTACGCGGCCAAATTGATGCCATTGACGGGGGCTTGCTGCGCTTCGAGCGGGCCCTGCTGGCTCAGGCTGAGCTGCACAGCACGGTCTTAATCCCCGGCTACACCCACCTGCAGCGGGCCCAGCCGGTGTGTCTAGCCCACCACCTACTGGCTTATATCGAGATGGCCGAGCGGGACCGGGCCCGTTTGGCTGACGTGCGCGGTCGGGTGAACATCTGTCCCCTAGGGGCTGCGGCCCTAGCGGGCACGCCGGTGCCCATCGATCGGCGCCAGACCGCCGCCGAGCTGGGCTTTGACACCATCTACGCCAATAGTCTCGATGCGGTTAGTGACAGGGACTTTGCGGTCGAGTTCATGGCTGCCGCCAGCTTGGTGCTGGTGCACTTAAGCCGGCTCAGTGAGGAGGTGATTCTCTGGGCCAGCGAAGAGTTTGGCTTTATCGGCCTCACCGACCGCTGTGCGACTGGCAGCAGCCTGATGCCCCAGAAAAAGAACCCTGATGTGCCCGAGCTGGTGCGGGGTAAGAGCGGCCGGGTGTTTGGCCACCTGATGGGTTTGCTGACCATGATCAAGGGCCTGCCCCTCGCCTACAACAAGGATTTCCAGGAAGACAAGGAGGCCCTGTTTGATGGGGTGCGCACCTGCCTCGATTGCCTGGAGGCGATGGCGATCCTGTTTGAAGAGGGGCTCGAGTTTCGGCCCCAGCGCCTGGAGGCTGCAGTGGCGGCGGATTTCTCCAACGCCACCGATGTGGCCGACTACCTGGTGGCTAAAGGGGTGCCCTTCCGCGAGGCCTACCAGTTAGTGGGCGGCCTGGTGAAGGGCTGCCTGGCTGAGGGAATCCTGCTGCGCGACCTGCCCCTGGGGCGCTGGCAGCAGCTGCACCCTGCCTTTGAAGCCGACATTTATGAGGCCATCACTCCCCAGCAGGTGGTGGCGGCCAGGCGCAGCGAGGGCGGCACGGGCTTTGACCAGGTTCAGCGGCAGTTGCAGCGAATTCGGATGCGACTTGCCTGCTGAAAGCAGCCAGCTTTGGCTAGTCGTCTTAGGGTGGATCGGTTAGTGGCCCACTGGCCCACATGCATCGGTCCCGCGGCCGATCTTCAGTTCGTGAGTATTTTTGTCGGCAACCTTCCCTTCCGCGCTGAGCAGGAAGACGTGGCGGAATTGTTTGCACCCTTCGGTGAGGTGTCTAGCTGTTCCCTACCCCTTGAACGGGATACCGGGCGCAAGCGCGGTTTCGCCTTTGTTGAGATGGGCGATGAAGCAGCAGAGGCAAAGGCCGTTGAGGCATTGCAGGGTGCTGAGCTGATGGGTCGTCCCCTGCGCATCAACAAAGCCGAGCCCCGCACCGGCGGCGGCGGTGGCGGCGGAGCTGGTGGTGGTGGTCCGCGCCGGGGTGGTTATGGCGGGGGCGGTGGTGGTTACGGAGGTGGAGGAGGTGGTGGCTACTCAGGTGGCGGCGGAGGTGGCTACAACCGCGGCAGTGGTGGCGGAGCAGGAGGAGGTGGTGGCTACGCAGGTGGTGGCGGCGGTTATGCCGGTGGCGGCGATCGGGGATCCGGTGCTCGCGGCTGGGAAGATCGCAGCTATGGCGCCGGCAATCCTGCTGGTGGCGACAGCTTCGATGCTGGGCGCACCCGCCGCCGCCGCAGTGGCGGTGGCGATAGCAGTGGCGGCGACTTCTACGGTGGCGCCGAGGGCTAGTAGCCCCGCTCCGCCAGGGCCAGGGCCGCGGCTGCCAGCACGCCAGCATCCGCGTCCCTTGACCCTGCTTTTTCGGTGAGTTGCTGGCGCCAGCGTTTGGCGCCGCTTACCCCCTCCACCACATGCACTAGGTGGCGGGCGATAGGCCACAGCCGTCCGCCTCGACTGCGCCATTGCTCGGCGTAGGCAACCAAACCCCCCACCACGCTGGAGGCTGTGGCCAGCGGCTGGCTGTCGTCGGCGTAGATCTGCTGGTCCACCTGCCTCCATTGGAGGGGATGGGCATAAGCAGCCCGACCCACCATGGCCCCGTCCACCAATTCGAGCTGCTGCACGCAGGCGTCCAGGCTTTCCAGACCGCCGTTTAATTCGATGCTCAGATGCGGTCGATCGCGCTTGAGGGCATGCACCAGGTCGTAGCGCAGGGGCGGGATCGTGCGGTTCTGTTTGGGATCGAGCCCCTCCAGCCATGCTTTGCGCGCGTGTACTGCAAATCGCTGGGCCCCCGCTGCCGCCACCGCATCCACGAAGGCCAGCAACTCGGCGTAGGAGTCGCGCTCATCAATGCCGATGCGGTGTTTGACCGTTACTGGCAAAGGGCAGGCGGCGGCCATGGCGGCAACGCAGCGGGCCACCTGGTGGGGATCGGCCATCAGACAGGCCCCAAAGCGGCCTTTTTGCACCTTCTCGCTGGGGCAGCCCACATTCAGGTTGATTTCGTCGTAGCCCCATTCAGCCGCCAGGGCAGCGGCCTCAGCCAGCAAGCCAGGATCGTCGCCGCCCACTTGCAGGGCTAGGGGTTTTTCGATCGGATCGAAGCCCAGCAGGCGCTCCAACCGCCCCCCCGGTGCGCTGGCATCGGGTGCTTGCCTGGCGTGGTGTAGGGCCTGGGCTACCACCATTTCGGTGTAAAGCAGGCTGCGCCTGCTGATCTGCCGCATCAGCACCCGGAAGTGCCGATCGGTGTAGTCCATCATCGGGGCCACACTGAAGCGATAACTGGCTGGATCGATTTGGCCCATCTCCCCATGCTGCCAATTCATGCTGCCGTTGTCGTGGCCGGTGGCGGTGCCGCCGGCTTCATGGCCGCCATCTGTGCTGCTGAGGCCGGCCTCGGCGATATCGCCCTGCTGGAAGCCACCACCGAGCCGTTGCACAAGGTGTTGATCAGTGGCGGTGGGCGCTGCAATGTCACCCATGCCTGCTGGGATCCTCGGGCGTTGGTGGGGCACTATCCCCGGGGCGGCCAAGCCCTGCGGGGTCCCTTTTCGCGCTTTGCTCCTGGCGATGCCGTCGCCTGGTTTGCTGACCATGGCCTCGAGCTGGTGGAGGAGCCGGACGGACGCCTATTTCCCCGTTCAAACCGTTCCGAATCGGTGGCAGCCACCCTGCGCCGAGCAGCCCTCCAGGCCGGGGTGCAGCTGCACACGGGGGTGAGCTTGCAGCGGGCCGCGGCAGCTGCTGCCGGTGGTTTTGACCTGCTGGTACGGGGCGGTGGGGCGATCAGAGCTGATCGGTTGGTGCTTGCCACCGGCAGCCATCCCAGCGGCCGTCAGCTGGCGGCCGCTTTAGGCCACGGGCTGGTGGCGCCTGTGCCGTCCCTATTCACGTTGGCTTTGGCCGGCGATCCCCTGCTCGAGCTGGCCGGAGTGGTGATGGATCCGGTGGAGCTGGCTTTGCATCTGCCCCAGGAGCCCCAGGCCGCTCGGGCTGGCCAGCCTTTTCGCCAGCGGGGCCCGGTGCTGATCACCCATTGGGGTCTGTCCGGTCCAGCCACCCTGCGGCTCACGGCTTTTGCTGCCCGCGCCCTCAAGGCCAGCGGCTATCGGGGCGAGCTGCGCCTTGATTGGAGTGGCGGCCTGTCCCAGCAGGATCTTGAGGGCTTGTTTGCCGAGGCCAAGCGAGACCAGGCCAAGCGGCAACTAGCCAACTGGCGCCCCTGGCCCGCCCTTAGCCGGCGCCTGTGGCTGGCCCTGTTGCAGCGCCATGGCTTAGATCCTCAGCAGCGCTGGGCTGACCTTGCTAAGCGGCACCAGCAGCTGTTGGTATCGGCGTTGCGTGATACCCGGCTGGCCATTACCGGGCGGGGCCCCTTCGGCGAAGAATTCGTGACGGCAGGGGGCATTCCTCTTGGTGAGGTGAACCTGGCGACGATGGAGAGCCGCCAGCAGCCTGGTCTTTATTTGGTGGGCGAACTCTTGGATGTGGACGGGGTGACGGGGGGGTTCAACTTCCAGCACTGCTGGAGCAGCGGCTGGCTGGCTGGCCAGGCACTAGCAGCGGATTGAAAAAGATCTAACAGAAAAGAATTTATTTGATTTCGTCGAATATGGAAAACATTGGCAAGTACATAGCGACCAAAATTGAAGCAACAATCCCACCCACTAAAACTATCATGGCGGGTTCAAGCATGGAGGTGAGAGCTTTGACGGTTGTCTCAACCTCGTCTTCATAAAAATCAGCAACTTTCGAAAGCATGGCATCCATCTCCCCCGTCTCTTCCCCAATGGAAAGCATGCTAATTGCCAAATCTGGAAACACTTTAAGTGTGCCCAGTGCGACGCTGAGGGGAATGCCTTGGAGTACTTCCTGCCGACCGATGTTGATTGCATCTGAAACAATTACATTTCCCGCAGTTTCACGAACAATATCCAAAGACGACAGGATTGGAACTCCTGCCTTGGACAGGGAGCTAAAAGTTCTACAAAACTGTGCGGTAGCTGTTTTTTGAATCAAATCTCCGAACAGGGGAATCTTGAGAATTAGAGCATCGACCCTGCGTCGACCGATTGGGGTTGCATAGAATCGGCCAAAAAGAAAAACAGCTATTATAATTGCTACAATCAAATAGAGGGAAAATGGTGATCTCAGCAATTTGCTTAGGTCGACAAGCATTTGGGTGAACCAAGGAAGTTTCGCTCCGAGATCCTCGAAAATTCCAGCGAAAGTAGGAATGATGAAGATCGTCATGCCTAGGAAGACTGCAACTGCGATGAAAAGTACCGCTACTGGATAGGCCAAGGCACCCTTAATTTGGTTCTGGAGTTTGGCGTTATCCTCAAGTAGTTTCGCGAGTCTCTTGAGGGTGTCATCCAGTACACCGCCAGCCTCTCCGGCTTCCACCATCGCTACGCTGAGCTTGTCGAAGACCTTGGGCCAGCGACGCAACGCTTCGCCAAAAGAGATGCCTTGATTAACTTCCAAGCTTATTGATTGAAGGGCGCGCTTGAACAGCGGCATCTTTTGCTGGGAGGCCATTAGATCGATGCTGCGCACGATCGGCACACCAGCATTGATCAAGGCAGACATTTTGCTGGCAAAGACAGCCTTGTCCTTGATTCCGGGTTTGGCTTCCAGAAGCTCACTCAACTTGGAAAACTTAAGTTGTTTATTGAGTTGGCTTGCTGCACTCGATCCCGTTGCCGTGGCTTTTGGCTTGGCCTTGATTTCAATGGCTCTGATGCCTCGCAGCCTCAAGCTGCGCTTGGCCTGGGCTGGATCGGGCGCCTCAATATCCACAAGCACTGACTTGCCTTGAGGATTGACGTAAGTGGCAACGAAGGCAGGCATGGCTTAGGAGTTCTTAGTAGTTCATCAGCCCAGTTGGTTGACTAAGCGTTTCAGCTCTTCAGGCTTTGAGGTTTTTACTAGGGCTTCATCCATCGTGACTTGGTTGCTGAGCACCAGATCCCCTAGGGCTTTTTCCAGCGTTTGCATTGATAGTTGACCGCCTGTCTGAATTGCAGAGTAAAGCTGAGCGGTTTTACCTTCCCTGATCAGGTTTGCGGTGGCTGGTGTATTGATCATGATCTCCTGGGCCATGACGCGTCCAAATTGGCCGGGGCTTGGATTGTGCCGTTTGCACAGGGTCTGGGCAAAAACGGCCACAAGGCTGCTGCTTAGCTGGACCCGAATCTGGGTTTGCTGGGTGGGAGGAAAAACATCCACCATGCGGTCCACGGTCTGGGCGGCCGAACTGGTGTGCAGCGTGCCGAATACCAGGTGACCGGTCTCAGCTGCCGTAATTGCTAATTGGATGGTGTCCAGATCTCGGAGCTCACCCACCAGGATTACATCGGGATCTTCCCGAAGGGCTGCCTTTAGGGCATTGGCAAAACTGCGGGTGTCATCGTTGAGCTGGCGTTGATGGATGACACTTTTTACCGGTTTATATGTGAATTCAATTGGATCTTCAATGGTCAATATATGTTCTGCTCGGGTTTGATTTATGTGTTCGAGTATGGCCGCCAAGGTTGTGGTTTTGCCTGAGCCGGTGGGGCCTGTTACCAGAACCAGCCCTTTGGGCATATGGCTTATTTCCTCCACAATCGGTGGTAGTCCCAGGCTTTCTAGCGTGGGCACGCTGTTGCCAAGGGCTCGCAGGCAGGCCGCGTAGGTACCCCTTTGGCGATAAACATTAACCCTGAAGCGGGCGATCCCTTTAAGGCCATAGGCGCAATCTAATTCCCAGGTTTGCTCTAGCTGCTTGCGCTGGGCATTATTTAGCATCGAGAAGATTAGTTTATTGCAGCTTTCTTCGTCCAAGGAATCATCATGTATTGGCCTGAGTTGACCGTTGAACCTTCCATAGGGAGGTAGGCCTGCACTGATATGGAGATCACTGCCGCCATCCTTCACAAGCTGGGTCATCAAGTCTTCAATCATCACGGCCATGGGGCGCTCAGCGGCTGGTTAGACAGTAGGGACATTCGAGCCAATCGTCATGGAGCCCGGCGCCGCAGCTGCTGCAGGTGAGGGTGCTCAGTGACTTGGAGCGGCGTTCTGATTCCAGCCCCGAATCAGTGAGCAGCATCCGTTCGACCTCGGCCAGGGTTGTGTGACCTTCGCGCACTAGCTGCAGCCCGTAGCCCAAAAGGGTTTTCATGCCGTTTTCAAGCGCCATTCGTCGCAGTACATCGGTGGTTTCCCTCTTGGCGACAGCTGCTGCCAAGGTGTCCGTCATGCGCAGGATTTCGTAAACTCCAACCCTTCCTTTGTAGCCCGCACCGTTGCAAGCAGGGCAGCAGCCTTCCTGGTTGCGGTTCTGGGTGTTGGCCCTGAAGAAGGTCACCTCGGTTTCGTGGCTACTCAAAAGACCAAAACGCGCCAGTTCTTCCGGGTTGGGGGTGTAGCTGATTCGGCAGGCCGAGCACACCCGTCGCAGCAGCCGCTGGGACACGATGCCCAGCAGGGATGCGCTCACCATGAAGGGCTCCACACCCATTTCATCGAGGCGGGCGATGGCGCTGGCTGCGTCGTTGCAGTGCAGGGTGGTCATCACTAGGTGGCCGGTAAGTGCGGCCTCGATCGCCGTTTTGGCGGTCTCCAGGTCGCGGGTTTCTCCCACCAGCAAAACGTCGGGATCCTGGCGCATGAAGGCACGTAGCGCCGTACTGAAATCGAGCCCCTTCTCTCGGTTTACTTGGGTTTGGGTGATGCCATGCAGGGTGTATTCGATTGGGTCTTCAACCGTCGAAATGTTGATGCCTGGATCGTTGCGCTCAGCCAGTAGGGCGTAGAGGGTGGTCGATTTGCCCGAGCCGGTCGGGCCCGTTACCAGAATCATTCCGTAGGGCTTAGATCCAAGCTCCCGCAGGGTTCTGCGGGCATCCGCATCGGTGATCAGGGTTTCCAGGCCGAGCTGGGTGGCGCCGCTGTCGAGTAGGCGCAAGCATATTTTTTCACCGTTACGGCTGGGTAAAGTGCTAACCCGGAAATCCATTTTGCGGCCGCGGAACATGCGCCTGATGCGGCCGTCTTGAGGCAATCGCCGTTCGGCGATGTCCAGCTCCGCCATGATTTTGATGCGTGATGTCACGGCCGGCGTCAGGCTCTTTGGCAGATCCTCAAAGTGCTTCTGCAGTACACCGTCGAGGCGAAAGCGGATTTCCAGGGTGTTTTCCTGGGGTTCCACGTGAATATCACTGGCTCCAGAGGTAAGAGCCTCGATCAGGATCCGGTCCACCAAGCTGACGATTGGTGACGCATTGGCACTGCTGCTGGCAGCTGCCGCATTGATCTCCAGATCTTCGACATCGGCGACCTCTTGCCGCTGTCCTTCGGAGGTGCCCGGGATGCCTAGGTCTTTGGTTAAGGAGCGGGGGGCGTTAAAGCTTGCAGGTGGTCGTGGTTGGGCTGGTCTGGAGGCTGCGGGAGAAGGAGTTGGTGCTTTTGGCGTGAGCGCAGTTGTGAGATTTGTCGCTAAGGCCAACTTCAGCTCCGCGTTGAAGCCGGCACGTTGCAATTCCTCACTTAAATTCTGGCGTTGCTGGGGCCCCCAGTTGCTCGGTACGGCAACTACCAATCTTCCATTGGCTTCTTGAAGGGGCAAGGCGCCCAGTTCGCGCCAGCGCGCCTCTGGCAGCCCTTTGCCCGTAAAAAGTAAGTCTTGACCAAGGGCCTGCAACTCGATTGCTTGCAGCACCGGCTCACCAATCAGTAGCTCAACCTCTAGACGCTGCTGCTCTTCGCTGCTGGCTTCAGGGACGGGGCGGGAAGGGGTGAGGGTCATGGAGCCAGAAGGTGCGGGCTTCCGCCGCTTGTGGGAGGTAGGCCTTGAGCTTCAACATGTCTAGAACCAAAGTCCGACCTTGTCAGCCATGAGCGGTGACACCTCGATGAGCGGTGACAGCAACCTGGGAGCTGGGGCGCCCCAGGCAGCTGATCCCAGCGAGATTCCGGCTACTCCGGAGATTGAGGCAGGCCAGGAGGCAGGCTCTGACCAGATTTCTGATCAGGGTTCCGATCTGGCTGGCCAGCTGGCTGCACTCAAGGCAGAGCATGAGGGCCTCAACGGCCAATACATGCGCCTGGCTGCCGACTTCGACAACTTCCGCAAGCGCCAAAGCCGCGACAGCGAAGACCTACGCCTCCAGATCACCTGCTCCACTTTGGGTGAAATTTTGCCGGTGGTCGACAACTTCGACCGGGCAAGGCAGCAGTTGAATCCCCAGCACGAGGAAGCTCAGGCGTTGCATCGCAGCTATCAGGGCCTCTACAAGCAGCTGGTGGATGTGTTCAAGCAGCTGGGGGTTTCACCAATGCGTGTAGAGGGTGAACCCTTCGATCCCAGCTTGCATGAGGCGGTTTTGCGTGAACCCAGCGAGACCCATGCCGAAGATGTAGTGATCGAGGAGTTGCAGCGCGGCTACCACTTAAATGGTCGGGTGCTGCGCCACGCCCTGGTCAAAGTGTCGATGGGGCCTGGTTCCGGCGCCGTCACTGCAGGCTCCCAAGCTGCTGGCTGCCAAGCAGCTGAGAATGGCCAGGCTGAGGAGCAGGACGGCTGATGGCCGACTACTACGACCTGCTCGGCACCGCCCGCGACGCCGATCCAGACACTTTGAAGCGGGCCTACCGGCGGATGGCCCGGCAGTACCACCCGGATGTCAACAAAGATCCTGGGGCTGAAGACAAATTCAAGGAGATCGGCCGGGCCTACGAGGTGCTCAGCGATCCCCAGACTCGCGCCCGTTACGACCAGTTTGGTGAGGCGGGTCTAGGTGGCGGCGGCGCGCCTGATATGGGCGACATGGGCGGCTTTGCCGACCTGTTTGAGACCTTCTTCAGTGGCTTTGGGGGGGCGGGTGCTGGAGCAGGTCCGCGGCGGCGTGGTCCCCGTCAAGGCGATGACCTGCGCCTCGACCTCACCATCAACTTCCAAGAGGCGGTATTTGGTATCGAGAAGGAGGTGCAGATTCGGCATCTCGAAACCTGCAGCACCTGCCAGGGCTCCGGTGCCAAGTCGGGCAGTGGACCCACAAGCTGCGGCACCTGTGGCGGCGCCGGCCAGGTGCGTCGGGCCACTCGCACCCCATTCGGCAGTTTTACCCAGGTGGCGGCTTGTCCCACCTGTGAGGGCAGCGGCCAGGTGATTGCCGACCCCTGCGGCGCCTGCGGTGGCCAGGGTCTGCAGCAGGTGCGTAAAAAGCTGCGCATCAACATCCCAGCTGGGGTTGATTCCGGCACCCGGCTGCGGGTGGCAAATGAGGGCAATGCGGGCCAGCGGGGTGGACCCGCCGGCGATCTCTATGTGTTCCTAAGCGTTCAATCGGCTGCCGGCTTGCGCCGCGATGGCATCCACATCCACTCGGAGGTGACGCTCAATTACCTCCAGGCCATTTTGGGCGACACCATCGAGGTAGACACGGTGGACGGCCAGGAGTCGTTAGAGATTCCAGCTGGCACCCAGCCCGGAGCGGTTCTCACCCTGCAGAGCAAGGGGGTGCCCAAGTTGGGCAATCCGGTGGCCCGAGGCAACCACCTAGTCAGCATCAAGGTGCAGCTGCCCACCAAGCTCAATGCTGAGGAGCGGGAGTTGCTGGAGCAGCTGGCCGGCCACCACACCAGCAAGGGCCACAAGCATCCCCATAAGAGCGGTTTGTTTGGGGGCCTCTTCGGTTGAGCGCCGGTTGGGCAGACGGCAACCCAGATGCCCAGCTTGATCTGCGTGGCATTGCTTGTCCGCTCAACTTCATTCGCACCAAGCTGGCCCTGGAGCGTTTGCTTCCTGGCCAGATCCTGCAGGTGGACCTAGATCGGGGAGAGCCCCAGCAGCAGGTGACCCAGGGGCTGGAGAGCTCAGGTCATGGAGTTACCTGCTGCGATCACCCGGAGCAACAAGGGGCCGTGCGGCTGCAGGTTCGTTGTCATGGGGGTTGAGCCTGGGCGATTGCGCCTAATGGGGCAGGTGGTGGCTCTGCTGGCCAATTACTGCTGGGTGGAACTGGATCAGGTAGGGCCCACCGGCCTGAGTCGACTTTTGTGCACCCGGCGCACCCGCCTTGGCAAAAGCGGCCAAACCATCGCCGTGGGCGATCGCGTCTGGGTGGATGGCATCGACTGGCCTGCTGGCCGGGCGGCTGTGGCGGCCCTGGAGCCGCGTCAGAGCCTGCTTGAGCGGCCCGCCGTGGCCAACGTGGCCCTCGTGGTCGTGGTGGTGGCGCTGGCGGAGCCAGAGCTGGACCTGCTCCAGCTCACACGCTTTTTGTTGACGGCTGAGGCGACGGGCCGGCCGGTGCAGTTGCTGTTCTCCAAGGCGGATCTGGTTTCGCCTGACGAGGTGGCCAGTTGGTGCCAGCGAGCTGCTGCCTGGGGTTACGACGCCCTGGCGGTATCTACCAGTAGTGGCGAGGGCATGGAGCCTTTGCTGCAGCGGCTGGCCCAGCCAGGTATCGCGGTGCTTTGTGGACCTTCTGGGGTGGGGAAGAGCAGCGTGCTCAACGGTCTTTGCCCCGAGCTGGGCCTGCGGGTGGCGGCGGTGTCAGGGCGGCTGCAGCGGGGCCGCCACACCACCCGCCACGTGGAGCTTTTCCCCTTGGCACCCGGAGCCCTGCTGGCCGACACGCCTGGATTCAATAGGCCGCGGCTGCCTTCCGACCCCTTTGCCTTAGGCCCCCTGTTCCCGGAGATTCGGCAACGCCTGGGCTTGGGCTGCTGCCGCTTCAGCAATTGCTTGCACCAGGGCGACCCCGGCTGCGCCGTTGGCTCCGATTGGGAGCGGTACCCCCTTTATGCCCAGTGCCTGAGCGACCTGCTGCTGGATGGCGAGCGAACGGGCTGGGTTGCGGACTCCCCAGACGGGTCGGGGCTGCGGCGCCGCGGTCAGGGTCTAGAGCCCCGCCTGGCGCCCGGATTGCGGCAGCTCTCCCGGCGTCGCCAGCGTCAGCAGCTGCTGGATGGGGAAGAGGACGGCCAGGCTGGCACTGGAAAAACGACGGATTTCAGCCGCCTAGACCTGGCAGATTGAGATTCAGGCCACCGGTGAGCTCTTCCATGCGGCCTTTCATCGTGCCGGTGGACAGCTCGTAGGCGGCTTGCAATGCATCCAGCACGGCGGCCTCGCTGGCGGCAGCCCCTTCGGCGATCAGTTCGGGGGCCAGTTGTACTCGCAGCGGTTGCTGGTTGCCCGTGAGCCAGATGCTGGCCCGGCCGTCGGCGCTGCGGCCCTCCAGTTCCATTGCATCAAGTTCTTCCTGGAGCTTCTGGGCGTTTTGCTGCAGCTCCTGGGCCTTCTTGAAGGCCTCGGTGAGCTGACCGAAGTTGGGGAGTCCGAAGCCAGCCATGCCCTAGAAGTTGCTCGGCTCAGGCTAAGGGGCAGCTAGTGCTCCGGGCCGAAACCCAGCCGCTTTACCTCAGGGTGGAGGGTCAGGCCGTGGCTGGCCAGCACCCGGCGTTGCACTTCTGCGATTAAGGCATCGATGTCACTGGCGCTGGCCTGGCCAATGTTGACGATGAAATTGGCGTGGATTGGCGAAACTTGG
The DNA here is from genome assembly GCF_024345395.1 of Cyanobium sp. Tous-M-B4. Taxonomy (NCBI): domain Bacteria; kingdom Bacillati; phylum Cyanobacteriota; class Cyanophyceae; order Synechococcales; family Prochlorococcaceae; genus Cyanobium; species Cyanobium sp. Tous-M-B4. The sequence continues at coordinate 247,027 of NZ_JAGQBA010000001.1, read as the reverse complement.
GCATCACCGATCTGCAGTCCTTTTAGGCCCAGCGCTTCGATCAGCTGCCCCGCTTTCTGTGGTTCTGGGTTGCGAAAAACACTGCCGCAGCTGGGCTGTTGATAGGGCTGGGTGCTGGTGCGGCTGTGCAGATTGGCACTGGTGCGCGAGGTGATGGCTGCGGGGTCGTGGCCGGCCTCCAGCTGGAAGGTGGCTGCCAGCACGATCCAGGTCTCCGCCTGGAGGCGGCTGTGGCGATAGGCGAAGTCCAGTTCCCGGGCTTCCAGCTCGAAGGACGTTGCGGGATTGGCAGGGTCCAGCACCCGCACCGAGTGCAAACATTCGGCCGTGCAGCCGCCTTGAGCGCCCGCATTCATCACCACCGCGCCCCCCACGGTGCCTGGGATGCCCACGGCCCACTCCAGGCCGCTCAGGCCAAGCCGGGCTGCTTTGCGGGCCAGGGTGGGGATCGGTTCTCCGGCTTCCGCTTCCACCAGGCCGCTGGCGGCGTCGAGCCGGCTCCCCTGTAGCCGCCTGTTGCAGATGGTGAGGCCGGGCAGGCCGCTATCGGCGATCAGCAGGTTGGAGCCTGCGCCGATGCAGCGCAAGGACAGGCCCTGGGCCCGGGCCCAGGCCGCCAGAGAAATCAGCTCATCGCGGTCTCCAGGCTCGGCAAACCACTCCGCTGGTCCTCCCACCTTCCAGGTGGTGAAGGGCTGAAGCCCAACCCCTTGGCGTAGGCCAGGGTGGCAGCTAGGGGCCGCAATCATCAGGCTCAGGCCGCCAGGGGGGCTGCAGAGGCAGCGATGGCGCTGTCAACTGCTTGCTGGTGCTGTTCGAGGCGTTCCCAGAGGCTGTTGACGTCCCCTGCACCCATGGCGATCACCAGATCACCCTCTTGACTCTTGGCGGCCACCTGGGCGGCGAGCTCGTCGAGAGTGTTTGCCACCGCTACCGGCAGGTTGGGTGCCAGCTGCCGCACCGCCTCGGCCATGGCGGCGCTGGAGATGCCTGGAATCGGCGCTTCACCAGCGGCGTAGAGGGGCGCGATCAGCACGGAATCGGCTTCCGACAGGGCCGCTGCAAAGCCGTCCAGAAACTGGGCTGTGCGGCTGTAGCGATGGGGCTGAAACACTGCAACTAAACGCCGTGGCGCCACGGGCAGGGCGCTGCGGCCGCTGTCCACCATCAGCCTGGCCATGGCCAGGGTTGCGGCCACCTCGCTGGGGTGGTGGGCGTAGTCGTCGACCACCAGCCGGCCCTGCCACAAACCGCGGAAATCAAAGCGCCGTCCTGGGGCCTGGAGGGCGGCTACCGCTTCGCTCAGCTCGGCAAATGAAACCCCCTCCAGCCGGCAGGCGGCCATGGCCGCAACCGCGTTGCTGAGGTTGTGACGACCGGGCAAGGGCAGTTCAAAGCGGCCCACCAGTTCACCGTATTCAAAGAAGTCGGCAACGGTGCCGTCACCCCTTTGCTCTTGGGCAATCGCTGCAAAGGAGACGCCTGCGGCGCTTTCGATCGACCACCAATGGCTGGCTTTGAACCGCTCGCGCAGCACCGGGTCGTCGTGGTTTGCCAGGAGCCTTGATGTGTTGCCGGCGAATCTTTGCAGGGTGGTGATCAGGGCTTCGAGGTCGGGGTAGTGGTCCGTGTGGTCGAGTTCGACGTTGGTGAGCACGCCGAGGGATGAGCGGAATTTCACCAAGGAGCCGTCCGATTCATCCGCCTCCGCCACCAGCAGCCTGCCCTCGCCATGGCGACCGTTGCTGCCAAAGGCGGGCACGATCCCGCCTATCACCGCGGTGGGGTCGTGTTGGGTGGCCGCTAGCAGGGTGGCGATCAGGGTGCTGGTAGTGGTTTTGCCATGGCTTCCGGCTACGGCGATGGAGTCCTGGCTATTGATCAGGGCGGCCAGCACGTCGGAGCGGTGGCAGATCGCCAGGCCCATGCGACGGGCCTCCAGGAGCTCCGGGTTGGTCTCTGGTACGGCGGAGCTAATCACCACTTGAGGTGAGACCGAGGTTCCACTGCGAATAGCAGCAACCGTGGCGGCATTCTGCTCCAAAAACACCCGCACCCCCAGACGCCGCAAGCGGTCGATCACGGCGTTTTCCCTGGGGTCGGAGCCACTTACCGCGTAGCCCCTTTCCGCCAGGATCCCCGCTAGGGCAGACATGCCGATGCCGCCAACCCCAATGAAGTGGAGCGGTTGGTGACGATCGAGCAGGGGCGCCAAACGCAACTCCAAATCAGGGTTCAGGTGATCACAAAATTAAGCTGACAACAGCCCGAAAACCTTTACGAGATGCTGCGCGTTTGCGCATGGTCCTCGGCGTGCGCCCTTCCTGCAAGAGGGGAGACCGGATCAATTTCTGTATGATCTGCAGCCAAAACCACCTTCGCTAGCGGCTTTTGCCGTGATCGGCCATGACTCTGCGCGTTGCGATTAATGGATTTGGCCGGATCGGTCGCAACTTCACCCGCTGCTGGCTGAGCCGTGGGGCCAACACCGGCATCGAACTGGTGGGCATCAATGGCTCCGGTGACACCAACACCATGGCCCACCTGCTCAAGTACGACTCCATGCTCGGCCCCCTGCGGGGCGTGGAAGTCACCACCACCGAGGACACGATCGTCCTCAACGGCAAGACGATCAAAACCTTCTACGACCGCAATCCCGCCAACCTTCCCTGGAAGGAATGGGGCGTTGATCTGGTGATTGAGTCCACCGGCGTGTTTAACGACGATGTTGGCGCCAGTAAGCACTTCGAGGCTGGTGCCAAAAAGGTAATTCTCACGGCACCTGGCAAGGGCGCAAAAGTTGGCACGTTTGTGGTGGGCGTTAACGCCGATCAATACCGCCACGAAGATTGGGACATTCTCAGCAACGCCAGCTGCACCACCAACTGCATGGCTCCTGTGGTGAAGGTGCTGGATCAAGCATTCGGCATCGTCAAGGGCACGATGACGACCACCCACAGCTACACCGGTGACCAGCGCATCTTGGATGCGGCCCACCGCGACCTGCGTCGTGCCCGGGCCGCTGCGGTCAATATTGTGCCTACAAGTACCGGCGCGGCCCAGGCTGTGGCGCTGGTCTATCCGCCGATGAAGGGCAAGCTCAGCGGTATCGCTATGCGAGTGCCAACCCCGAACGTCTCGGTGGTTGACATGGTGCTTGATATCAGCCGCGACACCACCAAGGAGGAGGTGAATGCCCTATTGAAGGCTTCATCGGAAAATGCCATGAAGGGCATCATTAAGTATTGCGATCTACCTTTGGTTTCCAGCGATCATGCCGGTACTGACGAATCAACGATCATTGATTCTGAGCTCACTCTTGTAATGGGCGGCAACATGTTGAAGGTTATCGCCTGGTATGACAATGAGTGGGGTTATAGCCAGCGGGTTGTTGATCTGGCTGAAATTGTTGCCAAGCAATGGAAGTGAGCTGAGCCAAACGTCCAACTCTTAAGCCGCCCTCAAGGGCGGCTTTTTTAATGCTGAGATTGCAAGTTCAGCTGTGGGGCTGGAGATTTTCGGATCCTGATAGCACTCGTGCTTTGACGATGCCGTCGTCAGCGGTGAGTTCTTCAAGAACATCAAAGCCATCCACTACATAACCAAAAGCGGCATAGCGGCCGTCGATCAGGTTTAGGCCGGCAGGGGTCAGTTCAGGTTCGAACAGGAAGAGGAAGAACTGGGAGGAGCCGTCGTCTAGCACTTCATCGGAGTGGGCCCAGCCCAGGGTGCCCTTGGTGGAGAAGGGCAGTTCTGGTGCGGCCTTGAACATGCCGAGGTCTTCGAAGGTTTGGTTGTAGAAGGGCTCGCTCTGGCCTGGCACCTTGATCTCTAGCGGCACCTTGCGCTCCGTTTTGGTTTTCGGGTCGATGTAGCCATCATTTGGGCCCTCCGGATCGCCGGTTTGCAGCACGTAAAAATCTTCGGCGCGAATGAAGGGCAGTCCGTCGTAGAAGCCGCGTTGCACCAGATCAACAAAGGCGCCGGCGGTGAGGGGCGCGTTGTAACCGTCTACAACTGCGGTTAGGTCGCCTTTAGTGGTGGTGAGCTGCACGGTTGCCCGGCCCAATAGCCTGGGCAAATCGGCAAATTCAGCCGGAATTTGATAAGGGAACGGCCCCACCAGCAGGTCTTCGGCTTTGCCGATGCTGTTGAGGGCCTCACGGCGGGCTGCCAGGAAGGGGTCGCGCTCCTGGCTTTCGGTGGCGGCGGCGAGCACTTGCAGTTGCTCTCCGACCTGCTCCAGCAGAGCTGTGGCCTCGGTTTTCGCTGTGGCATCGAAGCCTTCGAGCATGGCTGCCTTGCGGCTGCCCAGTAGGGAAATGCAGCGCCGCACGGAGCTGGCTAGGGCTGGCCAGCGCTTAGCGCGCAGGTCGTCGCTGGTGGCCTCGAGGCGATGCTGAAGCTCCTGCAGGTCGGGGGCCTTGATTGGCAAGGCATTGCGCAGCAGCGCTGCCGGGTCGGTTACGGCGTTGCCCTGGGGCAGGGCAGCCCAGGCGGTGGGGGCAGCGAGCAGCACAACCAGCATCAAGCTGGCCACACCAGCAAACCAGCGCGCCCACGTTGAGCCATTCGCCCAGCTGGATTGGCCCCGTGCCATGGCAACACCCTGTCGTTGAGCGGACTTTGGCACAACTTCAGGGCCTCCGGAATGGTCCCGTAGAGGCCCGTTCCGGTAGCCAGCCTTACAATCCCCCAGATCTGAACCGCCGGAATGATCTCCAGCAACGACTTTCGAACCGGTACCTCAATTGAGCTGGATGGCCAGGTCTGGAGGGTCGTTGAGTTTTTGCACGTCAAGCCCGGCAAGGGATCGGCGTTCGTGCGCACCAAGCTCAAGGCGGTGCAGAGCGGCAACGTCGTGGAGAAGACCTTTCGCGCCGGCGAGATGCTGCCCCAAGCCATTCTCGAAAAGAGCACCCTCCAGCACACCTACATGGAGGGTGACGACTACGTGTTCATGGACATGGGCAGCTACGAGGAAACCCGGCTGACGGCCAAACAGATTGGTGACAGCCGCAAGTACCTCAAAGAGGGCATGGAGGTGAACGTGGTGGCCTGGAACGGCAAACCCTTGGAGGTGGAACTACCCAACTCGGTAGTGCTGGCGATCACCCAGACCGATCCGGGCGTTAAGGGCGATACGGCCACCGGCGGCACCAAGCCTGCGATCGTTGAAACGGGAGCCCAGGTGATGGTGCCCCTGTTCCTGTCGATCGGCGAGAAAATCAAGATCGATACTCGTACCGACAGCTATCTGGGCAGGGAGAACTGATCGCCATGCAGCTCAACCACGACCAGCTTCAGCACCTTCTCGCCTTGCTTGGCGAGAGCGACATCCAGGAGTTGAAGCTCGAAGGAGACGACTTCCGCTTGGAGGTGCGTCGCAACCTTCCCAGTGCAGCTCCCACGACTGTTTTTCAGGCCAGTGCCGCACCGGCCCAAGTGCTGCAGGCAGCGGCCCCCCTGCCCGTTGCACCCTCGGCTCCACCGCCACCGGCTGCTGCCAGCCGCGGCGACCTGCTTGAGGTCACAGCACCGATGGTGGCCACCTTCTATCGGGCTGCGGCCCCTGGCGAAGCGCCATTTGTGGAAGTTGGTGCCCGCATCAAAGTCGGCCAGACCGTCTGCATTCTTGAGGCAATGAAGCTGATGAATGAGCTGGAGTCTGAGGTGGGCGGTGAGGTGGTTGAAATCCTGGTGGAAAACGGTACCCCCGTGGAATTCGGTCAGGTGTTGATGCGGGTGCGGCCGGCCTGATCGGTTGCGCTGGAATCCTCAGCCCAGATCCCTTGCCGTAACCAGGGCAGCCGCCATGCTGTCGGCCCTGGCTAGGCCTTGGCCAGCGATCGCGAAGCCTGTGCCGTGATCTGGTGATGTGCGCAAAAACGGCAACCCCAAGGTGGTGTTGACGGCGGCATCAAAGGCCAGCAATTTCACCGGGATCAGTCCCTGGTCGTGATACAGCGCCAGGTAGCCATCAGGGCCTGGTCTGGGGCCCTGCCAGGCGGCGGCTGCGCTAAGCCAGCAGGTGTCTGGTGGTAACGGCCCCTCGAGCTGCACCTCTGGATGCTGGCGGCGCCAGGCTTCCAGTGCTGCCTCCAACCAGGCGCTCTCCTCCTGCCCCAGGCGCCCCGCCTCGCCGGCATGGGGATTGAGTCCTGCCACCACTAGGTGGGGGGCTGGGTTAAAGCGCTGGCAGAAGGCCAGGAGCTTATCCAGCTTGCGTTGCACCAAGGCTCCATTGAGATGTTGGGGTACGGCGGCTAGCGGAATGTGGGTGGTTGCCAGCAGGGTGTTGAGGCGCCAGTGGCCCGCGGGTGCTAGCGCGGTAAACAGCATCGAGGCTTCGGGGCTGCCGCTGAGTTCCGCCAGCCGCTCGGTTTGGCCCGGGTAGGGGTGGCCGGCATCGTGCCAGCTGGCCTTGGCGATTGGCGCTGTCACCAAGGCCCGGCAGCGGTCGCTTTGCACCAGCTCGACGGCGGTGGTGAGCCAGTTGAAGCTCGCTGCTCCGCAGGCCGGGGTGCTGCGTCCTTGCTGGCAGCTCTCCATTAGGGGTAGATCGACAATTTCCAGCTCTGCCGGATCCCGCAGCGGTTCCCTGCTGCTGGGCTTGAGCAGCTGATAGCTGGTTTCCAGCCAGCGGCGGCAACCCACCAGTAGGGGCTGCTGGGAGCGCCATTCCTCTCTGGCCAGGGCCTTGAGAGTTACCTCAGCGCCGATGCCGGCAGGATCCCCTAAGGCAATGGCAAGCCGGGCTGGGGTGGGGTTGGATGGGGCCTGGCCGCTTGTGGTGGAGCCCATGCTGCGCTGGTTGTTGTTGGGGGGTCTGTTGCTGGGTCTGGGCACGGGGCTCAGCAAGGGCTGGATCGAGCTGCGTTGGGGGCGGTTGCTGGCTGATTTGGGCCTGCCCTACGTGGTTGATCCCGGGGATCTGCGGGACTGCCCGCCACCTAGCTCCTCCACTAAGCAGGCCCGGTAGCCCTCCCGGTAGTTGGGATAGCGCAGCTCGTAGCCCAGCTGATGGGTCAGCAGCTGGTTGCTGACTCGCCGGTTTTCGCTCCAGAAGCTGCGGGCCATGGGGCTCATGCTGCCGGCGATCTCGGTGTAGTGCTCCATTGCTGGCAGTTTGTGCCCCAGTAGGTGGGCCGCATAGCCCAGGGTCTCGCTGGAGGGGCAGGGGCAGTTGTCGGTCACATTGACCACGGTCGGGCGCTCCCCCTGCGGCCGGGCCAGGCAGTGCAGCAGGCAGCCGACGATGTCGTCGACATGTACCCGGCAAAACACCTGACCGGGCTTGTGAATGAGACGGCTCTGCCCCGCTTGCAGGGCCGCAAATGGCGAGCGGTTGGGTCCGTAGATGGCTGGCAGCCGGAATATTTGCACGGGTAGCCCTGTAGCCAGCCACGCCTGCTCCGCCGCCAGCCGGGCCTGACTACGGCCGGCTCTGGCTGGGGTTGGGGCGGTTTCGTCAACCCAGGCCCCAGCGGTGTCGCCATAGACGCCGGTGGTGGAGAGATAGCCCAGCCATTGCAGGGGCAGCTCTTGCAGGCTTGGTCCTAGTAAGCGCAGCACCGGATCGCCCTGGTCTGGATCCGGGGGCACGCAAACCACCACATCCGTGATGCCGGCCAGGGCGCCAGGGGCTGGCAGGGAGACGCCGTCTGAAGAGCTGTTGAAGGGGAGCCACTCCAGGCCGCCGCTGCTGGAACGTGGTTGGCGGCTGGTGAGGCGAACCGCCATGCCGCTGCGCTGGGCGGCCTGGGCAAGCCGCAGGCCCGTGAATCCGCCGCCGATAACCAGCAGTTGGCGGGCGGGCTTGACAAGTGCCCGGATCATGAGTACACCTGTATTATTCCTGAAATGATCGCCATGACGGTCTCGGTTTTCACGGTCCCAGCTTTTACGGTCTCAGCTTTTCCTGTTACAGGTTCTCGTTCCGCAAGCTCCATTGCGCCAGGCTTGCGTGCTGCTCTTGACTTCCCGGCACCAATCTCTAAGACGCCGGTCTCCCCAAGGCAACGGTCCCGCTCCAGTCGTCGTGAGATCGCCGTGCCGGCGGTGTTGGCGGGGGTGCTGCTGCTGCTGGCTTTGGTGGTTGCCCCTGAGGGACCTCAGGTTCAGGAGGCCATCTGCCAGCGCCACAACGGCGCCGAGGCCTGCCGGGTCTGGTGAGGTTCCACCAGTTCTTCCAATTGGCCGGGATGTACCCACTGCAGCAGCCGCATCGCTAGGCGCAGGTCTCCATCGGTCCAGGCACGAATCGCCATGGAGCGGCGGGGGTCGTAAAAGGGCTGCCGCCGATACCAGGCAAAGGCATCCGCATCTCCCTTATCGCCATTACAGGCCAGACAGGCTGGCACGCAGTTCTCGGTGACACTGAGCCCGCCCCGACTCTGGGGGTGCACGTGGTCGATTGATTCCGAGCGCTCACCGCAGTAAATGCAGTGTTGGTCGGTGATGCGATGTAGGGATTGGCGCCAGCGTCTGACGCGCAATTTGGGACAGAGATCCTCTAGGAACACCCCATCCCTGGTCTGCATCAGCGCGACTCGGTTGACCAAAGTTTGCCCCCACCACCTGGGGTGTCAATGTGTCGACGATTGCACTTCCGCGGATGCGCTGTCTGCTGCGGCTGGGGGCGACGGGTTTGATTGAGGTAGTTAGCCCCTACGACGCGGTTACCCAGGCCCAGTTGCGGGCGATCCGCCCCCGGGGGAGTTGGTCGGGTCGGCAGCGTTGCTGGTCATTTCCCCTAGAAGCTGCCGCCGCCTTGCAGCACGCTCTGGCAGGCCGGTTTCCTGTGCAGCCCGAGCTGGCCCAGTGGCTCGCCTGGCTGGAGCAGCCCCTGCCCCCCCTGCCGCCCCATCGGCAGTTGGTGGCGTCGGCAGATTTGGAGCAGCCCCTGCTGGATGGCCGGCTCCTCTTTGCCCATCAGCGGGCCGCGGTGCGCTGGCTGCTGGCCCGTCGCGGCGCCGTGCTGGCGGATGCCATGGGCTTGGGTAAGACGCTCACGGCCCTGATGGCGGCCCGGGCCATGGTGCGCCAAGCCGATTGCCGCATCCTGGTGATTGCCCCGGTTGGTCTGCACGACCATTGGCAGGGTGAGGCGGCCAGCCTTGGCCTGCATCTGGAGCTGCACAGCTGGGCCCGGCTTCCCGACGCCTTGCCGCCCGCCGGCACCGTGCTGATCGCCGATGAGGCCCACTTCGCCCAAAACGGCCATACCCGCCGCAGCCAGGGGCTGCTGCGCCTGGCTCGCCACCCCAGGCTGCGAGCCATCTGGCTACTGACCGGCACGCCGATGAAAAATGGCCGCCCAGCCCAGTTATTTCCCCTGCTGGCGGCGATCGGCCACCCCCTGGCTCGCGATCAACGGGCCTTTGAAGAACTCTTCTGCCAGGGTCATTGGCGCGAGCAGGGCGGACGGCGCCTCTGGCAGGCGAATGGGGCCAGCCACTTGGAAGACCTGCAGCGGCTGGTGCGGCCCTTGGTGCTGCATCGGCGTAAGCAGGATTGCCTCGACCTGCCCCCCAAGCGGCGCCAGCTCTGGCCCGTGGAGCTTGATGAGCCTTCGGCCCGCGGCTTTCAGCACCGGCTGCAGGTCAAGGTTGACGACTATCGCCGTCGGGCTGCCCTCGGTGAGGTGCGCCGCGATGCCGAGGTGCTGGCCGTGCTCACGGCCCTGCGCCAGATCGGCTCCGATTACAAACTTCCAGCCACCCGGGCCCTGGTGGCACCGTTGCTGGCGAAGGGCGAGGCGGTGGTGGTGTTTACGGCCTTCGTGGCTACGGCTGAGCTGTTGCACCGCAGTTTTGAAGACAGTTGTGTCCTCACCGGCGCCCTGCCGCCGGCCCAGCGCCAGGCCCAGGTTGATGCTTTTCAGCGCGGTGACCATTCCCTGCTGATCGCTACCTATGGCACCGGGGGCCTGGGCTTCACCCTGCACCGGGCGCGGCATGTGGTGCTAATGGAGCGCCCTTGGACCCCAGGGGATGCGGAACAGGCAGAAGATCGCTGTCACCGCATTGGCATGGGGGCCTGCCTGACCAGCCATTGGCTGCAGCTGGGCGTTGCCGACCAGTTGGTGGACGGCTTACTGGCCAGTAAGGCCGAGCGCATCGCCGTGTTGTTGCAGCGCCGCTCCCAGCTGCTGGAGCGCCGCAGCTTGCCGGCCATGATGCGAGACCTGATGGGTCGCTGGTGAGGCTGCTCAAGGTTGGGGCCGGGCTTTGCCACTGCCCACGGCTTTGGTATCGCCTTCCCTGCAGAGCTGTTGACGCAGGTTCAGATCGGTGCGCAGTTGGGGATCCAGGCTGGCTGGCGGTTTAGAGCGGGCAAGGGCTGCAGCTCGGTTGATATCAGCGCAGGCTGCTGCCTCGTTGCCCGCCAGGCTGTGCAGCAAGTAGCGATCGTTGAGAGGGCCTGGGTTGGTTGGAAACGCCGCCACTACGGCATCGCAGCGGCGGATCTGCTCATTTAGTTGGTCGAGCTGCACGGTTTGCAGGCAGTCATCGCTGCGTACTTGGCGCTGGGGTAGGGGCTCTTCAGCGCAGCCACCGGCAAGCAGCAGCAGGCCGGCCAGGGCGGCCAAGCGGCCCCCCGCTCGGCAGCCGCTTCGGCATAAATTTTCGCGTGCCTTATTGACCCAGCCGCTCACTGCGGGAGGTGCCGCTAGGCGCTGGGCTGGTGCTGGCTTCTGGCTTGGCTTCGGGTTTTGCGAACAGGTCACCTAGGTAGCGGCCGCAGTCGGGAAACACGCTGGGGTTCTGCACCACAGCTTCCGTGATCATCACCGCGGCGTGTTCCGGGGAGGTCTTGAACAGTTTGTCGTTTTGGCGTTTGATCACCGCGTAGGCGGCATCCCAGCTCACCTGGTGGTTGTTGCCGCTGTTGCGCATAAAGCAGTAGATCTGAGCCCCCTTGCCCCCTGAGCCGGCGTTGGCGGCGGCGGTATTGGCCTCAGCTGTCTGGGCCTGGCCGGGTAGGGCGAGGCCGAATCCAGCAGCGCTGCAAACCAGGATCAATAGGGCACGGCGCAGCCCGGGAATCTGCTGCGAAGTAATTTTTAGTGCCATGGCCTGGGGCGTCAACGGGGGATACCGGGGCCCACCGTATCGATCTCTTTGGCCTAAGTCGAGTCTGGGGCAGGGAAGAGCTCTGGCCTTGGCTGCTGCTGGTTTGTGTGTTGTGATCGGCTCCCACGCCCTGATTGCCATGGCTTACGAGTCGGTTTCCTTCCGCATCAGCCGTAATGCTGAAGATTTGGCCCAAACCGTGCACGCCCTCTCCCAGCGGCTGGTGAGGCTGGAGCAGCGTTTGGAAGCTACGGAGCTGCTACTTGATCGCCACGGGGAGTGTGATCCCCAGGAGATCACCAGTCTCGACAACGTTGAACGACTGCTGGTCGACTGTCGCGCTTTGCTCGAGCTCACCGACAACAACGAGCTCACCGATCAACGTGAGCTCACCGATCAAGATGAGCTCACCGACCAAAACCACGAAATGGCCGCAGCGGCTTGATCCCGGGGGCTGGCCAACGGTGTCAGAATGGGAAGAAAGCAGTTATGGCATACCCCACACCCTCCCAAAACAGTTCCACCAATCGCTGCTCGCAAGCTTCGGGCTTAGCTCCGTCAGTTACCAACCAGGCTCCTTCCGGCCGCAGTGGCTACCCACCTACCTCTGGAGAGGGGGAGCATCAGCTGGAGAAGCTGGAGTTTGCACTTGCAGTGGCCCTCACCCGGGGTGATGAGCAGCGATCCCAGGCTTTGCGTGATCAAATTGCCGCGTTGGGTGGCAATCGGGAAGAGCCAGGAACCTGAAGCGCGGAGGTGGCCTGGGTTGGCTAGGTGATGTTTTCACTGGTCATGTTCGGCCTGGCGTATGATCAAAAGGAATGCTTTGATCTTGGAAGGGATATATCAACCCTTGTCAGGATGGCTAAAACCGATTTTGCGTGGGCCATTTCCGTTCAGATACCGTTGAAATGACTGCCATTTTTGCTAGTCCTGCGCGTACTTCTTCGTTGGCCGCACCCTCGGCTGATGCGCGTGAACAATTCCTTGTTTCGATTCGGGCCGATGAGGCTCGGGCACGCCTTGCCGCTGAGCAAGGAGATTTGCCCCAGGCCGCGCGCTTCATCATTGCGGCTTTGGATGGCGAGCGTCGGATGGCGGCCACCGGCCCCCAGGTTTTGCAGCTGATCAAGCCTCGTGGCTAAATTAGGCTAATTTCTCTGGCCTAATTCGCCTCTGATCCAATTCGGCTCTGTTCCAATTCGAGGGCCTAAGAATAAAGCGGGTGACCGGACTCGAACCGGCGACGTTCAGCTTGGGAAGCTGACATTCTACCACTGAATTACACCCGCAAGGTGTATAAATCAAATTAGCAGAGTCTTGGGGAGAACGGCGCAAAGGCGTGCTCTCCCCTGACGTTTGCTCAGCCCTGGGCCAGGGCTGCTGCACAGGCGGCTACGCCAGCACCGGCGCTGCCTTTGTGTAAGCCCAGATCCTGCAGGGTTGCTTCGATGGCAGCTACGGCTGTGAGCACGTCGCGATCACAAACAAAGCCCAGGTGGCCGATGCGGAACACCTTGCCCTTGAGGTGATCCTGGCCACCAGCCAGCAGAATGTCGAATTTTTCTTTCACGGCTTTGCGCATCGCTTCGGCGTCGATGCCTTCTGGTGCCACAGCGGTGATGGCCGGGCTGCCACAGCCCTCCGCGGCATAGAGGGGCAGACCAATCGCCTGCATGCCTGCTTGGGCCGCCGCCCGATGACGGGCATGGCGGGCGAAGATTTTTTCAAGACCCTCTGCCTGCATCATTTCCAGGGCTGCTTCGAGGGCGAAGTAGAGGTTGATGGCGGGGGTGAAGGGGTTGCTGTCGGCATGGGCCGATTTGCGGTATTTGGCCAGATCCAGATAAAACTTCGGCAGATCGGAGTGCTTGCAGGCTTCCCAGGCCCGGTCGCTCATGGCCACGAAAGCCAACCCCGGCGGCATCATGTACCCCTTCTGGGAGCCGGAACCGATCACGTCGATGCCCCATTCCTCCATGGGCACATTGCAGGCACCCAGGCTGGTGACGCAGTCGGCGATGCAGAGGGCGGTGCCGTGGACCTTGACGTGCGAGGCGATGGTCTGCAGATCGTTGATTACCCCAGTGGAGGTTTCCGAGTGGGTGAGGATCACGGCCTTGATCGCTTTGGCAGTGTCGGCTTCAAGGGCGACGCGGAAGGCCTCGGGATCTAGGGGCTGGCCCCATTCGGCCTGGACTACCTGCACGTTCAGTCCATAGGCCTTGGCCAGCTTCACCCAGCGCTCGCCAAACTTGCCGTTGTCACCGCAGAGCACCGTGTCGCCCTTGCTCAGCACGTTGATAATTCCCGCCTCCATGGCAGCGGTGCCGCTGCCCGTGATCACCAGCACGTCGCCCTTTGTCTGATGCAGCCACTGCAGCTGTTGGGTGGTGCGCTTAACGATTTTCTGAAAGTCGGCGCTGCGGTGGCCGATCGGGTGGCGGCCCATGGCAAGCAGGACGCGTTCCGGCACCGGGGTGGGGCCGGGGATCATCAGGCTGAGTTTGTCCTGCATGGCTAGGGGATACGGCGGGCGGCGGCGGACCGCACAATCAACCACCATAAAAAACAGTGTTCTTTCTGCCGTTGCTTGAACTGAATCAAACCGAGCCTGCCTCGGCGGATGTCACTGCCGGATACACCGTGCCGGTGTGGCTCACGGCCGCAGCCCGGGCGGCCCTGGTGAGCCTGCTGGGCCAGCCCTGGCAGCGTCACCAGCCCCTTTGGCTCCATCCCGAAGCCGAGGCGGCCGGCGAGCTGCCCGCCCAGGTGCCGGTGCAAGCGGCCGCGCCCTTGGCCGATGGCTGGGTGCTGGCCATGGCCTGCTGTGATCCGGGGCCGGAGGTGCTCGACCTCACCCGTGGCTTGCAGCTATGGGTGCAATTGCGCTGGCTGGAGGGGCCAGGTAAGTGGCTCGAGTTGCGGGCTGGCGAGGGGGTGGGGGTGCTGCAGGCCAGTGGTGAGGCGTGCGTGTCGGCCTATGCCGAACAGCTGCTCGAGTGCAACCTGCAGCCCCTAGTGCCGCTGGGAAAGCGTTTGGAGCTGCAGGTGGTGATCCCAGAGGGCAGGCGTCTGGCCGAGCGCACCAGCAATGCAGCTTTTGGGGTGGTGGATGGCCTGGCCTTGATCGGCACCCAGGCTGAGGTGCAGCGCAGCGCCGGCCCCGACCAGCTGGCCCAGGCCCTGGCGGCCCTGCGCGAACGCGCCGCAGCGCCTGCTTTCTGCGCTGATTTGGTGCTGGTGATCGGTGAGAACGGGCTCGATCTGGCTCCCAGACTGGGTTTGCCGCCTGAGCTTTTGCTCAAGGCGGGCAACTGGCTCGGACCGCTGCTCGTGGCGGCGGCCGAGGCCGGCGTGCGCCGCCTGCTGCTGCTGGGTTATCAGGGCAAATTGATCAAGCTGGCCGGCGGCATCTTCCACACCCACCACCACCTGGCCGATGGTCGCGCTGAGGTGCTCACGGCCCTTGCGGCCTTGGCCGGGCTGGGGGGTGAGTCCTTGCAAGCCCTTCACGACGCCCCCACCGTGGAGGCGGCGCTGGGAGACCTGGCCCAGCGGGACGCTCCGCGGGCCGAGCGGCTGCGTCAGGCCATTGCGGCGGCGGTGGAGCAGCGCAGCCTGCGCTACCTGGCCCGCTACGGCCAGGAGTCGATGGTGGTTGGGGCCGTGCTGTTCGATCGCTCCCGCCAGATCTGCGGCCAGGGCCCGGTTGGCTTGGAGTTGCTCACGGCTTTACGCAGCCATGCCCGGAGCGACGCCTAGGCTGGTTCGAATGCTCCAGGGTCCAGCGTTGTCGATGTCTTCCACCGCTTCCCCTACCGCCCCAGTGCCCCAGCTCGACGCCACCTCCCAGTCGACGCGCTATCCGGCGATTGTGATTCTTGATTTCGGCTCCCAGTATTCGGAGCTGATCGCCAGGCGGGTGAGGGAAACCGAAGTCTTCTCCCTAGTGATGGGCTACACCACCACGGCCGAGGAGCTGCGGGCGATTGCCCCCCGGGGCATCATTCTCAGCGGCGGTCCCAGTTCGGTGTATGAGCAGGGGGCTCCCGTGTGCGACCCGGCTATCTGGGAGCTAGGAATTCCGGTGCTGGGCGTTTGCTACGGCATGCAGCTGATGGTGCAGCAGCTGGGTGGCTCGGTGGTGGCCGCCGGTCGGGCGGAATACGGCAAGGCTCCGCTGCACGTTGATGACCCGATCGATTTGCTCACCAACGTCGAAGACGGCTCGACGATGTGGATGAGCCACGGCGACTCGGTGGAAAAGCTGCCCGAGGGCTTCTTGCGGCTGGCTCACACCGACAACACCCCAGAGGCCGCCGTCGCTGATCATCAGCGGCGCTTATACGGCGTGCAGTTTCATCCTGAGGTGGTGCACTCCACCGGCGGCATGGCAATGCTGCGTAATTTCGTTTACCACATTTGTGGTTGTGAGGCCGATTGGACCACAGCAGCTTTCATTGACGAAGCGGTGGCTGATGTGCGCGCCCAAGTCGGCGATAAGCGGGTGTTGCTGGCTCTATCGGGAGGCGTTGATTCCTCCACCCTCGCCTTTTTGCTGCACAAGGCGATTGGCGACCAGCTCACCTGCATGTTCATCGATCAAGGCTTCATGCGCAAAGGCGAGCCTGAGTTTCTGGTGGAATTTTTCGACAAGCGCTTCCACATCAACGTGGAATACATCAATGCCCGCGAGCGCTTCATCAGCAAGCTCGATGGCATCACCGACCCGGAGGAGAAGCGCAAGCTGATCGGCACGGAATTCATCCGGGTGTTTGAAGAGGAAAGCAAGCGCCTCGGCCCCTTCGACTACCTGGCCCAGGGCACCCTCTATCCCGATGTGATCGAGAGCGCCGGCACGGGTATTGATCCCAAAACCGGTGAGCGGGTGGCGGTGAAGATCAAAAGCCACCACAACGTTGGTGGCCTGCCCAAGGATCTGCAGTTCAAGCTGGTCGAACCCCTGCGTCGTTTGTTTAAGGACGAGGTGCGCAAGGTGGGCCGCAGCCTGGGCCTGCCCCAGGAAATCGTTGGCCGGCATCCCTTCCCCGGTCCTGGTCTGGCGATTCGCATCCTCGGTGAAGTCACCAGCGAGAAGCTCAACATCCTTCGTGACGCCGACCTGGTCGTGCGCGAGGAGGTGAAGGAGGCGGGCCTCTACAACGAGATCTGGCAGGCTTTTGCCGTGCTGCTGCCGGTGCGCAGCGTGGGGGTGATGGGCGATAAACGCACCTATGCCTTCCCGATCGTGCTGCGCTGCGTCTCCTCGGAAGACGGCATGACGGCCGATTGGTCTCGCCTTCCCTACGACTTACTCGAGAAAATTTCCAACCGCATCGTCAATGAGGTCAAGGGTGTGAACCGGGTGGTGCTCGACATCACCAGCAAACCGCCTGGCACCATCGAGTGGGAGTAGGTGTTGCGGGAGTAGCCCGGGACGCCGACCTTCGATACCATCAGCTCCCAGCCCATACGTCGTGACTGCCGCCTCCGCGCCCCCCAGCTCGACATCCCCCGATCCCGACATGCAGCGACGGCTGCAGCAGGACAGCATCGTCCTGGCCGGCAAAACCATTTATCTCAATCCCTTTCTGTATTGGCGCCGTTTCGATGCCAATACGGACCGCTGGCTGCGGGAGCCAGGCCAGTTGATGGAAGACCAGATCGTCAGCAACCGGCTGCGCTTCTATCCCGAGGTGGACTGGGAGCTGCTTGAAGAGGGCGAGCGGGCCGCCAAAGATGGCGCCGTGGAGATGTTCCTCAAGAGCCTGGAGCTGATCAGCACCTTCAACCCTGAGCTCTCGGCCGGTCATCTGCTCGAGGTTGAGCGCAAGATGGCGGTCACCAAGAAGAAATCATTTGAGCGCTGGGTGACCCGCTCCCTGCGCCGGCGCCAGCAGGAGGAAGAGAAGGCTCGGCGACGCTTTGACCGGGAGCGCACCCTGCGGGCCTGGGGCGAATGGCTGGCCCTTGATGTAACCCGCCAGGCCTTGGTGCCACTGGCCTCGCTGCTGGTGATCGCCGTGGCGGCGGGTTGGTGGTGGGGTAGCCAGCAGAACTGCCGCCAGGTGATTGTTGATCCAGGGATCCAGCGGCTGGCTCCCTGAGCACCGGGCTGCAGGCAGGTCAGACTGTGGTTCCTGAGCCAGGAATGCCGCCATGGCCACCGACCCCTTTGATGCTCTCCGGCTCACCTTGATGCAGGACGTCCTGCCCGTGGGTTTGGCGGTGGTGGAGCGGGCCCGTAAGGGCGGGGCCCGCGAGGTGATGGCAGCCTTTGACGGCCAGGAGGCCGATCCCCTCGGCAGTCTGCGGGAGGAGGGCGAGCCTGCCGCTAGTCAGCTGCGCCAGGGCCTGGATCGGGTCAGCCCCGGTCTGGGCAACCCGGTGATGAAGGTTGAGGTCCACGATGTGGCCACCGAGGTAGGGGCTGAGGGAGCACACCAAGCCGATCCCCAGGACGCCTTAGAGCTGCAGCAGGGTCTGGCCCGCATTGCTGCTCGACTGGAGCAGCTGGAGCAGCGACTCGAGCCCAACGCCTGACCATGGCCTTTGGTCCAGTTGCCTCCCGCCACACCGGCATGGGCCGTCAGTCGGCTCTGCTGCTGGCCGTGGTGTTGCTGTTCAGCGGTGCCATGGTGGCGCGCCTGGCCTGGTTGCAGTTGCTGCATGGCGCTGAGAACCGCGCCAGGGCCGATGAAAACCGAATTCGGCTGATGCCCCGCAACCCGATCCGGGGTCGCCTTTTGGATCGTCATGGCCAGGTGCTGGCCACCAGCCGGCTCACCTACAACCTCTACATCCAGCCGCGGGAGGTGGGTGACGCCCAGTGGCCGGCCCTACGAGATCGCTTGGCGACGGTGGTTGGCTTGCCTGCGGCCCAGCTGGAGGCGCGCCGACGCAGTGGGGCCAATGCGGAGGGATTTCGGATAGCTCTGGCGAGTGGCCTGAAGTCTGAGCAGGTGCTGCGCTTCCGGGAGCAGGCCGCCGGGCTCCAGGGCGCCGAGGTGGATGTGGACATCCTGCGCAGCTATCCCCACGGCCGGCTGGCAGCCCACGTGCTCGGTTACACCAGCGGGATCACGGAAGAGGAATACACCCAGCTCCAGCCCAAGGGCTACCGGATCCAGGATCGGGTGGGCCGCAGTGGGGTCGAGAAGCAGTTTGAAGGGCACCTGCGCGGCGAGTGGGGCGGCCAGCAGGTGGAGGTGAACGCCGCCGGCCAGGTGCAGCGCATCATTGGGGAGAAGTCTGCTAAGGCTGGCCAGGACCTGCGGCTCACCCTGGACCTGGCCCTGCAGCAGGCGGCAGAGCGGGCCCTCGACGGGGTGCGCAAGGGGGCGATCGTGGCGCTCGACCCCCAAACCGGAGCAATTCGGGCCCTGGCCAGCCGGCCCACCTTTGACCCCAATGTTTTTTCGCCAGCGCCAAGTTCCAGCCAGTGGAGCAGCCTCAATTCCCCCGATGCTCCCCTGCTGAATCGCGCCTTCCAGGGCTTTCCACCGGCCAGCACCTTCAAGATTGTCACCTCAGTGGCGGGCCTGGAGTCGGGCCGCTACACGGCCGACTCGAAGGTGATGACGATGAATTCGTTCTGTTATGCGGGCCTTTGCTATGGCGACCATGGCGCCCATGGGGCCATCGGTTTTCCTTTCGCCCTGGCCGTGAGCAGCAACACCTTCTACTACCAGGTGGGGCTGAAGGTGGGCCCCGATGAGCTGTTCAAAGCCGCCCGGCGCATGGGCTACGGCCAGGTCACGGGCATTGAGTTGGTGGAGGAGGAGACCCCGGGCTTGCTGGGCGATCAGGCCTGGAAACAGGAGGTGCTGGGTGAGGGCTGGACACCCGTGGACACCATCACCTCGGCCATTGGCCAGGGGGCCCTGCAGGTGACCCCGATCCAGATGGCACGGCTTTATGCCGCGGTGGCCAACGGTGGTTGGCTGGTGACGCCCCACCTGGTGGAGCGCCCCACGAAACGCACCTGGATCGGCCTTAAGCCGGCCACCCTGCAGGTGCTGCGGGATGGGCTGCGCCAGGTGGTGACCATCGGCACCGCCAAGCTCCTCAATGATCCCAGCCTGCCTCCGGTGGCTGGCAAAACCGGCACTGGCGAAGATCCACCCCGGCCTGATCACGCCTGGTTTGGCGGCTATGCCCCGGCGGATAAGCCCACCTTGGTGATCATCGCCTTCGGGGAAAACTCCGGCGGCTATGGCGGCACGGTGGCAGCTCCGATGGTGAAGGCTTTGATGAATACCTGGTTCCGGGGCAGCCTGCCGGGGCAGCCGCCCCAGTCCTGATTCAGGCCACCAATTGCAGGTTGGGCTTGGTCAACAGGCGTTGGTAGTAGCCGCGCAGTTGTTCGGTAGCTCCAGCCCAACCCCAGCGCTCGGCTTCCTCGCGGGCGTTGGTGCGTAGCTCGGCCCGCTGACTGGCATCGCCAAGCAGGCGCTCCACCGCTGCAGCCAGGCTGCCTTCCTGGTCTGGTTCGTAAAGGCAGCCATTGACCCCATCGCTGACGATGTCGGGGATGCCACCGCGGTTGGCACCAACCACCGGGCAGCCGGCCGCCATGGCCTCCAGCAGCACCAGTCCCAGGGTTTCGGTGCTGGAGGGGAATAGAAAAGCGTCGCCGCTGGCATAGGCCGCCGCCAGCTCTTGCCCGGCTAGGTAGCCCACAAAGTGGGTAGGTGTGCCGGCAAAGATCTTCTCGAGTTGCAGGCGGTAGGGACCATCTCCCACTAAGGCCAGCCGGGCATCGGGCATTGCTTCAAGCACGGGCCGGATCCGTTCAATTTGTTTTTCCGCAGATAGCCGGCCGATGTAGAGCAGCAGCTTGCCGGTGTCGCTCTGGCCATTTAGCAGCCGCTGCCGCATGGCATCGGAGCGCAGCGCCGGTTGGAAAAGTTCAGTGTCTACGCCGCGCTGCCATAAATCGGTGTGCTGGATTCCTTTTTCACTGAGCTCTTGCACCATGGCTGTGGAGGTGCAGAGGTTGAGGCGAGCCTGGTTGTGGGCAGCTTTGAGCAGTTCCCACAGCAGCGGCTCGAGCATGCCCATGCCGTAGTGCTCCAGGTATTTGGGCAGATGGGTGTGGTAGCTGGCTACCAGGGGATAGGCCTTGGTTTTGGCCAGCCAGATGCCGCCGAGCCCCAGGACGGCGGGATTGACAACGTGGACAAGATCTGGCTTGAAGCGATCCAGGGCTTCTGCCACCGCCGGACGAGGCAGGGCCAGCTTGAGCTCGGGATAGAGGGGTAGGGGCATTGCTGGCACCCCCACCACCTGGGCTCCCATGTAGGTCTCCGGGGCGCCTTCCGGGCAGAAGATCAGCACCTCATCGCCAGCCGCCACCAGATGCTGCACCGTCTTGGTGAGCCGGGTGACGATGCCGTCCACCTTGGGCAGAAAGGTTTCGGTGAAAAAGGCGATCTTCAAGGGTCTGGAGTCGCGCCTCAGGCCGTCTGGATGGCCTGAGCCTGGGTTTGGGTCCAGGCGGATTGGCAGGGAATGCGACTGCGGTCGCAACGATCAGCCCAGCGGCGGGCTACATCCACCACTTCAGCTAGCAGGCCGTCATCGAGGGTGGTGGGGTTGAGACCCAGCTCGATGAAGCAGCGGTTGTCCACGATGAGGTCGTTTTCGACGGCTTCGTTGCGCGGATTGGGCAGGTAATTGATCTGGGCGTCCGTGAGAGCCGCCACCTTGCGGGCTAGTTCACCCACCTGGTGGCTTTCAGTCATCTGGTTGAAGATCTTCACCCGCTCACCCCTGGCAGGCGGATTTTCTAGGGCCAGCTGCACACACTTCACCGAATCGCGGATGTGGATGAAGGCGCGGGTCTGGCCGCCGGTGCCGTGCACCGTGAGCGGATAGCCGATCGCTGCCTGCATCAAAAAGCGATTGAGCACGGTGCCGTAATCGCCGTCGTAGTCGAAGCGGTTGGTGAGGCGCGGGTCGCGCTCGGTGGCCTCGGTGTTGGTGCCCCAGACGATCCCCTGGTGCAGATCGGTGATGCGGATCTGGTCGTTTTTGTTGTAGTAGAGGAAGAGCAGCTGGTCCAGCGTCTTGGTCATGTGATAGACGCTGCCCGGGCTGGCCGGGTGCAGGATTTCCTCCTCGAAGCGGCTGCCGTCGGGCTGGGGCACTTCCACCTTGAGGTAGCCCTCGGGGATGGTGGCGCCGCGGTGGGAGCCGTAGCCGTACACACCCATCGTGCCTAGGTGCACGATGTGGATGTCGAGGCCGCTCTCCACGATCGCGGCAAGCAGGTTGTGGGTGCCGTTGACGTTGTTGTCGACGGTGTAGCGCTTGGTGGCGCTGCTTTTCATCGAGTAGGGAGCTGCGCGCTGCTCGGCGAAATGCACCACCGAATCGGGCCGCTCGTGGCGCAGTAGCTCCAGAAGCCGGTCGTATTCCCTGGCGATGTCCAGATGGACAAACCGCATCGGCTTGCCGCCCACCTGTTCCCAAGCCTTAAGGCGGTCGCCCATGGTGGCGATCGGCGTCAGCGACTCCACCTCCAGGTCGACGTCGATCTTGCGCCGGCTGAGGTTGTCAATGACAACAACCTCATGGCCCGCATCGGCCAGGTTCACCGCGCAGGGCCAACCGCAGAAGCCGTCGCCACCGAGAACGAAGACCTTCATTGCAACCCCCATTCCGAAAACCCCAGACCCCTGCAGGACGAGCGGATGCTCCGCTCCGCAAACTACTACAGGCGTTCGGCTTCAGCTCCCTACCCGGCCAACCTCGGGCGAACTGGGATTGGCGTTTGCCCGTATGGGCAGCCGACCGGCGTGGAAGGCGCTGCGGCCGGCCTCGCAGGCCATGGCCATGGCCTGCGCCATCGCCGGGGGGTCGCCTGCCAGGGCAATGGCGCTGTTGATCAGCAGGGCGTCTGCGCCCATTTCCATCGCCTGGGCGGCCTCGCTGGGCACGCCGATACCGGCGTCTACCACCACGGGCACCTTGGCGTTTTCGATGATCAGGGCGATGTTGGCGGCGTTGCGGATGCCCTGGCCCGAGCCGATCGGCGAGCCCAGGGGCATCACGGTGGCGCAGCCAGCCTCTTCGAGTCGCTTGGCCAAGAGTGGATCGGCATTGATGTAGGGCAGCACCGTGAAACCCTCCTTCACCAGTTGCTCAGCGGCTGCCAGGGTGCCGAATGGATCGGGCAGCAAATGACGGGTGTCTGGAATCACCTCCAGCTTCACGAAGCTGTTGTCCTCCTGGCCTGCCAGCTTTGCCAGCTCCCGTCCCAGGCGGGCCACCCGGATCGCCTCCTCGGCGGTGGCACAGCCGGCCGTGTTGGGCAACATCCAGATGCGCTGCCAGTCGATGGCCTCCAGCAGGCCTAAATGGCCGGCAGCCTGGCTCTGGACCCGGCGCACGGCAACGGTCACGATTTCGCAGTCGCTGGCCGTCAGGCTGGCCTGCATGGCCGCCAGGCTCGGATATTTGCCTGTGCCGGTCATCAGGCGGCTGCGGAAGCTGCGCCCACCGATCACAAGTGGATCCCGGAGGCTGGGCGGTTCGCTGGTGGGAGCGGTGGTGACCAAGGGGCAGGGCCAAATCTCGGCAACGGTCCTAGCCTCCCATTAGTCGGTTTTGTTGTTGTGTCTTTCGCCGTTCTTCGTGCTGCCCTGCCGTTAGCTGCAGTGCCGCTGGCGCTGTTGCCAATGGGTTTGTTGCCCGTGCAGGCGGCTACTCCCCTGGCCAGTGAGGCCTTTGTGCCTTTCAGCCCTCCCGCGGCTGCCAGCGTCGGGGGTGAGTCGCTCAGTGGCCTGGGGGGTGCGGAGACCTTTGATCCAGTTGGCCGGGCCCGGTTGCTGGCCGGGGAGATGCCGCTCGTATGGAGGGGTACCTATCAACCCTTTGACAATTCCCAGATTGTGAGTGCTGAGCTGAGGCTTGCCTCGGTTAAGCCGATGGGTCAAATGATCGACCTGCGCGGTGAACTAACGGTGGGAGGGGTTACCACTCCTGTGCAGGGCAACCTCAACGCCGAATCAGACCAGCTCGACCTGCTGATGCTCTGCCAGTGCGAGGTGGCGGGTTTGGAGATGGGAGGGGTATTTACGGGTCTGCAGGGCCTGCAGTTGTCAGGCTGGCAAGCCCCCCGTCTCACTAACCCAGGCGGCCGCCTGGATCTGCGCCCCCTATCAAGCTCAAGCCGCGTAGAGACACCAAGCCGTGGCTCTGCTGTGCGCGGGCTTTGGTGAAGTTTGACTAGATAATCGTTTAGGCCGCCCGATTCAGGCCGGCCTTGCGATCGAGAAGTTTCAGCCGTTTGCGGGCGGTTTTGTTGTTGGCGTCAAGCGCAATCACCTGCTCATAGGTCTGCTTGGCCTCCTCCAGCTTGAGCTGCTTTTCCAGGGCGAAGGCAAGATTGTTGAGTGCTACCGGGTAGGAAGGCTTGGCTTCCAATGCCAGCCGGTAATGGCGAATTGCTGTTTTGTAGTTATTTTGAGCAGCTAAAGCGAAACCTAGGGCGTTTTGAATCACGGCTTGGGCTTCAGCCGGCTCTTTAGCCGCTTCAGCTTTCTTTAGAGCTTGCTTAAGTGATTCGGCGGCTTGCCCGTACAAGCGCTTGCGTAACTGCACAGAGCCAAGCTCGTACAACGTGGCCGCGTCGGAGGGCTTAGGGCCCTCACTACGCTCCAACTTTGCCAGGGTGACTTCATCTGAGCGCACGCGCCAGATTTGTCGGGCCACCACAACGGCAGCGACCCCTAGCAGGACGATCAGCCCAATTAGGTAGGCCTGTGGAAGGAGGGCGTCCAACAAAAAGACCTACCAGTGGAACTCAGTTTGAAGCGGCACCCACGACGCTGGTGAAGCTGCCTGGGTCGACCACGGCAAGCTGGGCCAGCATTTTGCGGTTGATGCGTACGTCTGCTTTCTTTAAACCACCCATGAAGCGGCTGTAGCTCAGGCCATTGAGCCGAGCTGCTGCGTTGATTCGGGCGATCCAGAGGCGGCGAAAGTCGCGCTTGCGACGGCGGCGGTCCCGATAGGCATTGCAAAGCGCCTTCATCACCCGCTGGTTGGCGGTGCGGAAGAGGGAACCATTGCCGCCGCGGAAGCCACGGGCTAGGCGAAGAACCTTGTTACGGCGTTTGCGGGCAACATTGCCCCTCTTGACGCGTGACATAGAAGTAGATCAGGAAGATAGAAGTGAAAATCGGCCGAGGTCGCTCTCTCAGGCGTAGGGGAGCATCGCCCTCACGTTGTCTGCATCGCGCTCATCAACAACAGCCATTGTGCCCAGATGACGCTTGCGCTTCGGGCTCTTGTGATCGAGCAGGTGGTTGAGGAAGGCCCGGCGACGCAGAAACTTGCCGGTGCCGGTGGCCTTGAACCGCTTGGCGGCTGCTTTGCGGGTCTTGAGCTTCGGCATTTCTCGCGTTGCGGCGGGCACAAACAAGCAGAGTACGACGTGGCAGTGCCTTCCTCCAAGACCCCTTCTTTCAAGCAATGTTTTCAGTCCGGTCCTCTTCGGCCCAATCGTTGTTGCCGTTAGCCGTTTGGGCCAGCACGCTGCTGCTCGCGGGAGGATGTCGGGCCGCTGCACCGCCCATTTCACCTGGATCCGGCCCTGCTTCTGCGCTGCATTGGCCCGTGCAGGCTCCGCCGGCAGTGGCGGCCACAGCGCCGGTGCTCTGGGTGGCTCTGGCGGCCCATTTGGGTCCGCCTACTCCCTTGGAGCTTCGCAGCGCGGCCGGAAACCTCACCCTACTGAGTGCGACGGGCCAGCGGTTTCAGGCGCCCCGGCTGCAGTTGCACTGGCGCAAGCTGCCGTTGGCCCAGCCCTTAGCGCTGCGCCGTCAGGTGTGGGGGCCCTTTGCCAGCTACGAGAGCGCCCAGGAGGCTGCTGGACGCTGGCGACTGGCCGGTGCCACCCCTGTGATTGCCCACCCGGCGGAGTGGGAGGTGTGGGCCGCGCCAGAGGCCCCAGCGCCCGCTGGAGTTAGGCCGCGGCTCGTCGAGCAGCTGCAGCGCGATCGCCTGGTTTTGGAGCTGCAGCGCTCGGATGGCCCGGTTCGCTTTGAGGGGCCCTTGCGCTTGGAGGCCCCGGGGGGGCTGCGCTGGCAGGGGGGGGTGTTTGCAGGCCCGTTCCGGCTCCAGGGAGATGCCTACGGCAGCTGGTCATTGGTGGAGGAGGTGCCCTTAGAGCGCTACCTACTTGGGGTTGTGCCCCATGAGATCGGGGCAGGATCCCCCGCGGCTGCCCTGGCTGCCCAGGCGGTGCTGGCCCGCACCTGGGCCCTGCGCAACCAGGGGCGATTCGTGGTGGATGGCTACCACCTATGCGCCGATACCCAATGCCAGGTGTACGCAGACCCCCGCCAGGCCGGAGCAGCTGTACGCCAGGCGATTGCCGCCACTCAACATCAAGTGTTGAGCTGGCAGGGTGCGCCGATTCATGGCGTGTATCACGCCACAAATGGGGGGATTGCGGCCGGGTTTGAGGAGGTGTGGAGTGGGGACTCCCTGCCCTACCTGAGGCCGCGGGTGGATGGTCCGCCGGCCGTTGCAGCCGCTGTGGTTTTGCCGTTGCAGCTAGCCCGGCTAGGGGCGGCCCTGGCGGCCACCGCCCGCGCCTATGGCTTTGACCATCCCCGCTTCCGCTGGTCTCGCCAGCTCGATTCGGCCCAGATTCAGCAGGCCTTGAGCCGTGCTGCCCTGCCCTTGGGCCTGCCGCCCACACGCCTGGCGGTGCTGGAGCGGGGCCCCAGTGGAAGGGTATTGGCGCTGGAAATCCAGGCGCAGGGAGCCAGCGGAGTGCGACAGAGCCTGGTGCTGCGCCGTGATGCGATTCGCCGCACCTTGCGGCAGTTGCCCAGCACCCTCTTTGTGTTGCGGCCGGATGGCCCGGGTCGCTGGATTTTCGAGGGGGGAGGGTTTGGCCACGGTGCAGGCCTGTCCCAAGCTGGAGCTATCGACTTAGCCCGGCGTGGCTGGAGCCTGGCTCGCATCCTCGATCACTACTATCCGGGCACCAGCCTCCAGTCCCTCAGGGCGTTGCCAGGCATCAGCCCCCTGTCCCAGCCCGGCTCGGCCGCCGGTTCCCCTTAGAGTTCGGCGACTTTCGGGATCGCCATGGCTGCGGGTGGCCGTACCACCGATCACCGTCGCGGCAAGTCGGCCCTGTTCCTGATCGGCTGCGGCTGGGCGGGAATGGCTCCCCATTGGCTCCATGAGTCGCTGCGCCTGATCCCGGCCCTCACCCTGGCCGTGCTGCTTGGGGGCTACAGCCTGCGCACCGTGTTGCGCCAGGTTTTTGGTTCGCTAGGCAGCTCAGAACCAGCTCAAGCCTCCACCGCCCAAGGGGCGGAACCCCTGCCCGCAGTGGACGTGGTGGTGGCGGCCCGCGATGAGCAGGCAGTTATTGGCCGCCTGGTAGAGCGCATTGCTCAGTTGAGCTACCCGCCGGGGCAGATGCGGCTCTGGGTGATTGACGATGCCAGCAGCGATCGCACTCCCCAGGTTTTGGCTGATCTCCAGGAGCGTCATTCTTTTCTGCAGGTATTGCGGCGTGAGCCAGATGCCGGCGGCGGCAAATCGGGCGCTCTGAATTTGGTGCTGCAGCAGCTTCAGGGCCGCTGGATGTTCGTGCTCGACGCTGATGCCGACCTCCAGAGCGACACCCTGGAGCGGCTGATTCCCTACGCAGAAGCTGGTGGCTGGTCGGCGGTGCAGTTGCGCAAAGCTGAGGTGAATGCCACTGCCAATTGGCTGACCCGGGCCCAGGCCATGGAGATGGCCCTCGACGCCGTGATCCAGCAGGGTCGCTTAGCTGTGGGAGGCGTGGCCGAATTACGCGGCAATGGCCAGCTGCTGCGCCGGGACGCCCTGCTCAGTAGCGGTGGTTTCAACGAGGACACGGTCACTGACGACTTAGACCTCAGCTTCAGGCTGCTGCTCGACGGCCAGCCGATTGGCATCCTCTGGGATCCGCCGGTGCAGGAAGAGGCGGTGCTGAGTGTGGCTGCCCTTTGGCGCCAGCGTCAGCGTTGGGCTGAAGGCGGTTTGCAGCGCTTCTTTGATTATTGGCCCGGCCTGATTTCGGAGCGTCTCAGCGCTAGTCAGAAGCTTGATTTAACAAGTTTCTTTCTGCTCCAATACTTTTTGCCGGTGGTAGCGATTGCCGATTTGCTCGGCGCCTTGATTACGGGCACCCGCCCAACCATCTGGCCCCTTTCCTTTGTTGCTTTTGGCCTCTCTGGAGGAGCGATTTTGGCCGGTTGTCGTCGCCCTAGCGAGGGCCCGGCCCTGCCGACCATGAGCGTCTGGAACCTGCTCCTAGGCATTGCCTATTTGAGCCACTGGTTTGTAGTGATTCCCTGGACCACTCTCCGCATGGCCCTGCTCCCCAAGAGCCTGGTTTGGGCCAAAACCATGCACCTCGGCGAGGAGGAAGAGTCTCAAATCGAAGATCCGGCAACCGCCTGATTACTCGTTACACACCTGATTACCCGTTACACAATTGTGCTGGCCACGCTCAAGCAGCCGCCTCCTCTGCATCGCAAGTCAATGCATCGCCTGTTAATTCATCGAGCGGCCCATCGAGTTCAACTACTTCGCCATTGAAGAACTCCGCCAGCCTTCTGGCCTTGTCATCGAGGGGTGCGGCTAAGGGGGGCGCAATAGGTGCTGCGGCTGGAGGATTGGCTGCTGGGGTTGGTAGGGGAGCTGGGGCTTGATTCGCTGCTGGGTTTGGCAGGGGTGCCGGGCCTGGCAGTGGTGCTGGTGTTGGCGGTGGTGGTGTCGGTCTGGGGGTGGCGGCACTGGGGGGGCCCCCAGTTGGTGCGGCGCTCTCCCCACCCCCTTCCAATGTGAGCTGGCGGGGGCTGCCGAGGGCCTTAGCTACCGCTGCTTCCAGCAGGGGCAGGCGGCTCTGCACCATGGCCATCCAGTTGCCGGCCACCTGCACCACGGCGCGGCGCTCATCGAGGCGCACCAGCCGGGCCTGTTGGGACAGGAGCATTCGCGTAGACGGCAGCTCCAGGCCCGCCAGGATTTGCTGCCAGAGCTCCGGCAGGTTGGCGGAGCTGTTGGGCTCGACGTTGACCGGAGCTGGGGCTGGAGCCGGAGTCGGGATTGGGGCTGCTGCTGGCGCGACCGCTGGTGTAATTGGAGGTGCAACCACCGGCGCAGTTGCGGTGGGGGCTGCTGCAGGTGCTGCGGCAGAGATTGGCTGGGCGGCAGCTACCGGCTCGGCCAGTAGACCCAACAGCAGTACCTCTAGCCACAGGCGCGGGTTGACGCTGTGGCGCAGCTGCTGCTCGCTGCCCCTTAGCTGGGCCTGCCACTGCAGTAGGCGGGCTTTGCCGAGGGAGCGGGCCAGATCGGGTAGGGCTTGGCGGAACTGGGGCGACACGCTGGTGAGCTCTAGGCGGTCGGGCGCCGTGCCAGCTAGCACTAGATCCCGCAGCAGGCTGACGAGCCCCTGCAGCACGGCGGCGGGCTCCCGGCCCCGCTCCAGCAGCTCGCGGCAACCCTCCAGGAGGGCGAGGGGATCGCAGCTGGCCAGGGCACCGGCCAGGGCCAGTAGCTCCTGCTCCGGGACAGCCCCCAGCAGCTCCCACACGGCCGTGGCCTCGATCGGCGCCGGCAGCAGGCTGAGCTGATCGAGCAGGCTCTCCGCATCCCGCAGTCCCCCCTGGGCTCGCTGGGCCACCACGTGCAGGGCTTCTGGCGTGATGCCGATCTGCTCCTGCTCAGCGATCCAGCTGAGGTGTTGTTCGAGGGCCTGCAGGGGGATGCGGCGGAAATCGAAGCGTTGACAGCGGCTCAGGATCGTGGCGAGTACCCGCTGGGGGTCGGTGGTGGCCAGCACGAACACCACCCGCGGCGGTGGCTCCTCCAAGGTTTTGAGCAGGGCGTTGAAGGCGGCGGTGGAGAGCATGTGGCACTCGTCCACCACGTACACCTTCCAGCGGGCCTGCACCGGAGCGAAGCGGGAGCGCTCGATCAGCTCGCGGATGTTGTCGACGCCGGTGTTGGAGGCGGCGTCGATCTCGATTACATCGAGGGCATTGCCGGCGGCGATGGAGGTGCAGAGCTCGCAGACGCCACAGGGCTCGGGGGTGGGCCCATCGCTGCCGATGCAGTTGAGCGAGCGGGCCAGGATGCGGGCGCTGGAGGTTTTACCCGTGCCGCGAGGGCCACAAAACAGATAGGCCGGTGCAATCCGGCCGGTGCGCAGGGCGTTGCCCAGGGTGGCGGCGATCGCCTCCTGCCCCACCAGCTGGTCGAAGCGCTGCGGACGGTATTTGTGGTGGAGGGGTTGGTAGCTGGAGATCGCCGTTGGGCTCATGAAGCTGAGGCTTGAGATTAGTGGCCCTGGTCCGGTTCAAGCTGGCGCCTTAGCCGCTCTTCCAGTTCTTCCACGGCCGTGAGTTGGTCGGCCAGTTTCTGGGCTGCTAGCCGCAGGCTTTCGAAGCGGTCCTGCCCCCAGCGCGCTTCAGCCTTACCAAGCTCCTGCTCCAATTTCTGCTGCAGGCCTTGGCGCAGCTTGTCGAGTTCGGCCAGGTTGCCCTGGCGCAGCAGCATTCGGGCAGCACTGAGCATGGCCGCTGGCACCCACTGACCGATGGCCAGGGCTCCGAGGCTGCCGGTGTGCAGCAAATCCTCGACCTGGGCGCTGCGATGCCGGCCGGTCTTGCACCAATGGGCGAAGTGTTCGCAGTTGTTGAACAGCAGGTTGTAATTCTGTTCGCCCAGGCGCCCCATGGCCCGCCGCAGGGTCACGCCGGCCGGGGAGCAGTCGCCCGCGGCATAGGGAACCACCGCTACAGGTTCGCCGCGGCTGAAATCGGCCAGGGGGCTGCGCAGGATTTCGCGCCCTTCCAGGTAGTGGGCCACGCTGCCGTCGCCTAGATCGATGCCGTGATGGAGGAACAGACCGTGCTGGCGCGGCACCTGTAGGTGGTCAGCTGCGGACATCGGTGCGGGCCCGATCAGGCGCTGGCCTGCTGTGGCGAATCCAGGTTGGCGCTGCCGAGGGGCACCACCTTGCCCTTGCTGCGCTGCTCCACCAGCTCCCGGGTCACGGTGAAGCTCTTGACGTCGTTGCGGGAGGGCAGGTCGTACATCAGGTCGAGCATTAGCTCTTCGACGATGCCGCGCAGGGCCCGGGCGCCGGTCTTGCGGCGATGGGCCTCGATGGCAATCGCTTCAACAGCGCCGGCCTCGAAATCGAGCTGCACGTTGTCCATGCTCAGCAGGGTTTGGAACTGCTTGATCAGGGCATCCCGGGGTTCGGTGAGAATGGCTTGCAGGGCTGGCGTGTCGAGGGGCTCAAGCACCGCACTAACCGGCAGCCGACCAATGAATTCTGGGATCAGGCCGTAGCGCACTAGGTCGTCGGGCTCCAGATGGCGCAGCACCTCGGCCGCATGGCGATCCTTGCCGCTGCGGGGCCGGCTGCTGCCATCGGCACTAAGGAAACCGATGGAGTTGCGGCCCATCCGCTTTTGCACCACATCTTCGAGGCCGACGAAGGCACCACCGCAGATGAACAGGATCTGACTGGTGTCGATCTGAATGCATTCCTGGTAAGGATGCTTCCGGCCTCCCTGGGGCGGCACGTTGGCCACGGTGCCTTCGAGCATCTTCAGCAATGCCTGCTGCACCCCTTCTCCGGAGACGTCCCGGGTAATAGAGGGGTTTTCGCTCTTGCGAGCGATCTTGTCGATTTCGTCGATATAGATGATGCCTCGCTGGGCCTGCTCCACATCCTGATCCGCTTTCTGCAGCAGCCGCAGCAGGATGTTTTCCACGTCTTCGCCGACGTAGCCCGCCTCGGTAAGGGTGGTGGCGTCTGCCACCGCAAAGGGCACATCGAGCATTTCGGCCAGGGTCTGGGCCAGGAGCGTTTTGCCGCAGCCGGTGGGGCCGATCAGCAGGATGTTGCTCTTGTGCAACTTGGTGGCTGTCTGGTCCGTTTCGCCCTTGCCATCGCCCTGCCAGGCCAGGCGTTTGTAGTGGTTGTAAACAGCTACGGAAAGATTTTTCTTGGCTTCGTTTTGGCCCACCACCTGGCGGTCGAGAAAGGCCTTGATCTCCTGGGGCTTGGGCACCTCCGCCAAAGTTGGAGCGGGTTTAGTTGTTTTTTTGCTGGGTGCCTTACCACGGTTGGAGTCGGCGGCATGGCGGCCGCTCCCGCCTCCGCTGGCTGTGCCGCTATGGCCGTCTACCAGCTCCTCATCAAGGATCTCGTTGCAGAGATCGATACATTCATCGCAGATGTAGACCCCCGGGCCGGCGATCAGCTTGCGCACCTGTTCCTGCGACTTGCCGCAGAACGAGCACTTCAGGTGGGCGTCGAACTTGGCCATGGGCAGGGGAGTCCTGATTCCAGGATCGACAGGAAATAACGGATCGTCAGCTGACCTTAAGGATCAAACCGGAAGGAATCACTCAGCAGCCGCGGCGGCAGGGGATTCGGTCACGACCCGATCGATCAGGCCGTATTCAACCGCCTCTGCGGGGGAAAGGAAGTAGTCGCGGTCCGTGTCTTCGGTGATTTTTTCGAGGGGCTGACCGGTGTGTTCAGCCATCAGACCGTTGAGGGTGTCCTTGAGGAAAAGAATCTCCTTGGCCTGGATTTCAATGTCCACTGCCTGGCCCTGGGCACCGCCGAGGGGTTGGTGAATCATGATCCGGGCATTGGGCAGGGCCAGCCGCTTGCCCTTGGTGCCACCCGAGAGCAGGAAGGCACCCATGGAGGCGGCCAGTCCGAAGCAGATGGTCACCACATCTGGGGAGACCTGCTGCATCGTGTCGTAGATCGCCAAGCCGGCAGTCACCGAGCCGCCTGGGGAGTTCACGTAAATCTGGATGTCCTTCTCCGGATCCTCGGCTTCGAGGAACAGCAGCTGGGCGACTAGGGAATCGGCCACCTGATCGTCGATGCCGGTGCCCAGAAAGATGATCCGCTCGCGCAGCAGGCGCGAATAGATATCGAAAGCGCGGTCGCCTTTGCCGGACTGCTCCACCACCGTGGGCAGCACCCCCGGGGAGCCGCTTGGGCTCCAGCTGCTGTGGACGGGATGGCGAAGGGTGGCGTCGATCACACGCGGAGTAGCTCTCGGAGAACCAATCTATTGGTCCTCGCTGTGGCTATTGGGCCTTGGCTGGTTTGTCCTTTGCTTTCGCTTTGGCCTTTGCCTGCTCCTCGCCTGCAGCCTCAGGGTCGGCGTCGGCTGGAGTGGCAGCTTTTTCGGTGATGGTGCTATAGGCCTCAAGCCACTCCAGCAGCTTGTCGCGCAGCAGGTCGTCAGCAACGGCCAGACGCAACCTTTCAGGATCGATGTTGCCCTGCTGGCTCAGGCCGCGGCTGATCTCTTTGATCTTGGTTTCGAGCTCCTTGGCTTCCACCTCGATCGCCTCGGCGGTGGCGAGGGCCTTGAGGGCCAGGCTGCGGCGCAGGCGCTCCTCTGCCTCCGGCCGGGAGGTGTCCATCAATGAGCGCACCAGGTCGGGGGTGAACAGCTTTTTGACGTCCATGCCCTGCTGGGCGATCTGTCCGGCTGTCTGCTCCACCAGGTTGCGGATTTCCTGTTGGATCAGGGTTTCGGGCAGTTCCACTTCAAGCTCTTGAACCAGGGCGGCGAGCAGGGCGTCGTGGCGGCTGGCCTTAGCCCTGCGCTCGGCGTCGTCCTTGAGGCGGGTTTCCAGATCGCTGCGCAGTTCTGCCAGGGTGGCTTTGTCGCTGGCCTGCTGGGCAAAGGAGTCGTCAAGGGCGGGTAGTTCCCTGCACTTGAGGTCTTTCAGGCTGATCTCGAAGCGCGACTGGCGGCCGGCGGCCTCTTCTTGGGGGTAGGTATCGGGGAACTGGCAGTCGATGGTCTTGCTAGCGCCGATATCCATGCCGATTACGCCCTCGACGAAGCCGGGGATCATCCGGCCCTCCTCCAGCTCGACTTCCATGGCATCGCTGCTGCCACCACTGATGGCCTCGCCGCTATCCACGTAGATGCCGCTGAAGCTGAGCACCGCTACATCGCCGCTGGCGGCGGGGCGGCCTTCTACGGGCACCAGGGTGGCCAGCTGCTTGCGCGACTGCTCGATCAGTTCATCGATGCGGGCTGGATCGAAGCTGATTGCTTCGGCCTCAGCCTTGAGCCCCTTGGTGGACTTGAGTTTTGGTGTGGGCTCGACGTCGAGCTCCAGGGTGATGGTGAGGGGGCTGCCGGGCTCGAAGCGTTCCAGCACGACTTCAAAGCCTTCGGTGAGCTCGGGCCGGCCGATGGCTGCCACCATTTCTTGGCTAACAGCATCCCGGAAAGCGGCGTCCACCAAGTCTTCTAGGGCGGTGGCGCGGATGCGCAGGGGGCCGATCTGCTGGAGCAACACCGGCCGGGGCACCTTGCCCTTGCGAAAGCCGGGAAGCTTGATGCTGCTACTCATCTTGTCCACGGCGGCGTCATAGCTGGCCTGGCTGCGGCCGCCGGGGATGGCCACCTCGAGGGCCACGCGGCTGCCCGGACGGGGACTGGCCTTTATCGACAGCGGGCTGGCGGCTGGGGCGGCGGCAGAGCTCATGGAAAACAGTTGCAGACCCCAATCCTAGAAAGCGGCCGTTCCGAGCTCTCAGCGCGTATTGTCGAAAAGGCGCACGACGAAAGCGATAGGTCCCAAATCAGCAAGTAGCGGCTTCGACGTAAGCCGGCTTCTTTGTTGCAGCTTTCCGTCTCTAGCTGGTTTGACGTTTGACCCCCAGCTCCGCCATCGAGTTTTGATTCCTTTCCCGCTCCCTTGACCGCCGCCCAGACCGTCCCTGCCCCGCCATCTCCCTGCCTGCCCAGCCGCCCCTTGCGGGTTGCGGTTCTCGGTGCGACCGGTGCCGTTGGCCAGGAATTGCTCGAGTTGCTCGCTGAGCGCAATTTTCCTGTGGCTGAGCTGATTCCCCTGGCGTCACCGCGCTCCGCTGGTCAAAGCCTTGCTTGGCAGGGCAAGTCGCTGGCGATCCGCCCTGTGGAGGCCTCAGCTTTTGAAGGGGTGGACGTGGTGCTGGCCTCAGCCGGCGGCTCGGTGTCGCGCCAGTGGGCTCCGGTGGCGGCCCGGGCTGGTGCGGTGGTTATCGACAACTCCAGCGCCTTCCGAATGGATCCGCAGGTGCCCTTGGTGGTTCCAGAAGTGAACCCCGAGGCTGCTTTTGCCCATCGGGGCATCATTGCCAACCCCAACTGCACAACAATTCTGCTCACTCTGGTTTTGGCCCCCCTGGCGGCGCGTCGGGAAATTCGGCGAGTGCTGGTGAGCACCTATCAGAGCGCCAGCGGCGCCGGTGCCCGGGCGATGGAGGAGCTGCGCCAGCTCAGCCGCACCGTGCTCGATGGTGGTGAGCCCGTGAGTGAGGTGCTGCCCCACTCCCTAGCCTTCAACCTTTTTCTGCACAACTCTCCGCTGCAGGACAACGGTTATTGCGAGGAGGAGCTGAAGATGCTCAACGAAACCCGTAAGATCATGGGCACGCAGGAGCTGCGGCTTTCGGCTACCTGTGTGCGGGTGCCGGTGCTGCGGGCCCATTCTGAGGCCGTAAATATTGAATTTTATGAGCCCTTCCCGGTGCAGGAGGCCAGAGCCCTGCTGGCTGAGGCCCCCGGCGTGGAGCTGCTGGAAAACTTTGAGGCCAACCGTTTCCCGATGCCCACAGATGTGACGGGCCGCGATCCGGTAGCGGTGGGACGTATCCGCCAGGACCTCAGTGATGCCAATGCCCTAGAGCTGTGGCTCTGCGGTGATCAGATTCGCAAGGGTGCGGCTCTCAATGCGATCCAGATTGCCGAGCTGTTGATCCAGGGCCCGGCGGCTGCAGCTGGAGCGGTTTTGCCCGGAGGTGCTGCTTGAGCCCTATCCAGCCAGCCACTCCGTTATTTGGCCGCGTGCTGACGGCGATGGTGACCCCCTTCGCTGCCGATGGTTCGGTGGATCTGGGCCTTGCGGCCCAGCTGGCAGAGCACCTGATCAATCAGGGCTCCGATGGAATTGTGGTGTGCGGTACCACTGGCGAATCACCCACGCTCAGCTGGGACGAACAGCATGCGCTTTTAGTAGCGGTGAAGCAAGCGGTTGGGCATCGGGCCAGCGTGCTGGCGGGCAGCGGCAGCAATTGCACCGCCGAAGCGGTGGAGGCCACGCGGCAGGCGGCGGCCCTCGGTGCAGACGGTGCCCTAGTGGTAGTGCCTTACTACAACAAGCCCCCCCAGGACGGCCTTGAGGCCCATTTCCGTGCTGTGGCAGCGGCGGCACCCCAGCTGCCCTTGATGCTCTACAACATCCCTGGCCGTACAGGCACCAGCCTGGAGCCAGGCACCGTTGCCCGCCTGCTCGACTGCGCCAACGTGGTGAGTTTCAAGGCTGCCAGCGGCAGCACCGAAGAGGTGAGTGCCCTGCGGGCTCTGTGCGGCAACCGTCTGGCGATCTACAGCGGTGACGATGCCCTCACCCTGCCGATGCTTGCCGTTGGTGCTGTGGGAGTGGTGAGTGTGGCCAGCCACCTGGCCGGAGCTGAGATCAGCGCCATGGTGCGCGCCTTTTACGCGGGGGATTTGGCCCAGGCCCTGGCTCTGCACGACCAGCTGCTGCCGCTGTGCAAGTCCCTTTTCTGCAGCACCAATCCGATCCCCGTCAAAGCCGCCTTGGAGCTCAGCGGCTGGCCCGTAGGTGCACCCCGTCTTCCCCTGCTTTCCGCCACTACCGACGTGCGACAACGCCTCTCCGAAACCCTGGCCGCCCTGCGTCCTACCTGACGCCAAGGCTTGAGACCAGATCGATTCAGTTTGTTCCTTTTCCCTAAAAATTCTTCTCCATGACCAGTTCCAACGGCAGAGCCCAGGGCACAAGTCAGCTCGCCACCAAGCCGCCCCACCTGCGGGTGATTCCCCTGGGCGGCCTGCACGAGATCGGCAAGAACACCTGTGTGTTCGAGTACGGCGACGACATCATGTTGGTGGATGCCGGATTGGCCTTCCCCAGTGATGGCATGCATGGCGTCAATGTGGTGATGCCGGATACCAGCTATCTCAAGGAAAACCAGAAGCGGATTCGCGGCATGATCGTGACCCATGGTCACGAAGATCACATTGGTGGTATAGCCCACCACCTTAAAAACTTCAGCATCCCCGTGATTCATGGCCCGCGCTTAGCGCTGGCCATGCTCACCGGCAAGATGGAGGAAGCCGGTGTGATGGATCGCACTATCCTCCAAACCGTCGCGCCCCGCGATGTGGTGAAGGTGGGCCAACACTTTTCTGTGGAGTTCATCCGCAACACCCACTCGATGGCCGACAGCTTCTCGCTGGCCATCACCACCCCTGTGGGCACGGTGATTTTCACCGGCGACTTCAAATTTGACCACACACCGGTGGATGGCGAGACCTTCGACATGGCTCGCCTCGCCCATTACGGCGATAAGGGGGTGCTGTGCCTGTTCAGCGACTCCACCAACGCCGAAGTGCCGGGCTTCTGCCCGCCGGAGCGTTCAGTGTTCCCTTGCCTGGATCGTCACATCTCCCAGGCAGAAGGTCGGGTGATCATCACAACTTTTGCCAGCTCGATTCACAGGGTGTCGATGATCCTGGAGCTGGCCCTCAAGAACGGCCGCAAGGTGGGCCTGCTGGGCCGCTCCATGCTCAACGTGATCGCCAAGGCCCGGGAGTTGGGTTATATGCGCGCCCCGGATGATTTGTTTGTGCCGATTAAGCAGATACGCGATCTGCCCGACCGCGAAACTCTGTTGCTGATGACTGGTAGCCAGGGTGAACCCCTGGCCGCCTTGAGCCGCATCTCCCGTGGCGAGCATCCCCAGGTGCAGGTGAAGAGCACCGACACGATTATTTTCTCGGCCAGCCCGATCCCTGGCAACACCATCTCGGTGGTGAACACCATTGACCGGCTGATGATGCTCGGCGCCAAGGTGGTTTATGGCAAGGGCGAGGGTATTCACGTCTCTGGCCACGGCTTCCAGGAAGACCAGAAGCTGATGCTGGCTCTAACCAAACCCAAGTATTTTGTGCCCGTGCATGGCGAGCACCGCATGCTCGTGGCCCACAGCAAAACCGCTCAGTCGATGGGGGTACCAGGCGACAACATGCTCATCATCGACAACGGTGATGTGGTGGAGCTCACTGCCGATTCGATCCGTAAAGGCGACCCCGTCAAGGCCGGCATCGAACTGCTGGATGCTTCCCGCAACGGCATTGTTGATGCCCGTGTGCTTAAGGAGCGCCAGCAGCTGGCCGAAGACGGCGTGATCACTCTGCTTGCGGTGATCAGCACCGACGGTGTGATGGCTGCGCCGCCGCGGGTGAATATCCGTGGTGTGGTCACCACTGCTGATGCCCGCAGGCTTTCGATGTGGGCCGAGCGCGAAATCGGCTGGGTGCTGGAAAATCGCTGGAATCAGCTCTGCCGCAACACCGGTGGCAAGGCCCCTGAGGTGGATTGGGTGGGTGTGCAGCGAGAGGTAGAGGTGGGTCTGCAACGCCGTCTGCGCCGCGAGCTGCAGGTGGAGCCGCTGATCATTTGCCTGGTGCAGCCAGCACCTGCCGGTACGCCTGCTTACAAGGGTCGCGCCGACGCCGAACCCGATAGCCGACCCGCTCCCCGGGGTCGCTCTGCCCGTGATGGAGGTGGCCGTGGCCGCGACGGCGCCGTGCCGGCACCCCAGCGTCAGCTGGTTGCCGTTGGAGCCGCCGCCCCTGCCGCCACGCCTGTGTCTGCTCCTACTGCTGCTCCAGCCGCTGTGGTTGCTGAGGTTTCGGCCCCAGCAGTCCCAGCCCCAGCAGAGCTCGAGCCGGAACCCGCCGGCCGTACCCGCCGCCGCCGTTCAGCCGCTATTGCGGGCTGATCGGCTCCAGCACCAGCTCAGCGGATCACCACTCGCAGCAGCCCCTTGGAGAGTTCGGCTAACTCCTCGGGGCTTGGTCCGCCGACTGGCTCGGCAAACCGTTCTCCAGGCCCAGCCAGGGTCTCTTCACTCAAGTCGACCCACAGTTCTTCGGCGGAAGCAGCATCTGCCTGGGCCACCTCGATCAGCTCTGGCTCATTGACCACTTCAACTACCAGATTCGGCACCGGCGCCTGCGCCGGCACGGGCACCTGAGCCTCCGCCGCCTCGATGCCGCCAAGTTGCTCCATCCAGGGCATGGCTGAGCCAGCGCTGGTGATTGCTGTTCCGCCCGCTACTGGCTCATTGCCGAAGGGGAAGGCTTGGCCTCCACTGCTTGGCGCATTCGAGGCTTGTACCGGTGCAACTTCCAGTTGTGCTGCCTGGCTGGCGCATTGCTCCAGCCCCTGGTCGGCGATATCCCGAAGTACGGGTTCTTGGGTGGCTGCGCGAACGCGGCTGTAAAAACCGGTTGCTGTAGCTCTGTCTTGGTAGCCGTAGAGGTAGGTGTGGCCTAGTAGAAGCTGCAGTCTTTGGCGCAGGGGGTCGGCGGGTTCGTTGGGCAGCTCGAGCAGCAGCTCCTCGCTTAAGCGGGCCACATCGTCCCATTGGCGTTCGCTGTAAACCCGCTCAATGGCCTCATAGCGCTGTTGTAGCGAGTGCGGCGAGGTTGTCATTGCGGCAGCTGGGCGGCGGGATGGTGCAGCCACAGTGTGCAGCGATCCCAGCGCAGCTGCCAACCCGCTCCTAGGTCTGCCTGGCCTGGGGGATGGCCCGGTTGCAGCCGCCGCAATAGTTCTTCGAGTTGCCTGGCTGGGAGCGCCAGCCCGGTGCCTTGCTCAAGCCAGTGATGCAGCAGTTGGCGCTGGTTGGCTACGGCTAGGTCGCCCAACTCCTGGCGCTGCAGTCCTGGTGCCGCATCGTGGCTGGAGACTGTTTTTAGAGTTTGCAGGGCAAGATTCACCAATTCGTTGCTGCTCTCCACCTCCTCCACCAGCCTCTCGGCTTGGGCGCTGATCCTCTGGGCAGCACCGGGATGGAGCTCCTCGAGCACGGGCACCACCTCGGCCCGGATTCGGTTTCGGCTGTAGCGGCGGTTGGTGTTGCTCGGGTCTTGCCACACGGGCAGCTTCAGTTGCTGGCAAAGCCGGGCGGTGTCGGCCCGGGAGAAGGGCAGCAGCGGCCGCGCCAGCGCGATTGGCTCGCATGGATCGGTGGTTGGGCTCGATGGGATGCTGAGGGGGCGCAGGCTGCGCAGGCTGGCCAGGCCGCGGCGATGGCTGCCTCGGGCTAGGTGCAGCAACAGGGTTTCGGCTCGATCGCTGGCGGTGTGGGCGGTCACCACATGGCCCACCCCCAGGCATCCGGCCTGCTCAGCCAACTGGCCATAGCGCCAGTGGCGGGCGTCAGCTTCGCTGGCTGCCTCCGGCGGCCTCAGCCAGGAGGAAACGTGCAGCTTGAGCCCTTGGTCGCTGCACCAGCCGGCCAGCTCCGCTGCCACCTGGCCCGACTCCGGTCGCCAGCGGTGGTCGCCGTGCCAGAGGTGCATGGGCCACTGGTGCAGGCGCTGCAGGTCGCGCAGCAGGGCCAGCAGGGCCATGGAATCTTGACCACCCGAGATGGCCAGCAGCAACGGCGCTCCTGCTGGCAACAGCTCGGGATGGTGCCGCAGGTGGCGATGCAGCCGCAGGTGGTCCGGGCCCCAGCGCGGCCTGGGTGGGAGAATCGATTCACTATTCAAATCTTGCGTTTCCATGGTTGCGAAGTCGCGTCTTGAGCAGCTGCCCTCCGCCCTGCAAGCCGCGCTTGCCGATCGCCGCCTGCTCAAGGTGATCGCTGGCCTCACCAATTTTGATGCTGCCAGTGTGGAGCGGATCAGCCGGGCCGCTGGCCAAGGCGGTGCCGATTTGATCGATGTGGCCTGTGATCCGGAGCTGGTGCAGCTGGCCGCTGCAGTGAGCGGCTTGCCGATCTGCGTGAGCGCAGTTGAGCCCGAGCTGTTTGCCGCTGCTGTGGCTGCCGGGGCGGCAATGGTTGAAATTGGCAACTACGACGCCTTCTATCCCCTCGGTCGCATCTTCGACGCCGCTGAAGTGCTGGAGCTCACCCGCCGCACTCGCAAGTTGCTGCCTGAGGTCGTGTTGAGTGTCACCGTGCCCCATGTGCTGCCCCTCGATCAGCAGGAGCAGCTGGCGGTGGATCTGGTGGCCGCCGGTGCCGACATCATCCAAACCGAGGGCGGCACAAGCGCTAAGCCCTTCAGCGCCGGCAGCCTCGGCTTAATTGAGAAGGCGGCTCCAACCCTGGCCGCTGCCCACAGCATCAGCCGCGCCTTGGCTGCGGCGGACAGTGTTGAAGCGGGTAGTGCTGCACCGGTGTTGTGTGCCTCTGGCCTCTCCGCCGTAACCGTGTCGATGGCAATCGCCGCCGGTGCCGCCGGTGTGGGGGTTGGTTCAGCGATCAACAAGTTGAACGACCCCCTGGCCATGGTGGCCGTCGTGCGCGGTCTACGCGAGGCCCTTGGTAAGCCTGTAGGCGCAATCGTTGTTGGTTGACGCCAAGCTCAGTGGTTTCTGCCTGAACCCATGACTATTTTGCGGCAATGATCACCGCATTTTTTTCATGGGTTCTCTGATGTGGCTATTGCAGTGGCCGATTCGGGCCATCGTGCTGTTGATTGTGGCCTGGCTTCCCTTGGGAGTGGAGGTGAGCAGTTTCCCGATCGCCATGCTTTCCGCTGTGGTGATTGGCTTGCTAGGCACCCTGTTGATCTGGCCGCTGAAACTGCTGCTGGGGCCGGTGTGGGCGGTCACCAGCCTGGGAGGACTGATCAGTCCAGTGAGCCTGCTGTTCAACTGGGCGATCACGGTGGTGCTGTTTGGCCTGGCAGCTTGGTTGATCAAGGGATTCCGCCTCAAAAACGGAGTGGTGAGCGCAATTCTCGGCGGCGTTGTCTATGCCGTGTTGTCGGCCGTGATCCTGCGGATCCTTGGCCTTGATGTCGACTTCACTCGCGCAGCTGCCCTGATCACCACAGCTCCGGTGGTTTGACCCCGAGAATGGGGGAATGGTTCCGTTTGAACTCCACGCCCCTTACCAACCCAAGGGAGATCAGCCCACGGCCATTGCCGGGCTGGTGCAGGGCGTTGATGGGGGCGAGCGCTACCAGACCCTGCTAGGCGCCACCGGCACCGGCAAGACCTTCACGATCGCCAACGTGATCGCCCAGACCGGGCGCCCTGCTTTGGTGCTGGCCCACAACAAAACCTTGGCGGCCCAGCTCTGCAATGAGCTGCGGGAGTTCTTCCCGAATAACGCTGTTGAATATTTCATTAGCTACTACGACTATTACCAGCCAGAGGCGTATGTGGCTGTCTCCGACACCTACATCGCCAAAACAGCTTCGATAAACGAAGAGATCGATATGCTGCGCCACTCGGCGACCCGCTCGCTGTTTGAGCGCAACGATGTGATCGTGGTGGCCTCTATTAGTTGTATTTATGGTTTGGGTATCCCCAGTGAATATCTAAAAGCCGCAGTCAAGTTCAAGGTGGGCGAGACCCTCAATTTGCGAGGCTCTTTGCGGGAGTTGGTAAACAACCAGTATTCCCGCAACGACCTGGAGATTTCCCGCGGTCGTTTTCGGGTGCGGGGGGATGTGCTGGAGATCGGCCCGGCCTATGAAGACCGGCTGGTGCGGATTGAGCTCTTTGGTGATGAGGTGGAGGCGATCCGCTACGTGGATCCCACCACTGGGGAGATCCTGCAAAGCCTCGACACAATCAATATCTATCCGGCTAAGCACTTTGTGACGCCAAAGGAGCGGCTGGCGGACGCGATTTTG
This sequence comes from Cyanobium sp. Tous-M-B4, assembly GCF_024345395.1. Lineage (NCBI taxonomy): Bacteria > Bacillati > Cyanobacteriota > Cyanophyceae > Synechococcales > Prochlorococcaceae > Cyanobium > Cyanobium sp. Tous-M-B4. Next base: position 205,194 of record NZ_JAGQBA010000001.1, on the reverse strand, counting down.
GCCATCCGCAATGAGATGCGTGAACGGCTCGATGTACTCAACGGTCAGGGGCGGCTCTTAGAGGCCCAACGGTTGGAGCAGCGCACCACCTATGACCTGGAGATGCTTGAGCAGGTGGGCTACTGCAATGGTGTGGAGAACTACGCCCGCCATTTGGCCGGCCGAGAGGCGGGCACGCCGCCGGAATGCCTGATCGACTATTTCCCTAAAGACTGGCTGCTGGTTGTGGATGAGAGCCACGTCACCTGCTCCCAGCTGCAGGCGATGTACAACGGCGACCAGTCGCGTAAGCAGGTGCTGATTGAGCACGGCTTCCGCCTGCCTAGTGCTGCCGACAACAGGCCGCTCAAGGGTTCGGAGTTCTGGGAGAAGGCCCAGCAGACGATCTTTGTGAGTGCCACTCCTGGTAACTGGGAGATGGAGCAGAGCAGTGGCCAGATTGTGCAGCAGGTGATCCGCCCCACCGGGGTGCTCGACCCGATTGTGGAGGTCCGTCCTAGTGAGGGTCAGGTGGATGACCTGCTCGGCGAGATCCGGGTGCGGGCGGAGAAAAACGAGCGAGTGCTTGTAACCACGCTCACTAAGCGCATGGCCGAAGATCTCACCGATTATCTGGCCGAAAATGGCGTGCGAGTGCGCTATTTGCACTCCGAGATTCATTCGATTGAGCGGATTGAGATCATCCAAGATCTCAGGAATGGTGAATACGACGTGCTGGTTGGCGTTAACCTGCTGCGGGAGGGATTGGACCTGCCCGAGGTATCTCTTGTAGCGATTCTTGATGCTGACAAGGAGGGTTTCCTGCGGGCCGAGCGCTCCTTGGTTCAGACCATTGGCCGGGCCGCCCGCCACATCGAGGGCAAGGCCATCCTCTACGCCGACAATCTCACCGATTCGATGGCTAAGGCCATCTCTGAAACCGAGCGCCGCCGCGCCATTCAGCACGCCTACAACGTTGAGCACGGCATCACCCCCACCCCTGCAGGCAAGCGGGCCGGCAATTCGATTCTCTCCTTTCTGGAGATGTCACGGCGGCTCAACGACGACCAGCTGGAGGAGGCCACCGAGCAGGCCGAGCACAACAATGTGCCCCTGGATGCCCTGCCGGAGCTCATCCAGCAGCTTGAAGAGAAGATGAAGGGTGCCGCCAAGAACCTTGAATTTGAGGAGGCTGCCAACCTGCGCGACAAGATCAAAAATCTGCGCCAGAAGCTGGTGGGAAGGGCTTAATCAGGGGCCTCGGTCTTGACAGGTGACTCAGTTTCGCCAGGTGACTTAGTGCCCTCGGCCCGATGTTGCGCGATGCCACCCAGTGCAAATGCGGCGTGCACCGCCCGTAGAGCTGCTACCCCATCGGTTTCGGCTACGACGCAGCTGGTGCGGATCTCGCTGGTGGCGATCAGTTCAATGTTGATGCCTGCGTCGGCCAGGCAGCGGAACATGCGGGCCGCGGTGCCCGGGGTGAATGGCATGCCGGCCCCTACGGCGCTGATTCGGGCTATGGCGGGCCCCTCCTCGAAGCTGGAGCCGGGCCATTGGCGCAGTAGGGGCGCCAGGGTCTGTTGCGCCCGCGTCAGATCGTCGCGTTTGAGCACGAAGCTCATATCGCGGCTTGGCCCGACGTGGGTGCGCTCGGATTGCACGATTGCGTCGAGGCTGATGCTGGCGTCGGCCAGGGTGCGGCAGACGGCCGCGGCGGTGCCGGGGCGATCGGGCAGGCGCCTAACTGCGACCTGGGCTTGATCGCGGTCGAGGGCAACGCCGCGAACAGCCGGATCCCCCTGATGGCAGGGCCTGGGATTGCGGCGCAGCTGCTGATCAGGCAGCTCAAAGGCTTCGGCTGCGGCCCGCAGGGCCCGATCCGCCTGGTCTCCAGCCACCAGGCAGCTCACCTTCACCTCGCTGGTAGCAATCAGGCGCAAGTTGATGCCCGAGCGGGCCAGGGTGTCAAACAGCCGGGCAGCTACCCCTGGCCTGCCCATGATTCCGGCGCCCGAGATGCTCAGCTTGGCCAAGCCGGCTTCGGCGCTCAGCTGGGCGCCGCCATCGTTGAGGGTCGCGCCCATGGCGGCCAGCACCTCGCGGCACACCAGCTGGGCCCGGTCGCATTCAGTGGCGGCCAGGGTGAAGGCGATGTCGTTCGAGCTGCCCTCGTGGGTGGCTTGCACGATCAGATCCACGTTGAGACCGGCGGCACCGAGGGCCTCGAACAGCTGGGCTGCCACTCCGGGCCGGTCGGGCACGTGGGCGAGGGCCAGCACGGCTTGGTCTGTTTCGAGTTCGGCGCCATCCACTGGTTTGCCCAGCTCCAGACCTTCATGGCGAATCGGCCTGGGGGCGCCACTGGTGAGCAGGGTGCCGGTCTTCTCGCTCCAGCTGGAGCGCACCACTAGGGGCACGCCGTAGTTGCGGGCGATCTCCACCGCCCGCGGGTGCAGCACCGAAGCCCCCAGGCTGGCCAACTCGAGCATTTCATCGCAGCTCACCTGTGCCATCAGCTGGGCGTCGGCCACCTTGCGGGGGTCGGTGGTTAAGACCCCAGGAACATCCGTATAGATCTCGCAGGTATCAGCGCCCAGGGCTGCTGCCAGGGCCACCGCCGAGGTGTCGGAGCCACCGCGGCCCAAGGTGGTGATCTCGGGGGTGCCGCCAGCGCCACTGCTGGTGCCCTGGAAACCAGCCACCACCACCACCTGACCATCAGCGAGTAAGCGCCGCAGCCGTTCGGTGCGGATCTCCAGGATGCGGGCGCGGCCATGGGCCGATTCGGTGACGATGCCAGCCTGGGTGCCTGTCATCGACACTGACGGCACGCCCTCGGCGTGCAGTGCCATGGAAAGCAGAGCGATCGACACTTGCTCGCCGGTGGCTAGCAGCATGTCCATCTCCCGCTGGGGTGGGTTGCTGCTGATGGCGCGCGCTAGGCCGGTGAGCTGGTCGGTGGTGTGGCCCATCGCTGACACCACAATCACCAGCTCGTGGCCCTGCTCACGGCTGCGGGCGATGCGGCGGGCCACTGCCTGAATGCGCTCCACATCGGCCACCGAGGTGCCGCCAAACTTCTGAACCAGCAGGGCCATGGCGGGGTGCGGCGGTGAGCGTCAGTGAAAGAACGGCTAATTATCCGTCCTGGTTCCTGAGGGGTTGAGCAGGAAGCCGTCGCGGAAGGCATCGCCGGCTTCACTGCCCCGCTTGAGGGCAGCCTCCACTGAGAGCAGCTGGCTGAGCAGGCGCAGAAATACGGCGGGCTGGCGGCCGCGGATCTGCTTTCGCATCACGTAGATCCGTTTTGGATTGCCGATGCCGGCCGCTTTAGCGATCACGGCTACGTCGCTTTCACCTTGCTGGTCGAGCAGGGTGACCCAAAGCCAGCCGCGGATTTGGCTGCTGAGAGCGGCAACGATGCGCAGGGCCGGTTCGTTGGCCTCCAGCAGGGCATCGAGCCGGGCAATGGCGTCGGCTGGCTGGCCAGCCAGCAGGGCATCGCCCACGGCGAGGGAGCTGGTGGCCTGACCGCCCACCAGGGCTTGCACGGCGGCGAGGCTGATGGGATTGGCGTAAAGGCTGAGCTTTTCAAGCTCGCTGGCGAGGCGGGCGCTGTCGTTGCCGATGGCATCGGAGAGGGCTGCAGCTGCGGCTGGCTCGAGCTTCAGCCCCAGCTCCCGGGCCGTGCTGCTCACCAGCTCCACCTGGCCGGCGCCGTCCCAGATGGCTGGCAGGGCAAAGCTTTGCTCGCTGGCCTGGCCAGCCTTCACCAACTTCTGCAGGGCCTTGGTGGTGCGCAGCCGGGCATCCGGCTTGCCGGAACTCACCAGCACCAGATGGCAGCCATCCGCCACCTGGGCTAGGGCGGCCTCGAAACGCTCGGCCAGCTCAGCTGGGCACTGGCTGCAAAACGGACTGCGTTGCAGCACCACCATGCGGCTGCCGGCGCCAAAGGGCGGCGTGCGGGCCTCCTCGAGGGCCTGGGCCGCCTGGCCGGTGTCGTTGCCATCGAGGCGGCTGAGGTTGATGGTGGCCCAGCTGGGATCCACCTGCGCCTGCACCAGCGCCTCTACGGCACGGGTGCGGGCAGCTTCGTCGTCGCCCCAGAGCAGGTGAATGGGCATGGGTGGTGTGCGGGGCTCAGATCCGCAGGGCGCTGAGCACCGGATGCAGCCCAGTCTGGGCCAGGGCCGGATGGTCGGTGACTAGCACCACTGCGCCGGACTGGATGGCAGTGGCAAGTTCGATGGCGCAGCTGTCGTCGAGCTGGGGTTCCTGGCGGCGCAGACGCACGGCCGCAGCAGCGATGGCGCCATCGCTGGGGATCAGTTGCCAGTGGTGGGGATTCTCGAAGGCCTGGATGTAGCGCTGGGCCAGGGCCTCGTCGCCCCGGGCCAGGGGCCCCTCGAGCACTCGCATCAGGCTCAAGCTGCTAACAACCCCAATCCAATACCCAGCCCCTATTCCCTGCATCAGTGGCTCGAGGTGTTTGCCGGCGCCCTGGGCGTCTGCCAGAAAGGCCACCAGCGCGGTGCCATCGAGGGCGATTCGGGAGCCGTGGGCTAGCAGGCGGGGGTTGAAGGCCTCTGTGTGGGGCAGGTTCTGTACAGGTTGTACAAAAGCTGGCGGTGGTGGTGCTGGCCGGGCTGGTTGGCGTTGCTGGGGATCCCAGCAGCCCCTGCCGCTGCCTTGTAGGGCCATCAGGCTCTGGATTTGACGTTGGCGGAGCAGGGGATCAACCGGTGCCCGCCCTGCCAGCGGCACCAGGGCGGCCATGGGGGTGCGGTGGCGCTGGATCACGATTCGTTCGCCGGCCGCCGCTCGCTCCAGCAGTTCCGGTAGGCGGCGCCTGGCCGCTTCGACGCCCATGGTGGTGTCAGGCATGGGTGTGCACGAATCTGTACAGACCGTACATGCTGTACAACCTGTACAGAATTAAGGACAGCGCTGCTGGTGATTGATGCACCGCTCAGAAATGGGTCAAAAGAAATGGGTCATGAGAAATGGACCAAGAAAAATGAACTAAGAAAAATGAATCGAACCATGAGTAATGCTGAAACTGCGGCCTTTCGTGGAGTGCCTTCCCTGGATCACCCGATTTTTTGCGAGAGCTTGCGGCTGATCCGGCAGTTGCCGGGCACGGCGGCGGCGCTGGCGGCGCTCAGCCCCCTGCAGCAGGACGTGTTGCTGCGCCTGATTCACAGCAGCGGCGATCCGGGCCTGGCGGCCGATCTGGTTTGCCCCGCGACCGCCTGTGGCGCCGGCTTGGCGGCCCTGGCTGCTGGGGCGCCAATCCTCACGGACACGGCAATGGCGGCCGCGGCGGTGGCGCCGATGGCGCGGCGCACCTTCGCCAATCAGGTGCGCAGCGTGCTCGATTGGGCCCCCGCCGCGGCCCCGGAGGGTTCCACGCGCACGGCAGCCGGGATGGCGGCGGCGCTGGCCGGGCAGGGTGAGCCAGTCGTGGTGTTGATCGGCAGCGCCCCCACGGCCCTGGAGGTGCTGCTGGAGCTGGTGGCATCAAAAGCGGTGCCGGCGCCGGCCCTGGTGATCGGCATGCCGGTGGGGTTTGTGGGGGTGGCCCAGAGCAAGCGTCACCTGGCTGACAGTGGCCTGGTGCATATGCGGCTCGAGGGCTCCAAAGGCGGAGCTGGACTGGTGGCAGCGGCCTGCAATGCCCTGCTGCGGGCTGCCTGGCTTCAGGCGGCGAGCGCCCCGTCTGGCCCGACTTCCGCCTCCTCTGGCTCCTGATCCACCCGCACGACGCTGTTGGCTTCGATGCGGCCCAGCACCTGGCGGGCGCGCAGCACCACCGCGGCGGGTACGCCGGCCAGGCGGGCGGCCTCGATGCCGTAGCTGCGGCTGGCGCCCCCCGAGGCCACCCGGTGCAGGAACACCAGGGCGTCGCCGGTTTCCTGCACCAGCACCTGGGCGTTGGCCACGTTGGGTAGCTGGTCGGCTAAGGCATTGAGCTCGTGGTAGTGGGTGGCGAAGATGCTGCGGGCGCCGATGCCGCCGCGCTCGGCTGGCGTGGCCAGGTGCTCGGCCACGGCCCAGGCGATCGAGAGGCCGTCGAAGGTGGCGGTGCCGCGGCCGATCTCGTCGAGCAACACCAGGGAGCGTGGCGTGGCGTGGTGAAGAATGTTGGCCGTCTCGGCCATCTCCACCATGAAGGTGGACTGGCCGGCAGCCAGGTCGTCGCCGGCGCCGACGCGGGTGAAGATCCGATCGGCGATGCCCAGGCGCGCCGAAGCCGCTGGAATCCAACTGCCCATCTGGGCCATCAGCTGCAGCAGGCCGCTCTGGCGCAGGTAGCAGCTCTTGCCGCTGGCGTTGGGGCCGGTGAGGATGATCAGGTCGGGGCGGGGATCGGAGTCGGGGGCTGCCTCGGGGATGGCACCTAGCACCACGCTGTTGGCGGTGAAGGGCTCTTCCACCAGCAATTGCTCCACTACTGGGTGGCGGCCGGCTTCGATCTGCAGCAGGCGGGCCTCGGGACTGGCGGGGTCGGTGATTTCGGGACAGCAGTAGCCGCTGGTGGCTGCCACCTCGGCTAGGGCCCCGAGGGCGTCGAGCTCGGCCACCAGGCGCGCAGCTGTGCGGATGGCGGCAGCCTGCTCGCCGACCCGGGTGCGCAGGCCGCAGAACAGTTCGTATTCGCGCTGGGCGGCGCGGGCTTTGAGCTGCTGGATGGCGCCCTCGCGGTTGCGCAGGGCTGGGGTGACGAAGCGCTCCTCGTTGGCCAGGGTTTGGCGGCGGATCCAGTGCTGTGGCACCGCCGCCGCCTTGGCCTTGGACACCGCTAGGAAGTAGCCGAAGGTGCGGTGGTACTGGAGTTTGAGGCTGGCGAGGCCGCTGAGCCGGCGCTCCTCGGCTTCCTGCAGGGCCAGCCAGGCGTCCTGGTCGTCGAGTTGGTTGCGCAGCTCATCGAGGTCTGGATCAACGCCGTCGTGGATCAGGCCGCCCTCGGTGAGGGAGAGGGGCGGGGTGTCGAGCAGGGTGTGGCGCAGGTCGGCGGCGAGGGTGTCGAGCTCGGGCCAGGGGCGGGCCAGGGCCTGCAGGGGGGCGCTGCTGGCTTGGGCGAGCTGGCTAGCCAGCTGGGGCAGGCGCTCCAGTCCATCGGCCAGGGCCACCAGATCCCGGGCCGAGGCGCTGCCGGCGCCGGCCCGGCCCGCCAGGCGCTCCAGGTCGCCCATCGGGCGCAGCAGGCGGCGCAGGGCCAGCCGTAGGCCGCGATTGGCCACAAGCTCACTGACGCCGCCCTGACGCTCGAGGATCGCCGCGCGCTCCACCAGCGGCGCCTGCAACCAGCGGCGCAGGCAGCGGCCGCCCATGGCGGTGTGCGTGCGATCCAGCGCCCAGAGCAGGGAGCCGTGCACGCTGCCGCCCAGCTGGGTTTTGGTGAGCTCCAGGTTGCGGCGGGTGGCCGCATCGAGCACCAACTGGTCGCCCGCCTGCCAGGTGGTGGGCGGATCTAGGGGCACCCGGGCCTGGCTGGTGTCGTCGAGGTAAGCCACCAGGCCGCCCGCCGCGCGCAGGGCCAGCGGCGCTTCGCCGAGCCCCAGGCCATCGAGGCTGGCCAGGCCGAAGCGCTGCTTGAGGGTGGCGGATGCTTCCGGTGCCTCAAAGGGCGTGCGGGGCAGGGGCGTCAGCCGCAGGGCCTCGGGGCACCAGTTGGGGCTGGGGCTGGCGCTGGCACTGGCGGTGGCGGTGGCGGCGGGCCAGAGCACCTCGGCGGCCTCCACCTGCAGCAGCTCCTGGTGCAAGCCGGCGCTGCCGGCCCGCTCGGTGACCCGGAATTCACCGGTGCTGACATCGGCCACCGCCAGGCCCCAGCACGCGCCCTCCATCACCACGGCGCAAAGCCAGTTGTTGAGGCGGGCCGCCAGCAGGCCCTCTTCAAGCACGGTGCCGGGGGTTAGCACCCGGGTGATGCCGCGCTTGAGCAGTTCGCCTTTGGCCGGGGTGCTTTCCAGTTGGTCGCAGAGGGCGACGCTGAGGCCGCGGCGCACCAGCTCAGCGCAGTAGCGCTCGGCGGCATGGTGGGGAATGCCCGCCATCGGCACCCGACCGACCGCTTTGCCGCCCTCCTTGCCGGTGAGGGTGAGCTCCAGGAGGCGCGAGAGGGTGATGGCGTCTTCGAAGAAGCACTCGAAGAAGTCGCCGAGGCGGTAGAGCAGCACCCGATCGGGATGGGCGGCCTTGAGCTCCACGTAGTGACGCAGCATCGGCGTCAGCTGCTCGGCGCTCACCAGGCTGTGGTGGTGCCAGGGGGGCAGGTCGGAGTCGGGGCTTGAGCTTGCTGTGGTTGCCGCCGGTGGGGCAGCTGGGGCGGCTTGGCGCTGACGGCTGCGGGGCCGGGTTGGGCCGGGCTCGGGTGCGGGTTGGGGTTGAGGTTCCTCGGCCAGGCCCAGGGCGGCGGTGAGCGAAAGCTGTTGTTCGGCTTCCGCGGCCACGGCCCTTTCCTGGTGAGGTTGGATCGTAGGTCGACTTGCCGGTGGGCTTCATGTTGTGAAGCGAGGCCCCGGCTGACCTGGGTCTGCGTGTGAGAATCTCGCAACCGATCGGCGTGTAGCCGCTGCTAATCCATGCAGATCCTCAACACCCTCACCGTTTTGGCTCTGGTGGTGCTGTCGTTCGCCTTGATTGTGGCGGTGCCGGTGCTGTACGCCAGCAGCGAAGATTCAGGTCGCTCCAATCGCCTTATCCTGCTTGGCGGCCTCGCCTGGGTGGCCCTGGTGCTGCTCAACTGGGGCATGAGCATCTTTGTGGTCTGAAGCGTGGCGATTTTTGAAGGGCGGTTCACCGACACTGCTGGTCTGCGTATCGCGGTGGTGGTTGCCCGTTTCAATGACCTGGTTACCGGCAAGCTGCTGAGCGGCTGCCTCGACTGCCTCTCGCGCCACGGCGTTGACACCAGTGATGCCAGTGCCCAGCTGGATGTGGCCTGGGTGCCCGGCAGCTTTGAGATCCCCCTGGTGGCCCAGCGCTTGGCGGCCAGCGGTCGCTATCAGGTGGTTATCACCCTGGGTGCGGTGATTCGTGGCGACACCCCCCATTTCGATGTGGTGGTGGCCGAGGTGAGCAAAGGCGTGGCTGCCGTGGCCCGCGACACCGGCGTGCCGGTGATCTTCGGCGTGCTCACGACCGATACTTTGCAGCAGGCCCTAGAGCGGGCCGGCATCAAGAGCAATCTGGGCTGGAACTACGGCTTGCAGGCCCTTGAGATGGGCAGCTTGATGGCGGCTATTCCCGACTGAGAGTGCCGGGTAGTTGGTTTTGAGTTGGACGACTTTGCGATGGTGCGCCACCGCCGGCGCTATTTGCCTGGCATTGCCGCCCTGCCTCTTTTGCTGCAGCTCCAGACGGGATCTGGCTGAGGCTGCTGTCGCGCTTTTTTATCCGGTCGAAACCCCTGAGCCCCCTGAAACTCCTTGTTTCACCAGTAGGGCCTGGGGGGCTGCGTCGCGGAAGCCCAGCTGCTCGTAGAAGCCGGCGCTGTTGGTGGTCATTAGGTAAACGCGCTCGACACCCCGCAGGGCCGGGGCTGTCAGCAGGGCTTCCACTACCCGGCGGCCGAGTCCCTGGCCGTGCAGGTCACCGGCCACCACCACATCCCAGAGCACGGCGCGATAGACGCGGTCGCTGCTAGCTCGGCCGAATCCCACTAGGCGCTTGCCCTGCCACAGGCTCACCACCACGCTGCTGCCGGCGAGCAGCCTGCGCAGTTGGGTGTGGCTGCGCTCTTGGGCCCAGAAGGCGTGCTTGTTAAACAGGCGCTGCAACTTCCATAGGCCGCGGCTGGGCCGCAGGCCCGGGCCGAGGCCGAACCAGCGCAGGCCAGGGGCGCCAGGTGCGTGGATCAGGAGGCGCAGTGCTGCCATGGCAGCATTCTCCCAGCGGAGCGTTCCCTATGACCCGTAAGGGAATTATTTTGGCGGGAGGCAGCGGCACTCGGCTGCATCCGATCACGCAGGCGGTGAGTAAGCAGCTGCTGCCGGTGTACGACAAGCCGATGATCTATTACCCGCTCAGCACGTTGATGCTGGCTGGTATTCGGGAGGTGCTGATTATCAGCACGCCCCATGATTTGGCATCTTTTGAGCGTTTGCTGGGAGATGGCAGCGCTTGGGGCATGGAGATTCGCTACGCCGTTCAGCCGAGTCCGGATGGGTTGGCTCAGGCGTTTTTGATCGGCGCTGATTTTTTAAGTGGTGCGCCGGCGGCACTGGTGCTGGGCGACAACCTCTTCCACGGCCACGATTTGATTCCCCAACTGCAGGCCAGTAATGGCGGAGGGGCTGGAGCCACGGTGTTTGCCTATCCGGTGCGGGATCCAGAGCGCTACGGGGTGGTGGAGTTTGCGTCGGATGGTCAGGTGCTGAGCCTGGAAGAGAAGCCAGCGCAGCCCCGTTCGCGCTACGCGGTGACCGGCCTTTACTTCTATGACGATTCTGTGGTGGATCGGGCTCGCCAAATCCAGCCGTCGCCACGGGGAGAGCTGGAGATCACCGATCTCAATCGCCAATACTTAGAGGAGGGGTTGCTGCGGGTGGAGCTGATGGGCAGGGGTATGGCTTGGCTGGATACGGGCACCTGTGATTCGTTGCATGAGGCAGCCAGCTACATCCGCACCCTGGAGCACCGCCAGGGCCTGAAGGTGGGCTGCCCGGAGGAGGTGGCCTGGCGTCTGGGCTGGATCAGCGCTGAGCAGCTCGCCGGATTAGCGGGGCCGCTGCGCAAGAGTGGCTACGGCGACTATTTGCTGCAACTGCTGGAGATCTCCAATGCAGGTTGAGCAGCTGAGCACAGCCTCCGGTGTGGTGATTGAGGGTCCGCTGCTGATCACGCCCCAGATTTTTGGCGATGGGCGGGGCTTTTTCTATGAGAGTTGGAACCAGCGCCGCTTTGATGAAGCAGTGGGCTGCCCCACCACCTTTGTGCAGGACAACCATTCGCGCTCTTGCCGCGGGGTATTGCGCGGCCTGCACTACCAGCTGGAGCCAGAAGCCCAGGGAAAACTGGTGCGCTGCCCGGTGGGTGTGATTTTTGATGTAGCGGTAGACCTGCGGCGCAGTTCCGCCACCTTTGGCCAGTGGGTGGGAGCAGAGCTCAGCGCTGACAATCAGCAGCAGCTGTGGGTGCCGGTGGGCTTTGGCCACGGCTTCCTAACCCTCAGCGAGAGCGCTGAGGTGCTCTACAAGGCGAGCGGCTACTGGAGCAAGAGCTGCGAGCGCTCCCTGCGCTGGAACGATCCTGATCTCGCCATCACCTGGCCGCTGGAAGGCATGGAACCGTTGCTGGCGCAGAAGGATGCTGATGCCCCTGAGCTTGCGGCAGTGATGGCGGCTGGGGAGGTATTTGCGTGAAGGTACTGCTCACCGGCGCTGCCGGCCAACTGGGTCAGGCGCTGCGACAGCAGGTGCCTGCGGGAGTGGAGCTGATCGCCACCTGCCGCAGCGGTGGCAATGGTTTGCTGGCCCTGGATCTGGCTGATGCCGGCGCCTGTCGCGCAGCCATCCGTGATCACAGGCCCGATTGGGTGCTCAACGCCGGCGCCTACACGGCGGTGGACAAGGCCGAAAGCGAGCCAGAACTGGCCTTGGCGGTAAATGGCGGCGCCCCAAGGGCCTTTGCCGAGGCGCTGCTGGAAACGGGTGGACGCTTGCTGCAGGTGAGCACCGATTTTGTTTTTAATGGCAGCCAGGGCAGCCCCTATCGCCTGGAGCAAAAGCGCGATCCCCTTGGGGTTTATGGCTGTAGCAAGGCCGCTGGCGAGGAAGCGGTGGAGCTGCTGCTGGGCCCCGCTGCTGGCGGTGCAGGGGCAGGGCGGGGAGTGATTTTGCGCACCAGCTGGGTGATGGGGCCGGTGGGCAAGAACTTTGCCCTCACCATGCTGCGGCTGCACCGGGAACGCCAGCAGATCGGCGTGGTGGAAGACCAGGTGGGTTGCCCCACCAGCACCCATACCCTGGCGGCGGCTTGCTGGCGGGTGATAAGCGCTGGCATGAGCGAGCCGGTGCTGCATTGGAGCGATGCGGGAGCCGCTAGCTGGTTTGACGTGGCTGTGGCAGTGGGCGAGTTGGCTCAGGAGCTGGGGCTCTTGGAGCAGCCAGCTCTTGTGAATCCGCTGACTACGGCGGAATATCCACTGCCGGCTCAGCGGCCCAGTTACTCGCTGCTGGATTGTTCAGGCAGCCGCAAGGCCCTCGGCCTGGCCCCCACGCCTTGGCGGCAGGCGCTGCGTCAACTTCTCGAAACTCTCCTATGACCAACCCACCCGACGTTTCAGCGCTCCTGGCCGGCCGCCGCCGCATCCTGGTGACCGGTGGGGCCGGCTTTATCGGCGGGGCGGTGGTGCGCCGGCTGCTTAGCGAAAGCGAGGCGTTGGTGTTCAATCTCGATAAATGTGGCTACGCCAGCGACCTCACCAGCATCGAGGCGCTGCCCCAGGCGGAGGCACGCCACCAGCTCCTCAAGGTGGACCTCACCGATGCGGCGGCTACAGCAGCGGCGGTGCAGCAGGCCGATCCCGACCTGGTGATGCACCTGGCGGCAGAGAGCCATGTGGACCGCTCGATCGAGGGGCCGGGGGCCTTTATTGAGAGCAATGTGAGCGGCACCTTTCAGCTGCTGCAGGCGGTGCGGGCCCACTGGGAAGGTCTGAGCGCTGAGCGCAAGGCGGGTTTTCGTTTTCATCACATCAGCACCGATGAGGTGTTCGGCTCGCTGGGGGCTACGGGGCGCTTCTCGGAGACCACCCCTTACGACCCACGCAGTCCCTATTCAGCGAGCAAGGCGGCCAGTGATCACCTGGTGAGCGCCTGGCACCACACCTATGGCCTGCCGGTGGTGCTCACCAACTGCAGCAACAACTACGGCCCCTGGCAATTTCCCGAGAAGTTGATTCCGGTGGTGATCCTCAAGGCAGCGGCTGGCGAGCCGATTCCGCTTTATGGCGATGGCGCCAACGTGCGCGACTGGCTCTATGTGGAAGATCACGTGGATGCGCTGCTGCTGGCTGCAACCCAGGGGCAGCTGGGCCGCAGCTACTGCGTGGGAGGCCATGGGGAGCGCACGAACAAAGAGGTGGTGGAAGCGATCTGCAACGCGCTCGATGAGCTGCGCCCGGCCGGCGCCCCCCACGCGCGTCTGATCACACCGGTGACGGATCGCCCTGGTCACGACCGGCGGTACGCGATTGATCCAACCCGGATCAGCAACGAGCTGGGCTGGCAGCCGCGCCACAGCTTTGAGGAGGGTTTGGCAGCAACGGTGCGCTGGTATCTGGAGCACCACAGCTGGTGTGGGGCTGTGAGCGAGCAATGCGGTTACAGCGGTGCTCGCCTGGGCCTTATTTCTGGTGGCTGATCACGGTTCAGCGATGTTGGCCTTCTGTGCTTCTCAGTAGGCTGACTGAAGCGCTGATTAGCTTTCTCCATGCTCAAGCTCCTGCTGGGTGACCCCAATGCCCGCAAGCTGAAGCGTTACCAGCCGATCGTTTCCGACATCAACCTGCTCGAGGAGGAGATTGCCCCCCTCTCCGACGATGAGCTGCGCGGCCTTACGGGTGAGTTCCGTCAGAAGTTGGAGCAGGTGGCTGGCAATGCCGCCAAGGAGCGGGCCCTGCTTGATGAGCTGCTGCCCCAGGCCTTTGCCGTGGTGCGTGAGGCGGGCAAGCGGGTGCTGGGCATGCGCCACTTCGATGTGCAGCTGATCGGCGGCATGGTGCTGCACGACGGCCAGATCGCCGAGATGAAAACCGGCGAGGGCAAAACCCTCGTGGCCACCCTGCCCGCCTACCTCAACGCCCTCACCGGTCGGGGCGTGCACGTGGTGACGGTGAACGACTACCTGGCCCGCCGCGACGCCGAGTGGATGGGTCAGGTGCACCGCTTCTTAGGGCTATCGGTGGGCCTGATCCAGCAGGAGATGGCGCCAGCAGCCCGCCGGGCCAACTACGCCTGCGACATCACCTACGCCACCAACAGCGAGCTGGGCTTCGACTACCTGCGCGACAACATGGCCAGCGACATCGCCGAGGTGGTGCAGCGCCAGCCCAACTACTGCGTGATCGATGAGGTCGATTCGATCCTGATCGATGAGGCCCGCACGCCGCTGATCATCTCCGGCCAGATCGAGCGCCCCCAGGAGAAATATCGCCGGGCCGCCGAGGTGGCTGAGCTGCTGGAGCGTTCAGCCGAGCTGGGTAAAGACGGCATCGACCCTGAGGGTGACTACGAGGTCGACGAGAAGCAGCGCAATGTGACCCTCACCGACGAGGGCTACGCCAAGGCCGAGCAGCAGCTTGGCGTGAGCGATCTCTTCAACCCAGAAGACCCTTGGGCCCACTTCATTGGCAATGCCCTCAAGGCCAAGGAGATGTTTGCCCGAGACGTGAACTACATAGTGCGTAACGGCGATGCGGTGATCGTTGATGAATTCACCGGCCGGGTGATGCCGGGGCGGCGCTGGAGCGACGGCTTGCACCAGGCGATTGAGGCCAAAGAGCAGCTGGAGATCCAGCCCGAAACCCAAACACTCGCCTCAATCACCTACCAAAACTTCTTCCTGCTCTACCCGCGCTTGGCCGGCATGACCGGTACCGCCAAAACCGAAGAGGTGGAATTCGAGAAAACTTACAAGCTCGAAGTGGCAATCGTGCCCACCAACCGGGTGCGCTCCCGCTCCGACTGGACCGACCAGGTGTACAAAACCGAAACGGCCAAGTGGCGCGCCGTGGCCCTGGAAACCGCCGAGGTGCATAAGGGCGGCCGGCCGGTGCTGGTGGGCACCACCAGCGTGGAGAAATCGGAGCTACTCAGTGCCCTGCTGGCCGAGCAAGACATCCCCCACAACCTGCTCAACGCCAAGCCCGAAAACGTGGAACGGGAGGCCGAGATCGTGGCCCAAGCAGGCCGGGCCGGTGCCGTAACCATCGCCACCAACATGGCGGGCCGTGGCACCGACATCATCCTGGGCGGCAACAGCGATTACATGGCCCGCCTCAAGTTGCGCGAGGTGCTGCTGCCCAAGTTGGTGCGCCCTGAAAACGAGCACAGGCCCATCCCCTCAGCCAAAGCTGCCCGTGAGGCTCGCAGTTTGGGGAGCCTCTATCCCTGCAGCCTCAGCGAAACCAGCGAGCAAGAGCTGGTCACCCTCGCCAAATCCCTCGTGAATGCCTGGGGCGACCGGCAGCTCACCCTGCTCGAGTTGGAAGACCGCATCGCTCAGGCAGCTGAAAAGGCCCCCAGCGAGGACCCCCAGATCCAGGCTCTGCGCGACTGCATCGCCCAGGTGAAGGCTGAATACGACGCCGTGGTTAAGCAGGACGAGCAGCAGGTGCGCGAGGCCGGTGGCTTGCACGTGATCGGCACCGAGCGCCACGAATCCCGCCGCGTTGACAACCAGCTGCGCGGCCGCGCCGGCCGTCAGGGTGACCCGGGCTCCACCCGCTTCTTTCTGTCGCTTGAAGACAATCTGCTGCGCATCTTTGGCGGCGACCGGGTGGCCGGCCTGATGAATGCCTTCCGGGTGGAGGAAGACATGCCGATTGAATCAGGCATGCTCACCCGCTCGCTGGAAGGGGCCCAAAAGAAGGTCGAAACCTACTACTACGACATCCGCAAGCAGGTATTCGAGTACGACGAGGTAATGAACAACCAGCGTAAAGCCGTTTATACCGAGCGGCGCCGAGTGCTCGAAGGCCGGGAGCTAAAGGCTCAGGTGATCGGCTACGGCGAGCGCACCGTAGAAGACATCGTGGAGGCCTACGTCAACCCCGAGCTGCCACCGGAGGAGTGGGACCTCAGCCGACTAGTGGAGAAAACAAAGGAGTTTATTTATATCCTGGAAGATCTCACCGCAGACCAGCTCCAGGGTTTAGGGGTAGAGGAGCTAAAGGCCTTCCTGCAGGAGCAGCTGCGCAACGCCTACGACATCAAGGAGGGCCAAGTTGAGCAGCAGCGCCCTGGCCTGATGCGGGAAGCGGAGCGCTACTTCATTCTCCAGCAGATCGACACCCTCTGGCGTGAGCACTTACAAGCAATGGATGCCCTGCGCGAGTCGGTGGGTCTGCGCGGCTATGGCCAGAAAGATCCCCTGATTGAATATAAAAATGAGGGCTACGATATGTTCCTAGAGATGATGACCCAGATGCGCCGTAACGTGATCTACTCGATGTTCATGTTCCAGCCGGCGCCGGCACCCCAGGGGGCGACTGCTTAATCGCAGCTGCCCCTGAGTTCAGCTGGTGATGCCAGGGTTGTCTCCCAAGAACTCCAGGATTTCGCGGTCTTTGAGGTTTTGAGCGGCCCCGGTGCAGGGCTCCAGCAGGGGGCGGCCGGCGGCCAGCTCCCGCAGGCAGCCCTGGGTGCGGGCTAGTTCCATTTCCAACACGTCGATGCGCTCCATCAGGTTGCGGATCACATTCGCTTCCGTGTCGGGCAGGGCTGAGTGGGCTAGGGGGTCGATGCGCACCCCGCTCTGATGGATCACCCGGCCCGGGATGCCCACCACCGTGCTGTCGGCTGCCACATCGCGCAGCAGCACTGAGCCGGCACCGATGCGGGTGTTGGCGCCCACAGTGATGGCACCCAGCACCTTGGCGCCGGCGCCTACCACTACGTTCTCGAGCAGGGTCGGGTGGCGCTTGCCGTGGGCTTTGCCGGTGCCCCCCAGGGTTACGCCCTGATAAAGCAGGCAGCGATCGCTGATCACGGCCGTTTCACCGATTACCACGCCCATGCCGTGGTCGATGAACACGCCGTGGCCGATCCGGGCGCCGGGATGGATTTCAACGCCGGTTGCCAACCGCCCCACCTGGCTCAGCAGCCGCGCTACCAGGGGCAAGGGCGGCAGTCGCCGCCCCCAGAGCCAATGGCTGAAACGGTGCAGGGTCAGGGCGTGCAGCCCCGGGTAGCAGAGCAAGATTTCCAGCGTGCCTCGGGCCGCAGGATCTCGCTGCTTGATGATTGCCAGGTCGGCCTGCAGTGCCTTGAGCATTGAGCCATCCTGCCGGAGCCAGGGGCGCCTGGCTGGGGTTTGCCCAGCGTTTGACCGAGGGGCACCCTGTCATGCATGATCTTCAAACCGGCAACGCCGGTAATTGCGGATGTAGCTCAGTGGTAGAGCATCTCCTTGCCAAGGAGAGGGTCGAGAGTTCGAATCTCTTCATCCGCTTGAATTAGTTGGTCCTTTGGTTCACTGAGCCAGTAGGCCGATTTCTTTGCGCAGGCCGTCGATGGTGGCGGTGCCTAGGTAGCTCTGGGCGCAGTGCACTACCGGCATCCGTATTAGTTGGGCCCTGTTTTGGCGCAGGCTCTGCTCCACCAGAGGCAGGCTGGGGCGGTCGCAGAGCACGTGGCTGGCGGCCCGCAGCAGGGCCAGCAGGCGGCTGCCGGTGTCGGGGTTGGCGGTCATCACCAGCAGCTCGTTGCCGCGCATGCTGTGCAGGATCACCTCGGCGGCCCTCAGGATGCCTGGGCTGATGCTCACCAAGCCCACGCAGCTGCCCTGGCGCAACTCCTTGAGCAGGTCGAGCTCGTGGCGAAAATCGTTGAGATCAACGGCCACCGCCCGCACGCCGTGCTGCTTGGCAATCTCCTCCACCGGCTGTAGGAAGTAGCGGCTGGTCACCACCGTGCCGTTGTTGGATTCGGTGAGCACCGCCGCCAGCTCCTCCATCGGCACCACCTCCACCGGCACCTCCAGGCTGGGGCTGAGCTCCTCGGCGATCAGCATCGATGCGCCGATGTCCTCGCGGGGGGTGCTGACCAGCACCCGGGCGCCGCAGCGCAGGCGCCAGTCGATCTCGCGAGTGAGTAGGTCGCGGCCCTGCTGCAGGGTGCAGCCGGCATTGAGCAGGCCATCGACGCTTTGGCGCACCTGACGGTCGATGTCCGGCAGAGGCCTGCCCCTGGGGCCCGGCGGCGGCTTGATTTCCCGCGGCTTTTGCTGGTCGCGCACATAGATGCCCGACCCAGCCATCGCCTCAACAACGCCGTCGGTTTCCAGCTGGCGATACACCTTGCTGATCGTGTTGCGGTGCAGGCCTGTTTGCATCGCCAGCTGCCTGGTGCTGGGCAATCGGTGCCCCGGCGGGTAGTGGCGGGCCGCAATGGCGAAGCAGATCTGGTTGTAGAGCTGCGTCGACGCCGGGATGTCGCTTTCCTGCTGAATGTGGAATCGCACGCCGGGGTTGGGCCAATTGGGCTGGTGGCCACCATAAAGAGGCTTGGCCCTGGGGACAATCCCCCTGTTGGCATACGCGCGTGTGCCGGTTGGGAGAGTGCGGCTGCTCTGGCTGGTTTGAGTGGTGTGCGTAAGAAAAGTTCCTGAATTCTGTACGGGCTGTACAAAACTCTGGACACAAGCTCAATGCCCCAGCGCTTCCGCTTTTTCTGCCCGCAGGTTTAGCTGGCTGTTTCGGCTGCGGCGGCGGCCTTGCTGTTGCCCTTTGGAGCGGCGGCCTTGCGGGGGCTCAGGAACATGATCATGTTGCGGCCTTCCCGCTTGGGGGGCTGCTGGATCTCGGCGTTGTCCTCGAGGTCCTTGGCCATGCGGTAAAGCAGCACTTCAGCCAGGGCTGTGTGCTGGATTTCGCGGCCGCGGAAGATCACGGTGCACTTCACCTTGTCGCCGTCCTTAAGGAAGCGCTGCGCCTGACCGATCCGCACTTGATAGTCGTGCGAGTCGATCTTGTAGCGCATCTTCACCTCTTTTACTTCCGTCTGATGCGACTTCTTCTTGGCTTCTTTGGCCTTCTTTTCCTGTTCAAACTTGTATTTGCCGTAATCCATGATCCGGCACACCGGCGGATCGGCCTTCTCGCTCACCAACACCAGATCGAGCTCGCGGTCCTTGGCCACTTCAAGGGCCTCCTCGCGGGTGATCACCCCCAGTTGACTGCCATCGGCATCCACCACCCGCAGGTTGGGGTAGCTGATGCGGTCGTTGATGTTGGGCAGCTCCCGCACGGGAGCACGGCGGTCAAAACGGGGACGTGGAGGCATTCAGGGGTGTGAAGGATCGCGAAATCGCTAACGCTTCACCCTAGTCCGCGCTCGACCACTTGCAACGCCTGGGCCAACTGCCCCTCGGTGCTGCGCTCTTCCAGCCAGATCGGCGCATGGCGCCGCCTAAACCAGGTGCGTTGCCGTTTGGCGAATTGGCGGGTGCGCTGCTCGCAAAGGGCGATCGATTCAGTTTCGCTGAGCTCGCCGGCCAGCTGCCGCCTCGCTTCGCCATAGCCGATGGTGTTGAGCAGGGGCAGCCCAGCCCCGTAGCGCTTGATCAGCGCTTCGGTTTCAGCTACCAGCCCCGCAGCAAATAGGCCCCGGGTACGGCTGGCAATGCGGGCTGTTAGGTCGGTGGGGTTTAGGCCCAGCTCCAGCACCCGCCAGGGCGGCGGCGTGGCCCCCTGCTGGCTGGAGAGGGGCCGCCCTGTGGCATAGAGCACCTCCATGGCCCTTTGGGTGCGCACGGCATCGGCGGGGGCGATGCGGGCGGCGGCCACCGGATCGCCCTGGCGCAGCAGCTGGTGGCAGAGGGGCTGGCCGAGGGCTGCCAGCTGGGCGCGCAGCTGGGGTTGGGGTGGCACCGCTGGGGGCTCCAGCCCCTGGGTGAGGGCCTGAAGGTAGAGGCCGCTGCCGCCAGCCAGCAGGGCCAGGGGCTTGCGGGCAAGTTCGGCCTTGAGCTGGTCCTCGGCGATGGCCCGAAACTCCTGCAGGTTCATCGGCTGGTCGGGATCGCGCAGATCCAGCAACTCGTGGCGCGCCTGCCCCCGCTGGGCGGCCGTGGGCTTGGCGGTGCCCACGTCCATCTGGCGGTAGAGCTGGCGCGAATCCACGTTGAGCACCGCTAGATCCAGGGTCTGAGCCAGGGCGATCGCCAGGTCTGTTTTACCGCTGGCCGTTGGACCCATCAAGACGATGACGAGCGGTTGGCCTGCGGACTCAGTTGGGCTCATGGGTCCACCTTGCCAGGGGGTGTCAGCCCGGGTTGGCGGTGGTAAATTGCTTATTGCAAAAGGGCTTTTGGGCTCGTTTGCGCCTTACTTGCCCCGGGATTTCGCCGTCCTGTGCCGAATCCCTGGGGAGACCTTCCTGCATGAGCGCTGAAAGCCAAGCTTCCACAAAAATTCAGGCCGCCTATGGCGCCGAGCAGATCCAGGTTCTGGAGGGCCTGGAGCCGGTTCGCAAACGGCCTGGCATGTACATCGGCTCCACCGGCCCCCGAGGCCTGCACCATTTGGTGTACGAGGTGGTCGACAACGCAGTGGATGAGGCCCTAGCCGGCCATTGCGACCAGATTCTGGCGGTGCTCAACGACGACGGCTCTTGCGCCGTCACCGACAACGGCCGCGGCATCCCCACAGATATCCACCCGCGCACCGGTAAGAGCGCCCTTGAAACCGTGCTCACGGTGTTGCACGCCGGCGGCAAGTTTGGTTCCGGTGGCTACAAGGTTTCTGGCGGCCTGCACGGCGTTGGTGTTTCGGTGGTCAATGCCCTCTCAGAGTGGGTGGAGGTCACGGTTTACCGCCAAGACCAGGTGCACACCCAGCGCTTTGAACGCGGTGCTCCGATCGGCATCCTGCAATCAGCCGCTGGTGAGAAGGGCCGCACCGGAACATCGGTGTGCTTCAAGCCCGATATCGAGATTTTCTCGACCGGCATTGAGTTCGACTACCAAACTCTCTCTTCGCGTTTGCGCGAGCTGGCCTACCTCAATGGTGGGGTGCGGATCGTCTTCCGTGACGACCGCGCCGCGGCCCGCAATGCCGCTGGCGAAGCTCACGAAGAGATCTATTTCTACGAAGGCGGCATCAAGGAATATGTCGCCTATATGAATAAGGAGAAGGATCCTCTCCACCCCGAAATCATCTACGTCAACCGCGAAAAGGACGGCGTACAGGTGGAAGCGGCACTGCAGTGGTGCGTGGATGCCTACTCAGACAGCATTCTTGGCTTTGCCAACAACATCCGCACCGTCGATGGTGGCACCCACATCGAGGGCCTCAAAACTGTGCTTACCCGCACCCTCAACACCTTTGCCAAAAAGCGCGGCAAACGCAAGGATGCCGATACCAATCTGGCTGGCGAAAACATCCGCGAGGGCCTCACCGCGGTGCTTTCGGTGAAGGTGCCCGACCCGGAATTTGAGGGTCAGACCAAAACCAAGCTGGGCAATACGGAAGTTCGCGGCATTGTTGACACCCTTGTGGGTGAAGCCCTCAGCGAATATCTTGAATTCAATCCCTCGGTGATCGATCTGATCCTCGAGAAGGCGATTCAGGCCTTTAATGCTGCTGAGGCTGCTCGCCGCGCTCGCGAGCTGGTGCGCCGCAAGAGTGTGCTCGAGAGCTCCACCCTGCCTGGCAAGTTGGCAGATTGCTCCTCCCGCGACCCGGCCGAGTCTGAGATCTACATCGTGGAGGGGGATTCAGCTGGTGGCTCTGCTAAGCAGGGGCGCGACCGTCGCTTCCAAGCGATCCTGCCATTGCGGGGCAAAATTCTCAATATCGAGAAAACAGACGACGCCAAGATCTATAAAAATACCGAGATTCAGGCGCTGATTACAGGATTAGGCCTGGGGATCAAGGGCGAAGAATTTGACGAGAAAAATCTGCGCTACCACCGTATCGTGATCATGACCGACGCCGACGTCGACGGCGCCCACATCCGTACCCTGATCCTCACCTTCTTCTTCCGTTATCAGCGGGCCCTAGTTGAAGGCGGCTACATCTACATCGCCTGCCCACCTCTCTATAAAGTGGAGCGCGGCAAAAACCACACTTACTGCTACAACGAAGACGATCTCAAGACAACGATCGCATCATTTGGTGAAAAGGCGAATTACACGATCCAGCGTTTCAAGGGCTTGGGTGAAATGATGCCCAAGCAGTTATGGGAAACCACCATGGATCCCACCACTCGCATGATGAAGCGAGTCGAGATTGAAGATGCTCTCGAAGCCGATCGCATCTTCACAATCCTGATGGGCGACAAAGTTGCCCCGCGCCGGGAATTCATCGAGGCTCATAGCGCCACCCTCGATCTAGCTCAGCTCGACATTTGATGGCGGGCACCCGCATGACGCAGTCGTCTGCAGCTTGGCGCTGGGCGGCCCTGCTTGGTTTCGCCCTGATCACCCCCGTGGGTTTGCCCGCCGGAGGGGCTGATCGGAGGCCCCATGAGGTGCGGCGGCGTAGCGCCAGCGATCCCTTGATTTCTACTCGTGCTGTGGCTTTGCGGGTCGCTCCTGAACAACGGGCACCTGCCCTGCAGCAACTTGGGCCAGGTGAGCCCCTGCGGGTGCTGCGCAGCTGGCGGGGCAGCTCCGGCCAGCGCTGGTTGCAGGTGGAGGTCGCTGATCGCCGTGGCTGGGTGCCGGCGGGTTGAGTCCGCCGCTCAGGCGGCCAGGGCAGCTTCGATGGCGCCCTTCAGCTCAGCTGAATCGGGCTCCACATTGCTCTTGTAGCGGCCCAACACGGTGCCATCCTTGCCCACTAGAAACTTCTCGAAGTTCCAGGCCACGGGGCCAGCGGGCTCGCTTTGGCTGAGGGTGGTGTAGGGCTCTTCGGCCATTACCACCTTGTCGAGCAACTCAAAATCAGCGCCGTAGGTGCTGGAGCAGAACTGCTGAATCTCTGGCAGCGTGCCGGGCTCTTGGGCGCCGAAATCGTTGCAGGGGAAGCCGAGCACCGCCAGGCCCTGGGGGCCGTAGCTCTCCTGAAGCGCCTGCAGGCCTGCGTATTGGCGGGTGAAGCCGCAGCGGCTGGCTACGTTCACGATCAGCAGCACCTTGCCGGCCCATTCGCCCAAAATGCGCTCGTCGCCTTTGGCGTCGCGCACGGCCACATTGCTCACGGAGATAGCCATTGGTGCGGGTGTCATCAAGTGGGCGGACCATAGCGAGCCGAGGGCAGCTGCGACCCATAAACTCATAATTGCGGCGTCGCGGTGCCCATGAGCGAAGCCAACGGGATTCAGGTGGCCGAGGTGGTCGCCCAACAGCTGGAAAGCCTGCTTGAGGCCGGTAACTACGACGGCGCCAAGTTGCTGCTCGGCCCCGTGCAGGAGGTTGATGCGGCAGAAGCGATCGGCAGCTTGCCGCGCACCCTGCAGGCCCTGGCCTTTCGGCTGTTGCCAAAGGACGAAGCCATCGAGGTCTACGAATACCTCGATGCAGCGGTACAGCAGACCTTGCTGGAGCGGCTGCGCTCCGGCGAGGTGCTGGAGCTGGTGGAAGAAATGTCACCCGATGATCGGGTGCGGCTTTTTGATGAGTTGCCCGCCAAGGTGGTGCGGCGCCTACTGGCTGAACTCAGTCCAGCGGAGCGGCGGGTCACGGCCCAACTTCTTGGCTATGAGAGCGAGACGGCGGGCCGGCTGATGACCACCGAATTCGTCGACCTCAAGGAGTTTCACAGCGCCGACCAAGCCCTGGCGATAGTGCGCCGCCGCGCCCGCGACACCGAAACCATCTACTCCCTCTACGTCACTGATGGGTCCCGTCACCTCACCGGCATCCTGTCGCTGCGCGATCTGGTCACAGCCGACCCCGAGGCGCGCATCGGCGATCTGATGACCCGCGATGTGGTGAGCGTCGGCACCGACACCGACCAGGAGGAGGTGGCGCGCGCCATCCAGCGCTACGACTTCCTGGCCGTGCCGGTGGTGGACCGGGAGCAGCGGCTGGTGGGGATCGTCACCGTGGACGACGTCATCGACGTGATCGAGCAGGAGGCAACCCGCGACCTTTATGCCGCCGGCGCCGTGCAGGCTGGCGATGAAGACGACTACTTCCAAAGCAATCTGTTCACCGTGGCGCGGCGCCGGGTGGTGTGGCTGCTGGTGCTGCTGGTGGCCAACAGCGGCACCTCGGCGGTGATCGCTTCCCAGGAGCTGGTGCTCAAGCAGGTGGTGGTGCTCGCCGCCTTTATTCCGCTGCTGATCGGCACCGGCGGCAATGTGGGAGCCCAGAGCTCCACCGTGGTGATTCGGGGCCTGAGCACCCAGCGCATTCAGGCGATGGGCGCCTGGCGGGCGATTTGGCGCGAGGCTGTGGCCGGCGCCCTGCTGGGCTTGTTGATGGTGCTGGCGGTGGTGCCGTGGGCTGCCTACGTGGCAGGCAGCTGGGTAGTGGCTATGGCCGCCGGCCTGAGCCTGGTGGCGATCACCACCCTCGCTGCAACGGCCGGCGCGGCGCTGCCGCTTCTGTTTGACCGTCTAGGCCTGGATCCGGCCTTGATGTCAGCCCCTTTTATTGCCACCGCTACCGACGTCGCTGGGGTGTTCATCTACCTGCAAACCGCCTCCTGGCTGCTGCAACGCGCCGCGCCTGGCTAGGTGGCTACTTGGAGTGGCTTGAGCTGTCGCCGCAGTTTTGGGGTTTCTGAGAGGAGTTAACACTTCTTCAGGTTAGGCTTTACACATCTTCAAAGCCCCAACGCCGTGGTCGTCGCCATCGCTACTGCACCCAGCGCAGCTGCTCCCGACAAGGCTGCCCGCTCCATGCCCGCGGCCGACGGCGACCTAGTGCGCAGCTACCTGCGGGACATTGGCCGAGTGCCGCTGCTATCCCACGAGCAGGAGATCACCTTGGGCCGCCAGGTGCAGGAGCTGGTGGGTTTGGAGGAGCTTGAGCAGGAGCTGGAGGTTCAGCTGGGTAACAAGCCAAGCCAGGTGGAATTGGCCCAGGCCGCTGGTCTGAGCGCGCCCCTACTTAAGAAGCGCTTGCAGGCTGGCCGGCGTGCCAAGGAGCGGATGGTGGCTGCGAATTTGCGGCTGGTGGTGAGCGTGGCTAAGAAGTACACGCGTCGGAATATGGAGCTGCTGGACCTGATTCAGGAGGGCACGATCGGTTTGGTGCGCGGCGTTGAGAAGTTCGACCCAACCCGTGGGTACAAATTTTCAACTTATGCGTATTGGTGGATTCGCCAGGGGATCACGCGGGCAATCGCTGAGAAGAGCCGGACGATCCGGCTGCCAATCCACATCACCGAAACACTGAACAAGCTTAAGAAGGGTCAGCGTGAACTGAGCCAGCTGTTGGGGCGCACGCCGACGGTGACGGAGCTTGCCGAAGCGGTGGAACTGCCGGAAGAGGAGGTGAAGGATCTGCTGTGCCGTGCGCGCCAACCGGTGAGCTTGGAGACGAAGGTGGGCGATGGGGATGACACCGAACTGCTTGACCTGCTGGCAGGAGATGCGGAGCTGCCGGAGGAGCGTGTAGATGGTGAGTGCCTGAAGGGCGACCTGCGTGCGCTGCTGGAGCAACTGCCGGAGCTGCAGGGGCGGGTGCTGAAGATGCGTTATGGCATTCCTTGCTCCGACAACCCCGAGGGCGGCGAGCCGATGAGCCTCACCGGTATCGGCCGCATCCTCGGCATCAGCCGTGATCGGGTGCGCAACCTGGAGCGTGACGGGTTGGCCGGCTTGCGCCGCATCAGCGATGCGGTTGAGGCTTACGTGGCCGGTTGAGCCTGGGTTGCTGCGATCAGGCAGTAGGCAAGCGACATGGCACCGGGATCTGGATGTCCGAGGCTGCGGCTGCCATGGGGGCGTGCTCGCCCCAATTTTGGCAACATTTCTGCGGTTGCTTGTGCCGCCAGTAGGCAATTTGCCGCAGCGTTCTGCAGGGCTTGATCGAGGGCTACGCCGGCCTCCAGCTCAGAGCGCAGCTTCAGGCAGTAGGGCTGGAGGGCATCCACCATGGTTTTGTCGCCGGGAGCCGCCTGTCCGAGGGCGACTACGGCCTGCAAGGCGGAGACGAAAGCTGCCGCAATTTCTTTAGCTCCTATTTCGCTTGACCTGGCTAACGAATTGCCGGCTGCCAGCAGGGCCCCACCCCACAGGGCTCCAGAGGTGCCACCGCCGTGGTCAGACCAGGCTTCTCCTGCTTCCATCAGCACCTCCCCGGTGCTGCAGCCTCGGGTGCAGGCGTGGATGGCGCTCTGCCGGGCGCCCCGAATGCCCCGCAGCATTCCCAGGCCATGGTCACCATCGCCGGCCACGGCATCGAGAGCCCCGAGTTCCTCAACCCGCTGCTCCAAGGCCTTTTCCACAGCCTCGAAGCGTCCCAGTAGGGCGTTTTGGGCTGCTGTGAACTCTGTACTGTCTTGAGTAGCAGTCTTGCTGACAGATGTTTGCTGTTTGGACTCCAGTTCCGCTACGGGATCTGCCGCCGGGATAGGTCCAAGGGCGCCGCGGCGGTAGGCAGCGCTGTCGGCGGGGGCGCTCCAGAAGCCTTCCAGCTCCGCATCCAACCAGCAGAGGCTGAGGGACACCCCGGCCATATCCAGGCTGGTGACCAGCTCGCCGCACTCACAGTCGGCCAGCACCACCCCCCTGGCCAGGAGCTCCTGGTTAACGGCCCCGAAGAGCACGAACAGCTCCTCGTATTTGAAGCTGCCCAGCCCGTTCAGCAGCACCACCAGCCGTTGCTGGTCCTCGGGCACATCCGCCGGCCGTTCGGCCAGCAGTCGTTCCACGAGTAGTGCTGCCAGGCTGTCGGCATCGGTGAGGGGCCCTTCCGACAGGCCCGGTTCGCCGTGCAGCCCCATGCCGATGGCCATGCGGCCGCTGGGCACATCAAATAAAGGCTGGCTAGCGCCCGGCAGGGTGCAGCCACTGAAGGCCACCCCCAGGGAGCGGATGCGGCCATTGGCTTTGCGGGCCAGCCGCTCCACCTCGTCGAGGGGCAGTCCGGCTTCGGCAGCGGCACCTGCCACCTTGAATACAACCAAGCCACCGGCAATGCCACGCCGCAGTTCTGGTTGGTCAATGGGGGCGCTGGCGATGTCGTCGGTGACCGTCACGATGCGCACGTCGATTCCCTGCCGCCGCAGCCGTTCGGCTCCGAGCGTGAAGTGCAACACGTCTCCGGCGTAGTTGCCGAAGCTCAGCAGCAGGCCCGCTCCTCGTTCCACGGCTAATCCCACCCGCATCACCTGACCTGCCGAGGGCGAGGCAAAAATGTTGCCGCAAGCGGCCCCGGCGGCTAAGCCCCGGCCCACCAGGCCGGCAAAGGCCGGATAGTGACCGGAGCCGCCGCCCACCACGACACCCACCTGGCCGCAGGGGATCGGCGCTATTCGGATCACGCCGCCATCGATGCGCTGAACGTGGCGGGGATGGGCAGCTACAAAGCCGTCGATGGCCTTGCTGGCGAAGTCGGAGGCGTCTGTCGGCAGGTAGCTCATGGCTCCAACTTATTCAGGCCCAATTGGCCGAGCCACAAACGTTCACGGGGCGCTGTCTACGCTGCCGCCGATGCCGCTGCCACGCCGTGATGGATGCCCCCAGCGAGTTGCCGTTCCAGGTGATCGGCGTTGGGCTTGTGCGCAACGGCGCCGGTGAGGTGCTGATCGATCAGCGGCTCAATGAGGGTTTGCTGGGGGGCTTGTGGGAATTCCCCGGCGGCAAGCAGGAGCCGGGTGAGCCGATCGTTGAAACGATCCGCCGTGAGTTGGAGGAGGAGTTGGCGATTGAGGTGGCGGTGGGCGAGGAGCTGATCGTGGTGGAGCACGCCTACAGCCATAAGAGGTTGCGCTTTGTGGTGCATCTGTGCACCTGTTTGAGCGGCGAGCCCCAGCCGCTGGCCTCCCAGCAGGTGCGCTGGGTGCGACCTGAGCAGCTGGGCGAATATCCCTTCCCGGCGGCCAACGCCCAGATCATTGCTGCGCTGTTGGGGGCGGGCACTTCATTCGCGGCAGCTAGCTAAGCCAAGACTTAGCTAGCCAAATAAAACAGCAAGCTGCCCCTGCCGGTCGATCAGCGCGGCGAACGCACCTCGATCAGACGTCCAGCTTCTGGGTTCAAGGGGTCGCGCAAGCTGAGCTGGATCTGCCAGCAGCCGGCCGGTGCGCTGCTGAGTCGCTCCGGCCACTCCACTGCCAGCAGGGCGCCTAGGGCTCGAGCTTCCTCCTCCTCCTGAGCGAATAGTTCGTCGGCGGCGGCGGGTAGCTCCAGCCGGTAGAGATCGAGGTGCACCAGCCCGCCGCTAGGCGTTAGCGGGTAGTGCTGGGCGAGGGCGAAGGTGGGGCTGGTGATTGGTTCCTCAATGCCGAGGCCGGCGGCTAGGCCCTGCACCAGGCAGGTTTTGCCGGCCCCCAGGTCACCTGCCAGCAACAGGATGCTGCCAGCGGGTAGACGCAGCGCCAGTTGCCGACCGAAGGCCTTGGTGGCGGCGGCATCTCTCAGGGCTTGCATCACAGGGCTTGTGTCACGAGGAATGAGGGGCTCCTTGTAGATTGCATTTTCAGCGAGCCCGAAGCCTCGGCGTCTCCGCAGATATTTCCAAACCACGCCCTCCCAGCCGGGAGCGAGCAGTACCCCAAGCAAAACCCATGGTGGCTTCACCGGCCTCAACGGCTTCCGCGCCCGTGCTGCAAAGCACTAATACCTATGTGATTGCCGATCTCGGCCTGGCCGATTTTGGCCGCAAGGAGATTGCAATTGCTGAAACTGAGATGCCTGGCCTGATGGCCCTGCGCTCCAGGTTTGGCGCTGAGCAGCCCCTCAAGGGCGCCCGCATTGCGGGTTCCCTGCACATGACGATTCAGACTGCAGTTCTGATTGAAACTTTGGTCGCCCTCGGCGCCGAAGTGCGCTGGGCCAGCTGCAACATCTTTTCAACCCAGGATCACGCTGCCGCCGCGATTGCTGCGGCCAATGTGCCGGTTTTTGCCTATAAGGGCGAAACCCTTGATGAGTATTGGGCCTTCACCCACCGCATCCTTGAGTGGGGCGATGGCGGCACACCTAACATGATCCTCGATGACGGTGGCGATGCCACTGGACTCGTGGTGTTGGGTACGAAGGCCGAGAGCGATCTTTCAGTTCTCGATAACCCCTCCAACGAAGAGGAAACCGCCCTTTTCAACAGCATTCGCCAAAAGCTGGCCGCCCAGCCAGGCTTCTACTCCCGCATATACGCCGAAATTCAGGGCGTTACCGAGGAGACCACCACTGGTGTGGCCCGGCTGTATCAAATGCAGAAGAGCGGCGAGCTGCCCTTTCCTGCGATCAATGTCAACGATTCGGTCACCAAGAGCAAATTTGACAACCTTTATGGTTGCCGCGAATCCCTGGTAGACAGCATCAAGCGCGCTACTGATGTGATGGTGGCCGGCAAGGTTGCCCTAGTGCTTGGCTACGGAGACGTGGGCAAGGGCTCAGCTCAGTCGCTGCGCGGCCTTGGCGCCACGGTGATGATCGCTGAAGTTGACCCCATCTGCGCCCTGCAGGCGGCGATGGAGGGCTACCGCGTCGTGCGTCTTGACGACGTGGTGGGCGATGTGGACATCTTCGTGACTGCCACTGGCAACTTCAAGGTGATCCGCCACGAGCACCTGATTCAGATGAAGGATCAGGCGATCGTCTGCAACATCGGTCACTTCGATAATGAGATCGATGTGGCGTCCCTCAAGCAGTACACCTGGGACAACATCAAGCCTCAGGTTGATCACATCGTGCTGCCCAGCGGCAACAAAATCATCCTGCTGGCTGAGGGCCGTTTGGTGAATTTGGGTTGCGCTACAGGCCATCCCAGTTTTGTGATGAGCGCCTCCTTCACCAATCAGGTGCTGGCTCAAATTGAGCTGTTCACCAAGGGTGACCAGTACGCCAAGCAGGTGTATGTGCTGCCTAAGCACCTCGATGAGATGGTGGCTCGTTTCCACCTCGACAAGATCGGTGCCAAGCTCACCGAGCTCTCCCAGGAGCAGGCTGATTACATCAACGTGCCGGTTGCCGGGCCCTACAAGCTCGATCACTACCGCTACTGAGACGAGCCCGATGGGGATTGGCGAACTGGTGCAACAGCTGCCTCAGCTGATTGGTGCGGCAGTGGAGGCCAATCCCTGGCTCGGTTACGGAGCGATCTTTGCGGCGATGTTCCTTGAGAACCTCTTCCCGCCGATCCCCTCTGAATTGATCATGCCCCTCGGAGGCTTTTATGTGCAGCAGGGCCAGCTGGCCCTGCTGCCAGTGGTATCAGCAGGTCTGCTCGGCACGGTGCTTGGGGCTTTGCCTTGGTATGGCATTGGCCGGCTTATCAACGAGCAGCGCCTGGAGCAATGGTTGGCGCGCCATGGCCGCTGGATTGGTATCAGCCCTAAGGAGCTGCACCGCAGCCGCGATTGGTTTGCCAAATACGGCACCGCTTTGGTGTTTTGGGGCCGGCTGGTGCCTGGCATCCGCACCTTGATCTCGGTGCCCGCGGGCATCGAGATGATGCCCATAGCGCCATTCCTGCTTTGGACCACGGCGGGCAGCCTTATCTGGACCCTGCTACTCACCTTGGCGGGCCTAGCACTGGGTGAGGGTTACACAAATGTGGAGCACTGGATCGAGCCGGTGGCCAAGGCCGTGAAGTTGGTGCTGGTGCTGGCCCTCGCCGCCGGCTCCGCCTGGCTGGGGCTGCGCATCTGGAAGAAGCGCCGCGATTCCCACTGAGCCAGATCAGGTCCGCCGCCATTTGGCTTCAGAAGGGCACTTCCTCCTCGCTTGGGGAGCCACCACCGAACCCTCCTCCCATTCCTGTCCCCATGCCACCGCCACCTTCGGCGTCGCGTTTGGAGCCAAGCAATTCCAGCCGGTCTACCCGGATTACGGGCTTGGTGCGCTCCTCACCGCTGGCCCGGTCGGTCCAGCGATCCAGCTTGAAGCTGCCGATGATGCCCACTAGGGCCCCTTTGCGGACATAGTCGGCGGCTACTTGGGCTTGTTTGCCCCAGATCTCGAGGTTGAACCAGTCGGGCTCGTCGTCACGGCTGCGGCGGTTGACCGCGAGGGTGAGGTTGGCGACCACACTGCCTGATTCGAAATAACGGACTTCGGGGTCGCGGCCGGCCCGGCCGACAAGGGTGATGGAATTCACGCCCATGGTTGATGTCTCCTGTTGCTGATGGATCAATGATGCGGCACCCGGTTCGGCTGCCACCTTTCATCAGTTCCACCGTTAGAGCCGTCTGTAACACCCTCGTATGATTCGGCCCTTGCAGGCCCGGCGTCCGTGTTTTTCCGTCGTTTCCAGTTTTCGCGCGATATCGGTATTGATCTGGGCACCGCCAACACCCTCATTTTCGTGTCGGGCAAAGGCATTGTGCTCCAAGAGCCCTCTGTGGTGGCCATGGATCTGGAGCGGGGTGTGCCCCTGGCCGTGGGCGATGAGGCCAAGATGATGCTGGGCCGCACTCCCGGCAACATTCGCGCCGTGCGGCCCCTGCGTGACGGCGTCATCGCCGATTTCGACGCCGCCGAGCAGATGATCAAAACCTTCATTCGCAAGGCCAATGAAGGCCGCGGCATCGTGGCGCCCCGGTTGGTGATCGGCATCCCCAGTGGAGTTACAGGTGTGGAGCGCCGTGCTGTGCGGGAAGCCGGCCTGGCCGGCGCCCGTGAGGTGCACCTAATTGATGAGCCGGTGGCGGCCGCCATCGGCGCGGGCCTGCCCGTCACCGAGGCGGTGGGCACCATGATTGTCGATATCGGAGGCGGCACCACTGAAGTGGCAGTGCTCAGCCTGGGCGGCACCGTGCTGAGCGAGTCGGTGCGGGTGGCTGGCGACGAACTCAGTGACGCCATCGGCGTCTATCTCAAGAAGGTGCACAACCTGGTAGTAGGAGAGCGCACTGCTGAGGACATCAAGATCCGCATCGGCTCCGCCTTCCCTGACGATGCCCACGACAACACCTCCATGGATGTGCGCGGCCTGCACCTGCTCTCCGGTCTGCCCCGCACCATCAACGTCCGCGCCGGCGATATTCGCGAGGCCATGGCCGAACCCCTCAACGTGATCGTGGAAGCCGTTAAGCGCACCTTGGAGCGCACGCCGCCTGAGCTGGCCGCCGACATCGTCGATCGCGGCATCATGCTGGCCGGTGGTGGTGCCCAGGTGCGGGGCATCACCGACCTGATCAGCCACGAGACCGGCATCCTTACCCATGTGGCAGAAGACCCGCTGCTGTGCGTGGTGAACGGTTGCGGCATGGTGCTTGAGGACTACAAGCGGCTGCAGCGCGTGCTCGACACCCCTGACTTCGTGCGTCAGACCGCCTGATCCCGATGC
Source organism: Cyanobium sp. Tous-M-B4 (assembly GCF_024345395.1). Lineage (NCBI taxonomy): Bacteria > Bacillati > Cyanobacteriota > Cyanophyceae > Synechococcales > Prochlorococcaceae > Cyanobium > Cyanobium sp. Tous-M-B4. The sequence goes on along the minus strand of NZ_JAGQBA010000001.1, from coordinate 173,130 downwards.
AGGCCGGCCGCAGGCTTCGCCTTCCCGCCCTGAGCGCTGTAGTTCAGGCCTGGCCCTGGGCCTTGCTGGTGCTGGCCCTGCTAGCCGTGCGGCTGAGTAAGGGTGCGGGTTTTACCGATGCTTACGCCCTGTTGAGCCGTCCTTTCTGGCCCGGTAGTGCCCAGGGTGAGTGGGTGCGCAGCGGCCAGGCTCTCAACGATCAAACCCGCTTGCGCCAGCTGGATGCCGACAACCGCCGGCTGCGCAGCTTGCTCGAGCTGCAGGGTCACGGTGGCCGCGAATTGGCGGCAGCGGTGATCTCGCGCCAGGCAGGGGGCTGGTGGCAGCAGCTCGTTATTGGCCGCGGCGAGTTGCAGGGCCTGCGGCCCGGCATGGCGGTGACGGCGCCGGGGGGGCTGATTGGCAGGATTGCCAGCGTTACTCCCACTACTGCCAGCGTCACCCTGCTCACCGATCCCGGCAGCCGGGTTGGCGTCTGGGTGGGACGGGTTCGGCGCCATGGTTTGCTCACGGGCATCGGCACCAGCCGCCCCTTGCTGCGTTTTCTGGAGAAGGATCCAGGCGTGCGCCCGGGGGATGTGGTCGTCACCTCGCCCGCCAGCACCCTGGTGCCTCCCAACCTCACGGTGGGTGTGATCCAGTCGGTCGACGACCGGGCCGTGCCGGCCACGGAGGCCGTGGTGCAGCTGAGTGCCCCTGTTGAGGCGGTCGACTGGGTGCAGGTGCGGCTGCCATGAGTCGGCTGGCCCGCCACGGTTGGTGTGTGGCTACGGCCTTAGTAGTGCCCTGGCTGGTGCTGGCTGCGCCCGGCCCCCTGAAGCTGGCGGGCATTCCCCCGGCTTGGTCTGTGCTTTGGCTGCTGCCCTGGGCCCTAGCCGATGGACCCCTCTCCGGCGCCCTGGCTGGCGCCGGGCTGGGACTGCTGCTCGATGCTTTGCACCCTGGGTCGATAACGCAGATCCCTGCCCTAGCCCTGCTGGGCTGGTGGTGGGGTCGGCTGGGCCGCCAGGGGCCGCCGATCGAGCGCAGCTTCAGTCTTGGCCTGCTAGCCCTGTTGGGTGCGGCCCTGCTTGGCGGCAGCCTGATTTTGCAGAGCCGGCTGCTGGGCCCATGGCCCCTGGAGCCCGCATTGCAGACCTGGCTGGCCCAAACCCTGCTCACGGCCCTGCTGGCACCGCTGCTTTGCTCCCTGCAGCTGCTGCTCTGGCGCCAGCAGATCCAGGGCGGGCGAGGCTGAGTAGATGGCATTGATCCAGACCCGGCGGCGTTTCCTTGAGCTTCTTGGCGGCGGCTCTGCTGCTGCCCTGCTGGCAGCGGGCCTGGGCAGTTGTGGCAGGGCTGGTCCGGGGCCTGATTCCGCGGCGGCCAAGGTGCTGAATTTCTGGACCCTGGACCTGGCCCCCAAGTTCAACGGCTATTTGCGGGAGCTGATCGCAGCCTGGGAGGGTCAGAACCCCGGGTTGCGGGTGCGCTGGACCGACGTGCCTTGGAGCTCGGTGGAGCGCAAGTTGCTTGCGGCGGTATTTGCTCGCACCGCCCCGGACCTGGTGAATCTCAACCCCCCCTTCGCGGCCAACCTGGCCAGCAAGGGGGGGCTGCTTGATTTAAGCGATGTGCTGCCGGCGGGGGCTGCTGATGCCTATTTGCCAGCGATCTGGGAGGCAGGCCGCCAGGGGCAGGGGGGCCAGCAATTTGCCATTCCTTGGTATTTGACCGCCCGGATCACCATGGCCAACCGCCGGCTGCTTGAGCGGGCCGGCTACAGCGCCCCCCCGGGTTCCTGGGACCAGGTGCCGGCCTATGCCGAGGCGGTGCGCCGTCGCACCGGCCGCTACGCCTTGTTTGTAACCGTGGTGCCCGACGATTCCGCCGAGCTGCTCGAGACCCTGGTGCAGATGGGGGTGAAGCTGCTGGATGGGGAGCAGCGGGCGGCCTTCGATAGCCCCGCGGGGCGGCGGGCCTTTGCCTTTTGGAGTGACCTCTACCGCCGCGGCCTGTTGCCACGAGAGGTGGTGAGCCAGGGCTACCGGAGAGCCATCGAGCTCTACCAGTCGGGGGACCTGGTTCAGGTGGCCACGGGGCCTGACTTCCTGCGCAACCTGCAGACCAATGCTCCCGGCATTGCAGCGGTTACGGCGCCCTTTGCGCCGCTCACGGGCGCCAGCGGTGAGGCCAACGTGGCGGTGATGAATCTGGTGGTGCCCAAGCAGAGCGCCCTGGCGGCCGAGGCGGCCCGCTTCGCCTTATTTCTCACCAATGGCCCCAACCAGTTGGCCTTCGCCGAGCAGGCGCGGGTGCTCCCCTCCAACCGGCAAGCCCTGCAGCAGTTGGAGGCCAGCCTGGCGACTGCTCCTGCACCTGCACCTAGGGCTGGCGCTGGGGCGCAGGATCCTCTGGTGCAGCGGGCCCGGTTGCTGTCGGCCCAGACCCTTCGCCAGGCCAGGGTGCTGGTGCCGGCGAGCCCGGGGGTGAAACGACTGCAGGCGATTGTGTATACCCAGCTGCAGCGCGCCATGCTCGGCCAGGTGGGCAGTGATGCGGCCCTGACTGCTGCGGCTGACGAGTGGAACCGCTACTCCCGGGCCCGTTGGGGGTGACCTTAGGGGGCATCGAGCGGTATGGTTGCGATTCTTCATCCCGGCGCACCGCCCATGCCTTCGGAGGACAGGCCCATTTCAGACGCCTTCTCCGATTCCCTGGGGCCTGCCCCGGTTGAGCCCAAAGCCACCGTGTTGGTGGTAGATGACGAAGCCGCTGTGCGCCGGGTGCTGGTGATGCGCTTGCAGCTGGCTGGCTACAGGGTGATTTGCGCTGAAGACGGCGAGGAAGCCCTCAGCCTGTTTCACCAAGAGCAGCCTGATCTCGTCGTGCTCGACGTGATGCTGCCCAAGCTGGATGGCTTTGCGGTTTGCCGCCGTCTGCGGGCTGAATCCTGCGTGCCGATCATTTTCCTTTCGGCCCTTGATGCGATCGCCGAGCGGGTGTCGGGCCTAGACCTCGGCGCTGACGACTACCTGCCCAAGCCCTTCAGCCCTAAGGAGCTTGAAGCCCGCATCGCCACAATTTTGCGGCGGGTTGGCCGCGGTTCAGCCTCTGCAGAGCCTCGCGAGGTGCCCAGCGGCAGCGGCGTGCTGCGGGTGGGGGACTTGGTGGTAGACACCAACCGCCGCCAGGTGACCCGCGACAGCGAGCGCATCGGGCTTACCTACACCGAATTCAGCCTCTTGGAGCTGCTGTTCCGGGAACCCGGTCGGGTGGTGCCCCGGGCCGAAATCCTTGAGCAGCTTTGGGGCTATCCCCCCCGCCGCGCCGCCGACTTGCGGGTGGTTGATGTGTATGTAGCTCGCTTGCGCGGCAAACTCGAGCCCGACCCTCGCAATCCGGAGCTGATCCTCACGGTGCGCGGCACTGGCTACGCCTCCCAGCGGATGGCTGAAGCAAGCCTGGCGGCTAACGGCTAGCGCTCCTGCAGGATGGGCCGATTCAGCCCCCTGTCTGCCTTGTCGGATCTGCGCGAGACCCGTCTGGAGAAAGCCGCCGCCCTCGCCGCCCTCGGCCAGGGTCCCTACGCCCTGCGCTTTGAGCCCAGCCACCGCACGGCGGCTTTGCAGCAGGACCATGCCGACTTGGCCAACGGTGAGGAGCGGCAACTGGAAGTAGCCGTGGCAGGCCGGGTGATGACTCGCCGCGTGATGGGCAAGCTCGCCTTCTTCACCCTGGCTGATGAAACCGGTCCGATTCAGCTGTTTATTGAGAAGGCCACCCTCGAGGCGTCCATGCCGGAGGACCCGGAGGCTTTCGCCCACCTCACCTCCTTGGTGGATGCCGGTGACCTGATCGGCGTGCAGGGCAGCCTGCGCCGCACCGATCGCGGTGAGCTGTCGGTGAAGGTGAAGGGCTGGACCATGCTCTGCAAGAGCCTCCAGCCCCTGCCCGACAAGTGGCATGGCCTGGCGGATGTGGAGAAGCGCTACCGCCAGCGCTACCTCGATTTGATCGTGTCGCCCCACACCCGCGAAACCTTCCGGCGCCGGGCCGTGGCGGTGAGTGCCATGCGTCGCTGGCTCGATGAGCGGGATTTTCTGGAGATCGAAACACCGGTGCTGCAGAGCGTGCCGGGCGGTGCCGATGCCCGGCCATTTGAAACGCACCACAACGCCTTGGATCTGCCCCTCACCCTGCGGATTGCCACCGAGCTGCACCTGAAGCGGCTGGTGGTGGGGGGCTTCGAGCGGGTGTACGAGCTGGGGCGCATCTTTCGCAACGAGGGCATCAGCACCCGCCACAACCCCGAGTTCACCTCGGTGGAGATCTACCAGGCCTATGCCGACTACACCGACATGATGCTGCTCACCGAGCAGCTGATTGCCCACGTGTGCCAGCAGGTGTGCGGCACCACTCAGATCAGTTACCAGGGCACCAAGATTGATCTGGCGCCCCCCTGGCGGCGGGCCACCATGCATCAGCTGGTGCAAGACGCCACCGGCCTGGATTTCACCAGCTTTGGTAGCCGCGAAGAGGCGGCCGCGGTGATGGGGGCCCAGGGGCTGGAGGTGCCGGCCCTGGCCGATTCCGTGGGTCGCCTGCTGGTGGAGGCCTTCGAGCAGCGGGTGGAAGCGGAGTTGATCCAGCCCACCTTCGTGATCGATTACCCCGTGGAGAATTCGCCCCTGGCCCGGGCCCACCGCAGCAAGCCGGGGATGGTGGAGCGCTTTGAGCTGTTCATCGTGGGCCGTGAAACCGCCAACGCTTTCAGCGAGTTGATTGATCCAGTGGACCAGCGCCAGCGCCTGGAGGCCCAGCAGGCCCGCAAGGCCGCTGGCGACGACGAGGCCCAGCAGGTGGACGAGGATTTCCTCCAGGCCCTGGAGGTGGGCATGCCCCCCACGGGCGGCCTGGGCATTGGCATCGATCGGCTGGTGATGCTGCTCACCGACAGCCCCTCGATCCGCGATGTGATCGCCTTCCCCCTCTTACGTCCGGAGGTGCGTCCGTAGGTGCGTTTGGAGGCTCGTCAAGAGGCTGGGCCTGGCGCAATGGGATAATCCCTCTAGTAGGCAATCTCCCCCATCCGGGGTCAGCGATTCCATGAGTGGCGAGCGCGTTGGTTTTCGCTTCAAACACGCGGATGCTGTGGTGAAGCGCAACCCCCAGGGACGCTCGCGCCGGGGCTGGGTGATGGAGCCGGTGGAGCAGACCACCAGCCGCGGCACCAAGATGCCCGCCTATCGAATTCGTTGGCGTGATAGTGAACGTCCCGAGATCGTGCTGCAGCACATGCTGATCGCCGATCCCGACCCCACTCCGCCACCCGACGGTGTCAGCCTGGTGCCGCCGGCGCCCAAGGCTTGATTGGCTTCCGCCGCTTTGCTTGCCTTGAGCGCTGAGGGCTCAGCTCTGCCGCCGCCGCAGCTGCTCTAGAGCCTGTTCGGCCTCGAAGGTGGCCCAGTCCTGCTCAAGGTTGGAGGCCTTTGGCGGGCGGGGACGGCTCTCCAGTTCGCGCAGATCGCGCTCCACGGTCGCGAAGCTCACCCCCAGTTCCCCAAGGTGTTGCCAGCGCTGCCGGCCCTGTTCCATCAGGCCCAGTTGGTGGGCTTCAGCCCGCTCGGCCAGGGCTGTGGCGCCAGCGGCACGGGCCTTGGCCAGCCGTTCCTGCCAGCAGCGGATTTCAGCGGCCAATTGCAGCAGGGCCTGGCGCTCCTGTTCCGCCTGCCTTTGTAACTGGCGCCGCTGCCCCACCAGCCTGGCTTGGCGATCCCGTGCTTCCTGCTCGCCAAGTAGGGCTTCCTGGCTGGGGTTGGCGGCGAGAAAGGCCGCAAGTTGCTGATCCAGCTGCGCCTCCAGCTCGTCGAGCCAGCTCACGGGGCGGGCTGCCCGGCGGGCGTGGTGATCAATGGCGCCTCGATCTCTTGCTGCAGCGGTGTGATCGCCGCTTCGCGGGAGCGCAGCAGCAGCTGGGTGAGTCGGGCGATTGCCCCTTCACCCAGGTCCTGGCTGCCTATGCGATCAAAAGCGCCTCGATACAGCTCCTCCAGCTCGGCGATCAGGCCCTCGCGCACCTGCCGCATGGCAGCCCGTTGCTCCTCACGACCCATGGTTCTCCTGCCTGATGTCAGGAGTCTGCCGTCACCAGCAGGTGCAGCGAAAGGTCGTCGGCGGGATCGCTCCAACGCCCCAGCGGTCGCCAGCCGGCCCGTTCAGCTAGGGCGGTGAATTCCGCCGGGCCGTATTTGACGCTGTACTCGGTGATCAGCGGCTCCCCTGCGGCGAAATTCCAGATCTCGCCCGCCAGCTGCACCGACTGGGCCTGGCGGCTCATCAGGGCCATGGCGATGCGGCTGTGCTCGGGTTGCCACCGCGCGCTGTAGGCGAAGGCGTCGGGGTCGAAGTTGCCCGCTAGGTCGCGGTTGAGGCGCACCAGCAGGTTGCGGGCAAAGGCGGCTGAAACTCCGGCGGCATCGTTGTAGGCGGCCTCCAGCCGCTCCACGGCTTTGGGCTGGTCGATGCCGATCAGCAGCCTGGCGCCGGGGCCCAGCAGTTGGCCCAGCTGCCGCAGCAGCGCCTGCGCTTCCTCGGGGCTGAAGTTGCCGATTGAGCTGCCGGGATAGAAACCCAGGAGCCGCCGGCCGCTGAGTAAGGGGTGCTCTGGCAGCTGCCGCAGGGCGCTGTAGTCGCAGCAGATGCCGAGCACGGGCACTGCCGGGTGGCGCGCCTGCAGGTCCACGCAGCTTTGCTGGAGATGGTCGGCGCTGATGTCAAGGGCTACGTAGGCCGGTGGCAGCAGCGCCTTGAGCAGGGGCCCCACTTTGCGGGCATTGCCGGCGCCAAACTCCACCAGCACCCCTGCTCCCAGCGCTGCTGCCAGCTCAGGCGCCCGCGCTTCCAGCAGGGCGGTTTCGGTGCGGGTGAGCCCGTATTCCGGCTGCTCGCAGATCGCCTCAAACAGCCGTGAGCCTTCGGCGTCGTACAGCAGCCAGGCCGGCAGCTGACGCGGTTGCTGGGCCATGCCCTCGCGCACTAGCCGCCGCATGTCTGCCGGTTCGGGGTGGAGGTCGATTAGTTGCATGTCAGCCGCCATCGCGGGCTAGGCGTAGGCCACCGGCCAGCCAGCGGCTCGCCGGTGGATAGAAGTTGCGGTAGGTGAGCCGTTCGTGGCCAGGCGGGGTGAGAAAGCAGCTGCCGCGCAGCACCATCTGGGAACTCATGAACTTGCCGTTGTATTCCCCCACCGCCCCGGCTGCCGGCGCGAAGCCCGGGTAGGGCCGGTAGGGGCTGGCGCTCCACTGCCAGAGCACCCCGAAGGCCTGCTCCAGTTGGGGTGCCAGCAGCTCCCATTCGGCCTCGCCTGGCAGCCGGGCACCCGCCCAGCGGGCGTAGGCATCGGCTTCAAACCAGCTCAGGTGCCGCACCGGCAGCTCGGAGCGCCGCGGCTGACGCCCCGCCAGAGAAAATTCCTCGCCGTCGCGCCAGTAGCGCGGTCCCTGCCAGCCCCGGGCTTGCGCCACCGCCCAGCCCTCGCTCATCCACAGCTCCGGCCTCTTGTAGCCGCCATCGGCAATGAAGGTTGCAAATTCGCCGTTGCTCACCAAGCGGGAGCTAAGCGCAAAGGGTTCGAGCCACTGGCGATGCCTGGGCGCCTCGTTGTCGAAATGAAAGCTGCCACCTGGATGGCCGATCTCCACCAGCCCCCCCTCGTGCTGCAGCCAGGTGGGCTCTTGGGCAACGCTCGCCTGATAGGCAGCCTCCGGCTCTGAGCCATATGCCGGCTCGAGTGGGTTGCGGCTGAAGCCATCCAGCAGGTCCATCAGCAGCAGCTCCTGGTGCTGCTGCTCGTGCTGCAGCCCCAGTTCCACCAGCTCCAGCCGGGGATCGCCCGGCTCAAGCTGCTCCAACAGGCTGAGCAGGGCCCCATCCAGCCGCTGCCGCCAGGCCAGCACCTCGGCCAGGGCTGGCCGGGTGAGTAGGCCCCGCTGGGGCCGGGGGTGGCGGGCTCCTACTGAGTCGTAATAGCTGTTGAAAAGAAAGCCCCAGGCGTCCGGCGACACTGGGCTACGCAGCACAAACTGCTCAAAAAACCAGGTGGTGTGGCCCAGGTGCCACTTGGGCGGGCTGGCATCGGCCATGCCCTGCAGGCAGACGTCTTCGGGCTGCAGGGGAGCCACCAATTCGACGCTGCGTTGGCGCACCTGCGCGTAGCGCGCCTTCAGCTCCTGCCCCATGCCGCTGCCGCCAATCTGGGGCTAATTCAGGCCCGACCTTAGGGACCTTGCCTACGATCCCGCCACGCAACGCACGCGGATATGGCCGGCATCACTTCAGGGTTCGTGGGCGCCGTTGGCAACACGCCCCTGATCCGGCTCAATGCCCTGAGCGAGCAAACGGGCTGCGAGATCCTCGGCAAGGCCGAGTTCATGAATCCTGGGGGGTCGGTGAAGGATCGCGCCGCTCTGGGGATCCTGCTGGAGGCGGAGGAGCAGGGGCTGCTGCAGCCTGGGGGAACCGTGGTGGAGGGCACCGCTGGTAACACCGGCATTGGCCTCACCCACCTCTGCAACGCCCGCGGCTATCGGGCCCTGATCGTGATCCCCGACACCCAGTCGGCCGAGAAGATCGGCCTGCTGCGCAGCCTCGGCGCCGAGGTGCGCACGGTGCCGGCGGTGCCTTACCGCGACCCCAACAACTACGTGCGGCTTTCGGGCCGTATCGCCGCTGAAACGCCCGGGGCCGTGTGGGCGAACCAGTTCGACAACCTGGCTAACCGCCGCGCTCACTTCAACTCCACCGGTCCGGAGATCTGGCAGCAAACCGATGGGGCGGTGGATGCCTGGGTGGCGGCCACTGGCACCGGCGGCACCTATGCCGGTGTTGCCCTGTATCTGAAGCAGCAAAACCCAGCCGTGCGCTGCGTGCTGGCCGACCCCCACGGCAGCGCCCTACACAGCTGGGCCAGCCGGGGTGAGCTGGTCAGTGAGGGAAGTTCGATTACCGAGGGGATTGGCAACAGCCGCGTTACCGCCAACCTGGAGGGTGCTCCCATCGATGATGCCGTGCGCATCGACGACCAGACCGCGCTCGAGACGATCTATCAGCTGCTGTGGCAGGAGGGCTTGTTTTTGGGCGGCTCGGTGGGCATCAATGTGGCCGCGGCGGTGGAAACGGCCCGGCGGCTTGGTCCTGGCCACACGATCGTGACCGTGTTGTGCGATAGCGGTGATCGCTACCGATCTCGGCTCTATGACGCCGATTGGCTGGCGGGCAAGGGGTTACACCAACCCCTGCGGCCCTCGCTGGAGGTGGGCTGATGGCGGTGCAGGTGGGTCAGTTGATCGGCGAGCGCTACCGGCTCGAGCAACGCCTCAGCTCCGCCCCGCCGGCAGAGGCTCCCCAGGGGGAACTCTGGCGCGCTAGCGATCAGCTAGCCGCCGAGGCGCCGATGGCCTTGCGGCTGCTGGGTCCAGCTATCGACCCGGCTCGGGCGCGCCAGCTCTGGGGCCGGCTGCAGGGGCTGCTCCATCCCCAGGTGCCCCGGCTCGGGGCGGCCATCCAGGCCCAGGAGGGTTTGTGGCTGGTGCGCGAATGGCAGGCCGGCCGCACCTACCAACTGCTGCTGCAGGCCCGTGCCGAGCGCCAGTTGGTCTTCGGTGCCGGTGAGGTGCTGCTGCTGCTGCGCCAGCTGCTGCCGGTGCTGGCCGTGTTGCATAGCCAGGCACTGGTGCACGGCGACCTCAGCCCCGCCAACCTGTTGCGCCGCGACAGCGACGGGCTGCCGGTGCTGCTCGATTTCGGCCTGGTGGCAGGCACGGCCGCCGCCACCCCGGGCTACGCCCCACCCGAGCGGGCTCGGGTCGCCGATCCCGAGCCCTGGATGGATCTGCATGCCCTCGGGGTGGTGGCCCTGGTGCTGCTCAGCGGCGAGGAGCCCGCCCGGCTACTGGATCCGGTCACCATGGCCTGGCGCTGGCCGGCGGCCCTCACTGCTGAACCGGCCTTGCAGGCCCAAATCAGCCGCCTGCTGGAGCGCCAGCCCGGCGAACGCTTTGCTTCCGCCTCCCAGGCCCTGGCTGCCTTCCAGGCCATACCCATGCCAGAGAGCACCGGTCCGGTGCCCCGCGCCGACCGCACCGTCGCTTTGGTGCCACCACCACCTCCAGCACCAGCACCTGAAGCGCCTGCAGCACCTGAAGTTCCTGTTGAATCCTCTCCGGAGCCGGTCCAGCTGCCCCCACCGCCTTCTCCCGTGCTGCGTAGCCGCTTGGAGGAGCGCGAGGAGGTCGCTGAAGGCGGCGTCTGGCCGGTTGTGATTGCCCTGGTGCTGTCGGCGGTCGTGGGCACTGCCCTGGGCTGGTGGTGGCTGAGCCGCGGTCGCTTGACCATGCCCGTTCCCGATGCGGCCCTGCAGTTGCCCAACAGCCTGCCGCCGGCGGAGGTGGATCAGCGCCAGCAGCTGCTTAACCGGCTGCGGGCCATGCAGGTGGATCGGGGCTGGTTCTTGAAGTTGGTGGATGCCAGCCTGCTGGCCCAGTTTCCGGAGCGGGGCGGTCGCCTGCCCAGCGATTCTCTCGACGACTCTCCCCTGCGCAAGGTTTGGAATGAGCTTGCAGAGGAGTGGCTGGCTCGGGTGGAGCAGCTACCCCTCGAGATTCGGCGCCGTCTGGGTTCCTACACAAACGGTGACTGGGAGAGGCGTCAGCAGGCCCTGGTTAATCAGGGACTTAGCTCAGCGGTGTTGCGCCAGCTGGTTTCGGGCAGTGCCCAGAGCCTGCTGCCCGGCCGCCCCGGCGCTGACATCCCGGCCGAGCCCTTTCGCCAGCTGTGGTTTGCCGCGGCGGAGCAGGGCCTGGCCAACGTGCAGATCGAGGCGATTCAGGCCCAGGCCCAGGCAACCCAGGTGATTTCAGCCCAGGTAGAAGCTGGTGGTGCCCGGCTGTTCCCGGTGCGGTTGCCGCCGGGCTATCGCCTGGTGCTGGGCGTGAATGGCTCGCCCTTGATGCAAATGAGTGTGTTTAGTGCCGATGGCGAGCTGCTGGAAGCCAAGGGGCCCCTGCGGGTGGTCAGTTTGGGGGAGCAGAAGAACTCCCCAGTGCAGCTTCTGGTAACCAACGAGGGCGTGGCGCCGGCCCTGATCACCCTGTCGTTGCGGGCCGATCCGCCCCCTGTCGAGACGCCGCCGGTGACCGTCCCCGAACCATCACCGCAGGCGCCGGCGCCCCAGCTAGAGCCTCCCCAGGCTCCGGCCGTGCCCGCGCCCGCCGCCGATCCCCTGCCGCCCGTACCACCGCCAGTGAACTGACTCCAGCCGGAAGGCGTATGGGCGGGTAGGTCGGGCGCTCCGGCCCCCCAATTCAGAGCCGGGCGATTGCGGCCTTGGCGTCCTTGATGTCCTGCTTGCGCCGCTCCTCGTGACGCTTGTCGTGCAGCTTGCGGCCCTTGGCTAAACCGATTGTCAGCTTGATCCAGGAGCCCTTGAGGTGCAGGTTCAGGGGGATCAGGGTGAGGCCTTTTTGATCTAGGCCAATCCGCAATTTGTCAATTTCGCGGCGGTGGGCCAGCAATTTGCGCACTCGCAACGGCTCATGGTTGAAAAACGCGCCCGCGTGGCTGTGGGGCGAAATGTGCACGTTGTGAAGCTGCAGTTCTCCTTTGCGAATCAGGCAGAAGCCATCGCGCAGATTTGACTGCCCGGCCCGGATCGACTTCACCTCGGTGCCAAATAGCTCGAGGCCGCACTCCAGGGTTTCGAGGATTTCGTATTGGTGCCGCGCAAAGCGGTTGTCGGCCAGCAGCTTGTTGGCGGCATCGCGCTGGGCCTTAGCGCTCTTCTTGCCCCCGCCCTTGGCCATCGCTGCTCCGCAACCGTCCCCTTGATCTCCCGACCCTAGGGAGCCCCCGGTACCCTCGCTGCATGGCCATCGTCTCCTCGGGATCCTCGGCGCCCCGCGGCCGCCCCAGCCGCGACGAGCCACCAGCGCGCCTTGTGGACCCCGCTCCCGTGCTCGAGGAGGTCCCCGCCGCAGCCAGTGGCCTGCCCCGGGAGGACAGTCTCCGCCCCAAGCGCCTTGCCGATTACATCGGCCAAAGCGAGCTCAAGCAGGTGCTGGCCATCGCGGTGGAGGCCACCCGCGCCCGCCAAGAGGCCCTCGACCACGTGCTGCTTTACGGCCCACCGGGCCTGGGCAAAACCACCATGGCTTTGGTGCTGGCTGAGGAGTTGGGCGTGCGCTGCCGCATAACCAGCGCCCCGGCCCTGGAGCGCCCCCGCGACATCGTTGGCCTGCTGGTGAACCTGCAGCCCCATGAGCTGCTGTTCATTGACGAGATTCATCGGCTCAACAGGGTGGCCGAGGAAATTCTTTATCCAGCGATGGAGGATTACCGCCTCGATCTCACCGTGGGTAAGGGCACGACGGCCCGCACCCGCAGCCTGGATCTGCCACCTTTCACGCTTGTTGGCGCCACCACCCGGGCCGGATCGCTGAGTTCACCGCTGCGGGATCGCTTCGGCCTGATTCAGCGGCTTGAGTTTTACGGACTCGATGAGCTTCAGCAAATTGTGGAGCGGGCTGCTGGCCTGCTCCAGATCAAGCTGGAGGGCGGGGCCGCCCTGGAAGTTGCCCGCCGCTGTCGCGGCACCCCCCGCATTGCCAATCGACTGCTGCGTCGGGTGCGCGATGTGGCTTCAGTGCGGGGTCATGGCTGCATTGGTGCGCCCCTGGTGGCTGAGGCCCTCAGCCTGCACCGCGTTGACGACCGCGGTCTCGATGCCAGTGACCGGCGTTTGCTCACCTTGATGCTCGAGGGCTACGGCGGCGGCCCCGTGGGCCTCGACACCCTGGCCGCCGGTCTCGGCGAAGATTCCGCCACCCTCGAAGCGGTGGTGGAGCCCTACCTGTTGCAGCTGGGTTTTCTGCAGCGCACCCCCCGGGGACGGCTGGTTACCCCGGCGGGCCGTAATCACCTGGGCTGGCCGGCTAAGGCGGCCGCATGACCAGCAGCCAACCATGATTCCTACGTTGTTTTCTTTGCTGCTGGGCCTGCAGCTGCTGCTGCCCCAGCTGTTTGATCAGGCCCTCAGCGCCAGTCGGCAGGGGCGCTTTGATGAGGCTCTACCCCTCTGGAACCAGGTGCTGGAGGTGGCCCCGGAGGATGCGGCGGCCTGGAGCAATCGGGGCAATGTGCAGCTGGCCCTGGGCGATCCCCGCGCCGCTATCGCTGACCAGACCAAGGCGATGCAGCTCGACGGCGAGAGCCCCGATCCCCATCTCAATCGAGGCACAGCCGAGGAGGCCTTGGGCCAGTGGGCTGCCGCCGAAGCCGACTACCGCTGGATCCTGGAGCGCGCCCCGCAGGACGCGGGTGAACCGCGCGCCTCGGCCCTCTACAACCTCGGCAACGTGCAGGGCTCCCTGGGGGACTGGCAGGAGGCGCGAAGTTGCTTTGAGGCCGCTTCCCTGGCTAGGCCAGGCTTCGCCATGGCCCGCTCCAGTGCCGCCCTGGCGGCCTTCCAGCTGGGCGATCGCGCCGAGGCCGAGCGGCAGCTGCGCAACCTGATCCGCCGCTATCCCCTGTTTGCCGATGCCCGAGCTGGTCTCACGGCGCTGCTCTGGCAGAAGGGGGCTCGCGGTGAGGCCGAAAGCAACTGGGCGGCCGCCTCTGGCCTCGATCCCCGCTACCGGCAGCAAGAATGGTTACTTGCGACGCGGCGTTGGCCCCCCGAGCCGGTGGCAGCTCTGGCGCAATTTCTCGCTTTGGCCCCTTGATCGATGGCCCTCGAATGACGGCAACACCCTGCAGCTGGAATTGGCAGGCCCTGGGACTTGAGCAGGCCCTGGCCGAGGTGCTGCCGGAGCTGATCCAGTTGCGGCGTCATATCCATCGCCATCCCGAGCTCAGTGGCCATGAGCAGCAGACCGCTGCCCTGGTGGCAGGTGAGCTGCGGCGCTGGGGTTGGCAGGTGCGCGAGGGTGTCGGCCGCACCGGCGTGCTGGCGGAGCTGGGGCCAGAGCAGGGGCCTGCTGGCTTGCCCGCCCCCCTGGTGGCCCTGCGGGTGGATATGGATGCCCTGCCTGTGGAGGAGCGCACCGGCCTCGACTACGCCTCCACCCAGCAGGGCTTGATGCATGCCTGCGGCCACGACCTGCACACCGCCGTGGGACTGGGGGTGGCCTACCTGCTGGCTGAGCTTGCCGAGCGCCACCCCGAGCTGCTCACGGCCCGGGTGCGGCTGTTGTTTCAGCCCGCTGAGGAAACGGCCCAGGGGGCGGCCTGGATGAAGGCCGATGGCGCCATGGACGGTGTGGCAGCCCTGTTTGGTGTGCACGTGTTTCCCAGCCTGGCGGCGGGCACGATCGGCGTGCGCAGCGGCAGCCTTACGGCTGCGGCCGGTGAGCTGGAGGTGGAGGTGCTGGGCGAGGGCGGCCACGGCGCCCGGCCCCACCAGAGCACCGACGCCATTTGGATTGCGGCGCGGGTTGTGAGTGGTCTGCAGGAGGCGATCAGCCGCCGCCTTGATGCCCTGCACCCGGTGGTGGTGAGTTTCGGGCGGATCGAGGGTGGTAAGGCCTTCAACGTGATCGCCGACCATGTGCGCCTGCTCGGCACGGTGCGCTGCCTCGACACCGACGTGCACGCCCAGCTGCCGGGCTGGATCGAAGACACGGTGCAGGCCCTCTGCCGCGGCCATGGCGGTGAGGCCCGGGTGCGTTATCGGGTGATTTCACCGCCTGTGCACAACGACCCTGCCCTTACCGAGCTGGTGGCTGAAGCTGGGGTGGAGTTGCTCGGTCGCCAGCAGGTGCAGTGGCTCGAGCAGCCGTCTTTGGGAGCGGAGGATTTTGCCGAACTGCTCGATGGCACCCGCGGCACCATGTTTCGGCTGGGGGTGGCGGGGCCTCAGGGCTGCACGCCGCTGCACAGCAACAGCTTCGCTCCCGACGAAGCGTCCCTGCCGGTGGGCATTGGCGTGCTCACCTTGAGCCTGCTGCGCTGGATGGAGCGGCGCCCATGAAGCAAAGGCCCTGGCTGCGGGGGTTGCTGGCCCTCTCCTCGCCCCTGTTGATCCTGCTGGCGCTGCTGGTGCTGCTGCAGCGTCGCGGCGTCGATCGGATTCCAGTCTTGCCGGCCCTGCTTATCGGCACGGGCTTGCTTGTTACCAGTGCCGTGAGCCGGCGACGGCGACGGCGTGAGCTGCTGGCGGCCCTGCGCCACGATGGGGATGTATGACCAATCCCTCCCCCGATCTTGCGGCCCTGCGTGAGGCCATCCTTTGCGGAGACCCCAGTCGGGCCATGCCCGCCCTGGTGGGTTTGCGGGAGGTGCCGGTGGAGCAGGCCGTGCCCTTACTGCTGCTCGGGCTGGAGCAGAGCATGTTCATGGTGCGCTCGCTCAGCTGCGCTGGCCTTGGGGTGAAGCAAAACGAGGCTGGCTGGCTGGCGCTGGTGGCCGCGATGCAGGGCGATGAGGACGCCAATGTGCGAGCCGAAGCGGCCAACTCCCTGGTGAGCCACTGCCTTGAGCGGGCCTGGCCCCTGCTGCGTGATGTGTTTGCAGCCGATCAGCAGTGGCTGGTGCGCTGCAGCATCCTTTCGGCTCTAGCTGAGCAGCCGGCCATTGATCCGGCTTGGTTGCTGGAGCTGGCGTCGATGGCGATTACGGACGCGGATGGCACGGTGCGGGTGGGCGGCGCCGAGATCCTGGCCCGCTTGGTGCGGGAACAGGGCGCTGCCGAGGCCCGGGTCCTGTTGCAGCAGCTCCAGGCCGACCCCGACCACCGGGTGGTGGCCGCGGCGCTCAATGGTCTGCAGAGCTAGGTTGGATAGGTCACTAGGGGTGCCCCGCTGCATTAGTGCGGCTTCGGGCTGAGATCACACCCTCCGAACCTGATCCGGGTCATGCCGGCGCAGGGAAGTGGAATTGGATTGTGAAACCACTCTCAGGCTGCGCCCCGCCCTATCTGCAGCCTCACATGCGTAGCGCCTGGATTGAGAAGCGTCGCGGCACCGCGAACTATTCCCAGATGTATTACGCCCGCCAGGGCGTAGTGACTGAAGAGATGGCCTATGTGGCCAAGCGGGAAAACCTGCCCGAGTCGCTGGTGATGGAGGAGGTGGCTCGGGGACGCATGATCATCCCGGCCAACATCAACCACCTCAATTTGGAGCCGATGGCGATCGGTATCGCCAGCCGTTGCAAGGTGAACGCCAATATCGGCGCCTCCCCCAATGCTTCCGATCTCGATGAGGAGGTGGCCAAGCTGCGCCTAGCGGTGAAATACGGCGCCGACACGGTGATGGATCTCTCCACCGGCGGCGTCAATCTCGATGAGGTGCGCACGGCGATCATTAATGCCTCGCCGGTGCCGATCGGCACGGTGCCCGTCTACCAGGCCCTAGAAAGCGTGCACGGCTCCATCGAGAAGCTGGACGCCGACGACTTCTTGCACATCATCGAGAAGCACTGCCAGCAGGGCGTTGACTACCAAACTATTCATGCCGGCTTGCTGATTGAGCACCTGCCGCTAGTGAAGGGTCGCCTCACCGGCATCGTTAGCCGCGGTGGCGGGATCTTGGCCCAGTGGATGCTTTATCACCACAAGCAGAATCCTCTGTTCACGCGCTTCGATGACATCATCGAAATCTTCAAGCGCTACGACTGCAGCTTCTCCCTTGGGGACTCCCTACGTCCCGGTTGCCAGCACGACGCCTCCGACGCCGCCCAGCTGGCGGAGCTGAAAACTCTCGGCCAGCTCACCCGCCGCGCCTGGGAGCACGACATCCAGGTGATGGTTGAGGGTCCGGGCCATGTGCCGATGGATCAGATCGAGTTCAACGTCAAAAAGCAGATGGAGGAGTGCAGTGAGGCGCCTTTCTATGTGCTCGGCCCCCTAGTCACCGACATCGCCCCCGGCTACGACCACATCACCAGCGCCATTGGCGCGGCGATGGCCGGGTGGTACGGCACGGCCATGCTCTGCTATGTGACCCCGAAGGAGCACCTAGGCCTGCCCAATGCTGAAGATGTGCGTGAGGGCCTGATCGCCTACAAGATCGCTGCCCACGCCGCCGATATCGCTCGCCATCGCCCCGGCGCCCGCGATCGCGACGACGAACTCAGCCGCGCCCGCTACGCCTTCGACTGGAACAAGCAGTTCGATCTCTCGCTTGATCCTGAGCGAGCACGCGAATACCACGACGAAACTCTGCCCGCCGATATCTATAAACAGGCAGAGTTCTGTTCGATGTGCGGCCCCAAGCACTGCCCAATGCAAACCAAGATCACCGATGAGGATCTGGAAGGCTTGGAGCAGGTGCTGGCGCAGCAGAAGGCAGGAGTTGAGGCTGGGGCTGCGGCAGTGGTGTGAGATCACCCTGTTTGCGGTTCACGGTTCCGTAAGTTGACATAAAAAAGCTCCGCCGTTAGGCGGGGCTTTTCAGTCTCAGTTGAATCAGCCCAGCGCCTTGGCTGTTGCCACCACGTTGTCGACGGTGAAGCCAAACTTCTCAAGGCAGACCGGGCCGGGAGCGGATGCGCCGAAGCGGTCGATCGAGATGCAGGCGCCATCGAAGCCGGTGTACTTGTGCCAGCCGAAGGAGCTCGAGGCTTCCACCACAACACGCTTGCGCACGGCGGCGGGCAGCACGCTTTCGCGGTAGGCGGCATCCTGCTCTTCGAACAGCTCGATGCAGGGCATCGAGACCACCCGCACGTTTTTGCCTTCGGCGCGCAGCTGGGTTGCGGCTTTGGTGCAGAGCTCCAGCTCGGTGCCGGTGCCGATCAGGATTAGTTCCGGGGTGCCATTGCTGTCTTCCAGGATGTAGCCACCTTTGGCCACATGGGCTGCGGCCGAACCGGGTTGGTTGGCCATGGCCTGGCGGCTGAGGGCCAGCACGGTGGGGCGCTTGCGGTTGGTGACAGCCACCTGATAAGCGCCCATGGTCTCGTTGCCGTCGCCCGGGCGCATCACCAGCAGGTTGGGGATGGCGCGCAGGTTGGCGAGGGTTTCCACCGGCTGGTGGGTGGGACCGTCTTCGCCCAGACCGATCGAGTCGTGGGTGAGCACGTAGATCACGCCCAGCTCGCTAAGGGCTGAAAGGCGCATGGCGCCGATCATGTAGCCGGCGAACACCAGGAAGGTGCCGCCGTAGGGGATTAGGCCGCTGCCGTGGTATGCGATGCCATTCATGATCGCTGCCATGGCGTGCTCACGCACACCGAAGTGCAGATAGCGGTTGGCCTCACCACCCTTCTGGAAGCTGGCCTCGCCCTTGATATCGGTGAGGTTGGAGTGGGTGAGGTCGGCGGAGCCGCCGATCAGCTCGGGCAGGTTGGGGCCGAAGGCGTTCAGGGCGTTGTAGGAGTGCTGGCGGGTGGCCAGGCCCTTGTCTTCGGGGCTGAAGCTGGGCAGGGAAGCGTCCCAACCCTGGGGCAGTTCACCGCGCAGCTGGCGCTCGAATTCGGCCGCTTCGGCTGGGTACTGGCTGCGGTAGGTGGCCAGGGTTGCATTCCAGGCGGTTTCAAGGGCTTCACCGCGGCTGATCGCCTGGCGCCAGTGGTCGTAGGCGTCCTGGGGCACCTCGAAAGCGCCGTAGCTCCAATCGAGGGCTTTGCGGGTCAGCTCTGCCTCGTCGGCGCCTAGGGCCGCACCGTGTACTCCAGCGGTATTGGCCTTGTTTGGCGAGCCGTAGCCGATCGTGGTGGTCACCTTGATCAAGCTGGGCTTGTCGGTGACGGCCTTGGCTGCCTCAATGGCTTGGGCAATGGCGGCCACATCGGTGTTGCCATCCTTGACGTGGATGGTGTGCCAGCCATAGGCCTCGTAGCGCTTCAGCACGTCCTCGGTGAAGGACACCGAGGTGTTGCCGTCGATGGTGATGTGGTTGTCGTCGTAGAGGGCAATCAGCTTGCCCAAGCCCAGGTGGCCGGCCAGGGAGGCGGCTTCACCGCTCACGCCTTCTTGGTTGCAGCCGTCGCCCATGATCACGTAGGTGTAGTGATCAACTAGGTCGCAGCCGGGCTTGTTGAACTTGGCAGCCAGGTGCGCTTCGGCGATGGCCAAGCCCACGGCGTTGGAGATGCCCTGGCCCAGGGGGCCGGTGGTGACCTCAACTCCTGGGGTTTCGAAGGTTTCAGGGTGACCAGGGGTGCGGCTGCCCCACTGGCGGAACTGCTTGATGTCTTCGATGGTCACCGAGTCATAGCCGGTGAGGTGCAGCAGGGCGTATAGCAACATGCAGCCGTGGCCAGCGGAGAGCACGAAGCGATCCCGGTTGAACCACTTGGGGTTCTTGGGGTTGTGCTTGAGCAGCTTGTCCCACAGGGCGAAGGCCATCGGGGCGCAGCCCATGGGCAGGCCGGGGTGGCCCGAATTGCTCTTATTGATCGCGTCAATCGCTAAAAAGCGGATGCTGTTGACGCAGAGCGATTCGACGGATGTGGAAGGAGCGGCGACCATGGCTAAGGCAGGTGGGGGAGTGGGAGGAGGAGGCTCACGCCATGCGGCGGAACGCCAGGCAGACGTTGTGACCGCCAAACCCGAAGGAATTGGAGAGCACCACGTTGAGGGTGTGTTCCCTGGCCTGGTTGGGAACCACATCCAGATCGCAGGCCGGATCCGGATTTTGGTAATTGATGGTAGGTGGCACCAGGTTGTGCTCAATAGCCAGCACCGCTGCGACCGCCTCAATGCCGCCGCTGCCTCCTAGGAGGTGGCCAGTCATTGATTTCGTGGAGCTCACGGGTATGCGGTATGCCCGATCCCCGAGGGCACTCTTGATGGCGGAGGTTTCGTTGCTGTCGTTGGCCTGGGTGCTGGTGCCGTGGGCATTTACGTAGTCGACGGCTTCGGGCTCAAGCCGGGCATCTTTGAGGGCAAGACGAATGGCTTCGGCACCGCCGACCCCTCCAGGGGTGGGTGAGGTGATGTGGTGGGCGTCGCAGGTCATGCCGTAGCCCACAACCTCGGCCAGGATCTGGGCACCACGGGCCCTGGCGTGTTCCAAGCTTTCGAGCACAATTACTCCGGCGCCTTCGCCGATCACAAAGCCGTTGCGCTCGGCGTCGAAGGGGCGACTGGCCGTGGTTGGGTCGTCGTTGCGGAAGGACAGCGCCTTAGCGCTGGCAAATCCCGCTACTCCCAAAGGAGTAATGGCCGATTCGGCGCCACCAGCGACCATCACGTCAGCCAAGCCTAGCTGGATCAGCCGGTAGGCATCACCGATGGCGTTGGAGCCGGCGGCGCAGGCGGTGGCTACCGCACTGCTGGGTCCCTTGGCACCAAGGGCAATCGCCGTTAGGCCAGTCGCCATATTGGGGATCATCATCGGCACGCAGAACGGACTCACCCGATCCGGGCCCCGATCCTTGAGCACGTGGGCCTGGGTTTCCATCATCAGCAGGCCGCCAACGCCGGAGCCAATGGCTGTGCCCACTCGGTGTTGGTTGGACTCATCAATGGTGAGTCCCGCATGGGCAACTGCTTGCTTGGCAGCGATTACCCCAAACTGACAAAAGCGATCCCAGCGCTTGGATTCCTTGGGCTCTAGCCAGCGGGAAGGATCAAAATCTTTTACCTCAGCTGCGAAGCGACAGGCATGACGACTGGCATCAAAAAGAGTGATACCCGCCACGCCGTTGCGCGCAGTGCTCAGACCCTCCCAGTAGCTGGAGACGTCGTTACCGATCGGTGTGATCGCGCCGAGACCGGTGACGACGACGCGCTGGAGACCCTGCACCATGGGGTGGCTCAGGCCTGCTTGTCCTGAATGAACTTGACGGCATCGCCAACGGTGGTGATGCCTTCGGCAGCTTCGTCAGGGATTTCGATGTCAAAGGCTTCTTCCAGAGCCATTACCAGCTCGACGGTGTCGAGGGAGTCGGCACCCAGATCATTCTGAAAGTTTGATTCGGGCTTCACTTCCCCAGCGTCAACGCTGAGCTGCTCGGCAACGATCGAGCGCACTTTCTCGTAGATCGCTTCCTGGGACATGGCCGCTGTGAGAGTCGATGCACTCTACGGGTCACCCCGCTGGGCTCCCCCCGGCGTATGAACAAGGGTGACGGGCTGAGGGCTGCGTGGGTGCGTGTCCGGAGGCTGTGGGTACGTTGGGCTCCACGCCGTTTGTTCCCGGCTCAGGCCCATGTCCCACGCCGTCAAGATCTACGACACCTGCATCGGTTGCACCCAATGTGTGCGCGCCTGCCCACTCGATGTGCTCGAGATGGTGCCCTGGGATGGCTGCAAAGCCGGCCAGATTGCATCCTCTCCCCGCACAGAAGATTGCGTCGGTTGTAAGCGCTGTGAAACCGCTTGCCCCACCGACTTCCTCAGCATTCGCGTTTATTTGGGCGACGAAACCAGTCGCTCTATGGGCTTGTCCTACTGAAGATCATTGGCGCTATTGCCAATAAGCTCAAGCCCGGCCCTTCGCCGGGCTTTTTTGTTGCGCTCCTCGCTGGCCCAGGCCTATGTGCGGCATTGTTGCCCTGATTGGATCGCGGGAGGCGGCTCCCCAGCTGCTGGAGGGTTTGCGCCAGCTCGAATATCGCGGCTACGACTCCGCCGGTATTGCCACTGTTAATGGGGCTGGCCTCCATTGTCTTAAGGCCGAAGGCAAGCTTGTAAATCTCACGACCCGCTTTGAAGCCCAGGGGGCCCCGGGCCAGTGCGGCATTGGCCATACCCGCTGGGCCACCCACGGCAAGCCGGAGGAGCGCAACGCCCACCCCCACCTCGATGGCTCTGGTCGTTTGGCGGTGGTGCAAAACGGCATCATCGAGAACTACCGCGGCTTGAGGGAGGAGCTGCAATCGCAGGGGGTGCTGTTCCGCTCCGAGACCGATACGGAGGTGATTCCGCACCTGCTGGCTCGGGAGCTGGAGCGCCGCCGGGCGGCAGGTGAGCAGGCTTCAGCGGCTCTGCTACTGGCTGCTTTGCAGTCGGTGTTGCCGTTGCTGCAGGGCGCCTATGCCTTGGCGGTGGTGTGGGCAGAAGCCCCTGGAGCTCTGGTGGTGGCCCGTAAGGCGGCGCCCTTGCTGATCGGGCTGGGGGAGGGGGAGTTTCTTTGCGCTAGTGACACCCCGGCCCTGGCAGGCTTCACCCGCACGATTTTGCCGATGGAAGACGGCGAGGTGGCCCTGCTCACCCCGTTGGGCATCGAGCTCTACGACGCCGCGGGCCAGCGGGTGCAGCGCAGCCCCAGCCTGCTTAGCGGCACCGAGCACGTGGCGGATAAGCGCAGCTTCCGCCATTTCATGCTTAAGGAGATCCACGAGCAGCCTGAAACTGCCGCCCTTTGGGTGGCCCGGCACCTGCCCGAGGTTGTGGCAGGGGAAGCGACTCCACTGGTGGCCCTGCCTCTTGCGGCTGAGGTGTTTGAGGGTGTGGAGCGGATCCAGATCCTGGCCTGCGGCACCAGCCGCCACGCCGCCCAGGTGGGTGCCTATCTGCTGGAGCAACTGGCCGGTATCCCCACAAGCGTTTTTTATGCCAGTGAATTTCGTTATGCGCCGCCGCCGCTGAGCCCCCACACGCTCACTATCGGCGTGACCCAGTCGGGGGAAACCGCCGACACCCTGGCGGCCCTTGCAATGGAGCAGGAGCGTCGCCGGCTGGTGGCCGATTCGGCCTACCGGCCGCGGCTGCTGGGCATCACCAATAGGGCAGAAAGCTCCCTGGCCCGGATGGTGGACCACATCCTTGATATTGGCGCTGGCATTGAGGTGGGGGTTGCGGCCACCAAGACCTTCCTTGGCCAACTGCTGGCTTTCTACGGATTGTCCCTGGCATTTGCGGAGCGGCGACTGGGCCAGCGGCAGGGTGGCGTTAGCTCGGGCCGCAGCCGCGAGGAGCTCAAGGCGCTGGTTGCTCAGTTGCGCCAGTTGCCCCAGCAGCTGGAGGCCCTGGTGGCAGACCATGACCAGCGCTGCGCTTCCCTAGCCCACCGCTTCGAGGGCACCCAGGATGTGATCTTCCTGGGCCGTGGCATCAACTACCCGATTGCCTTGGAAGGTGCGCTCAAGCTCAAGGAGATCAGCTATATCCACGCCGAGGGCTATCCGGCCGGCGAGATGAAGCACGGGCCGATCGCCCTGCTCGATGCCAAGGTGCCGGTGGTGTCAATAGCTATGCCAGGTGCGGTGTTCGACAAGGTGCTCAGCAATGCCCAAGAGGCCAAGGCCCGCGATGCCCAGCTGATCGGAGTGGCGCCCGAATGCCCAGACGCTGAGTTGTTTGATGTCTTACTGCCGGTGCCGGCGGTAGATGAGCTACTCAGCCCGCTGCTAACGGTGATCCCTATGCAGCTGCTCAGTTATCACATCGCCGCCCACCGGGGTCTAGATGTGGACCAACCCCGCAACCTGGCCAAGAGCGTCACGGTTGAGTGAGGTTTGGAGCGGGGCTGGCGTCGCTGCGTCCGTAGCGATCTTCAAAGCGGACGATGTCGTCTTCGCCTAGGTAGGGGCCGCTCTGCACCTCGATCAACTCCACCGGAATCTTGCCCGGGTTGGACAGGCGGTGGCGGCAACCCAGGGGGATGTAGGTGCTCTGGTTTTCGCCTACCAGCTCCCTGCCGCCATCTTTTTCCACCACCGCCGTTCCCTGCACCACGATCCAGTGCTCGGCGCGGTGGTGGTGCATCTGCAGCGACAAGCTGGCACCGGGGTTGACCACGATCCGCTTCACCTGCCAGCGCTCACCCTCGGTGACGCCGTCATAGGAGCCCCAGGGGCGGTAGATCTTGCGGTGGGCCTTGCTCTCTGGTGCCCCCTCCCTCTCCAGCAGCCCCACTATTGCTTTGACCTCCTGGGCCCGGTCGCGGTGGGCTACCAGCACGACGTCATCGGTTTCCACCACCACCAGATCCTCCACACCGAGCCCCACCACCAGCCGATGCTCGCTGCGTAGGTAGCAGTTGCTGCTCCCCTCGCTGATCACCCGGCCCCGCAGCACGTTGCCGTCGCTGTCTTGATCGGCGGTTTCCCACAGGGCGCTCCAGCTGCCCACATCACTCCAACCTGCCTCCAGGGGCAACACGGCGCCCCGGTCGGTGCGCTCCATCACCGCCACATCCAGCGCCACGCTGGGGCAGCTGGCAAAGGCCTCCCGCTCCAGCCGCAGAAAGTCGAGATCGGCGCTGTCGTGCTCCAGCGAGGAACGGCAGGCGCTCACAACCTCAGGTGCCAGCCGCTCCAATTCCGCCAGGATCGCGCTGGCTTTGAACAGGAACATGCCGCTGTTCCAGGTGAAGCGCCCCGTGGCAAGAAATTGCTCGGCGGTGGCCCGATCCGGCTTCTCCACAAACCGGGCGATTGGTACCGGTTCGTTGGCACCCAGCAGTGACTGGGCGGCTTCGATGTAGCCGTAGCCGGTTTCTGGCGCCGTGGGCACGATTCCAAACGTCACCAGCTGGCCGGCTTCTGCTGCTGCCATTCCGGCAGCCACCGTGGCGCGGAAGGTGGCTGCATCGCGGATCACGTGGTCTGCCGCCAGCACAAGTAGCAGGGGATCATCCCCTTGGGCCGTGGCCTGCAGCGCTGCAACCGCCACCGCCGGGGCGGTATTGCGGCCTATCGGCTCCAGCAGGATCGCTTGGGGCTCCACGCCGATCTGGCGCAATTGCTCGGCCACGATGAAGCGGTGGTCTTCATTGCAGATCAGCAGTGGTGCGCCGAGGCCTGGCAAGCCCTTCAGGCGCTGCTGGGTCTGCTGCAGCAGGGTGTCTTCTCCCGTGCCTGCGAGGGGCCAATACTGCTTGGGATAGCTAGCTCTCGACAGCGGCCACAGCCGCGTGCCCGTGCCGCCGCACAGGATCACCGGCACGAGTGCACTGCTTGGGGAGCTAGGGCTATTTGCCATGGACCGGACTGGGTTGCTCCCATTCAAGGTCACCTTTGGCTTACCAGCGCAACAGCTGCCTTCTGAGAGTCGACTAAAGCTCCAGCAGCCCAGGGGGCGGGGTGATGCCGATCCAGCCTTCCTCGAGATGGACTTCCGGCACGATCGCAGTCACGAAGGGGATCAGCAGTCGCCGCGGGCCATCGGGGGTTTCCTGCTCCACCTCCAGCAGGTCGTTGCCAGCGTGGATCAGGTCGCGAACCCGGCCAATGGGCCGTTGATCCGCCAGCAGCCGCACTTCGGTGCCCACCAGGTCGAGCAGGTGAAATTCGCCTTTGGCCAGCTTGGGGCGGTCGGCTAGGGGCACCAGCATCTGGTCACCCACCAGGGCTTCGGCCGCTTCCCGGCTGTCGATGGCGGCGAGCCGCACCACAAACAACTCCTTGCCGGGCAGTTGCCTGCCGCTCAGCAGCTCTACCTGGCGCGGCGCCTCCTCCCGCCGCTGCAACCAGCGCCGCCCGGCCCGGGTGAAGCGCTCCGGGAAATCGCTCATGGGCAGCACCCTCAGCTCCCCCTGCAGCCCTTGGGCTGACACCACTTTGCCGACTACAAGTAGATCGTCGGGGCCAGGAGTGGCGATCTCGCTGCTGCTGGTTTGATCGGCCATGGCCAGCTACTTCCCGCGTCCCCCGATAATGGCCCTACGCCTCGCCTAAATCATGGCCGACCTGCCGATCCTGCCGGGCTCCACCGTGGTGGTGCGTGACGGCCGCTCGATTTACAACGGCTACCGGGGCTTTGTGCAACGGATCAGCGGCCAGCAGGCCGCCGTGCTGTTTGAGGGCGGCAACTGGGACAAGCTCGTCACCATGCCGCTCAAGCTTCTCGAGCAGGCTTGATCACAGCGAGGGCAGCCCTGGCTGCTTCCTGTTCAGCGCCGCGCCTTGAAGGCCCCCAGCCCGTGTGGCTTGTCTGGTCCGCAATCGTCACGCTGCAATGAAAGCGGCGCGGGTCAGCGTGGGCTTGGCTGCGCTCCTGGCAGTCGTAGTGCGGCAGGCCCAGCCCGGCCGCTTGGGTCCACTCCTGCAGGGCCGATTTCCAGTTGTGGCGGTCTGGATCGGCCAGCAATTCGCTGCTGCTGCGCTGCCAGTGGGGAGAGAGCCAGCGGTGCACCGGCTCCAGTCCGCCCTGGCTGGCGCCCCAGGCTTCATAGAGGCCACCAAGAAGGGCTTCACAGCATTCCGCCCGCACCGTGGCCCGTCCGGCCTGATCACCACTGGCCATTGGGCCTAGGTGCAGCACGGATTCGATCTTGCAGTGCTCGCCCAGTTCGGCCAGCCAGCGGTCGCTCACCAATTGGGCCCGCAGGGCAGAGCAGCGCCCCACGCTCAGGTTTGGAAAGTGCAGTTGCAGGAATTCTGCTGCGGCTAGGCGCAGCACCGCGTCGCCCAGGAATTCCAGGCGCTCATGGTTTCGGGCCAGGCCCGCTGAGGTGTGGCTGAGAGCCTCCTCTATGGGGGCAAGGTCGCGGTCGCCAACCTCAAGGCCTAGGGAGCGCAGGAAGGCAACCAGCTGCTGGTGGCGTTCGGGCCGCATGGGCTGGCGGGGAATAAGGGTGAAAGCAGGACGTAAGCCGGGTTCTGTTCTCCCACCAGCGAGCCGGTGGGGGGTGATCATCTGTCTGGGACCGTCGTTGCCGGCGGCCTCGAGCGGCGCACTTGAAGCGGGACGGGTGTCATGGCCAACCGTTGTCCCTGGGCCTTGCTCCTAGCTGGGGTTTACCTAGCCAGCACCTCTCGATGCTGCTGGTGCGCTCTTACCGCACCCTTGCACCCTTACCTGTGCGGGGGGTGCGAGCCCCCTGCCATCGGCGGTGTGTTTCTGTGGCACTGTCCTCACGGTCACCCGCACTGGGCGTTACCCAGCAAGCCTGGCCATTGGGGAGCCCGGACTTTCCTCAACCAAGCGCTCCAGCTACCTCCGCGGAGGTGCCGCAGCCCTGATCGCGATCACCTCGCCTGCTTTCGCATTCCATAATGCCGGTATGGGGCTGTAGCTCAGCCGGATAGAGCGACGGTTTCCTAAACCGTAGGTCGTGGGTTCGAGTCCCGCCAGCCCCGTTTTGAAGGCCCATGGCTTGGGTCATTGACCGGGTGGGCTCGTACCTCTAAGGTCGCTCGCAAATTGGGTTTTTAGGGTCTTTGCTGCCACGGCTTCTCGATCAGCCCATCCTGTTGGACACTCGCTGGTCGGCCCGTATCGACGGCCCGGAGGCCCTGGCCTCCCTCCTTGATCACCAATTTGTGATCGAGGATCTGGAACCCCTGCAGCCGCGGCTGCAGGGGTCTGCCCGTCTGCAGCTGCAGGCGGCTTCTGCGGTGGTGGGAGAGGTGGGCTTCAGCAGCGTGCTCGGCACCCCGCTCACCCTTGCAGTGGATCCGCGAGAGCAGCTCTGCCTGTTGGCTCTGCCCTCCGTGGGGTGGGGGCAGTATCAGCTCGATGGCGAGCAGGTGGACAACAGCCACGGGCGGACGGTGGCTTTTCTGCCGGCCAGAGGCTGGCGCCTGGTTAACGATGCCACCGGGGGAACGGCAATCCAGTTCCGTGAAGCGGCCCTGATCTCCCGGCTGCAGACGATGGCGGAGCGGCCCAGTTCTGCCACGCTCTTGGCGGCTCGCCTGGCGGCGCCCTTCGCGGTTGATATCAACCAGGGGCCCTGCGCTTACCACCACCGGCACCTGCTGGCTGCCCTCGCCCTGGTCGACGGCAGCTTTCGCATGGCCCAGCGGGAGCCCGATCCGATGCTCTGCCTGGATGATCTGGTGCTGCGTTGCGTGGCGCTCCTGCTGCAGGCCCACTGGGGAGTTAGTTCCGAAGCGCCTCAGCTGTCCGGTGAGCAGCTCAACCTGCGCTCCTCGGTGCAGGAGCTAATGGTGTGGATGCGGGCCAACCTGCAGCGGCCGCTGGCCCTCAGTGAACTGGAGCAACACAGCGGCTATGGGCGGCGATCGCTGCAGATGGGCTTCAAGGCCGAGGTGGGATGCGGGCCGGTGCAATGGCTGCGCCGCCAGCGCCTGGAGCAGGCCCGCCGGATGCTCGAGAGATCCGCGTCCGGCCTGAGCGTGAGCGAAGTGGCACAGGCGTGTGGCTATCTGAGCCTTTCGGGATTCAGCCGCGACTTCCGTGAGCGCTTTGGGATGTCGCCCCGCCAAGTGCGCTATCTCCGGATGGCGAGGTCGCCCAAGTCCAGCTGAAACCAGGAGGGCGTGAGCCTTCGCAGCCATCCCTGGGCTGACAGGCCCCTCCCCAATGAAAAGCCCGGCGCTGGAGGGATCCGGCGCCGGGCTGGGGGGGATCGACCGCGGTGGGTTTACACCAGGTCGTTGCCGAGGTTGTTGTTGAGGCTCAGCTCATTTTTGAGGCTCTCAATGCCCCAGGTGTTGGCGCCGCCATCGTTGATGTTGAAGGCATCGCGCACCATGGACTGCACATCAGCCACCGTGTACTTGTAGTTCACGTCGTCGCGCTCGGCATTGAGCACAGCGGCAACGGCATCACGGGCCAGGGCGAACTGGCCACCACCACTCAGTTTCACGGCTTCCGACATCGTCACGTCGGTTTTGTTGCGCCAGTTCAGCGAGGCTGCTTGTCCGCCGAAGAAGAACACCTCAAAAGAGGCATTCTTGTAGCTGGCGCCTTCGTAGGCCTCCTCGTTCCAGGTGGCATCGGCCTTGCGACCCGTGATGTGCTCACTCCAGTAGCCCAGGGAAAGGCCCTCGAGGGTCGACGGGGGCTCGGGCGGGTTGTAATTCACGATTGCATCGTCTTCGTTGCTGAGAACGTTGCTGCCCTTGTAGGTAGCTGATGCTTGGGCCACATTCACCACATTTCCGGTGACTGCGTCAGCCTCGGTGGTGGTGTAAGAGCCAGTGAACTTCCACGCCTCGTTGACGTCGAAGGTGCCGTCGTTGTCTGTATCGCCAACGTTAAACTCGCTGCCCTCAGTGAGAATGCCGCTCACTGCATCGTTCAGCAGGCTGTCGCTGATGGTGAGATTATCCAGGTCGCGATTGCCGTTGTTGGTCGCCGTGAAGGTGTAGGTGATGGCTTCGCCGGCGGCTTCAAAGGTGGTTCTGTCGGCTTCCTTCAGCAGTGCGATGCTTAGGCTGGGAGGTGCGTAGGTGACGGTTTCATTGTCAGTGTCGGTTGCCGAAAGCTCCTTGTAGGAGCCGGTGGCGGTTGCCGTGTTGGGAATGTCGGCGTTGTTGGCTTCGGTGGTGGTGTAAGAGCCGGTGAACGTCCAGGTTTCGTCCGTATCCAGGATGTTGTCTTCGTCAGCGTCGCCGATGTTGAACGAGGTGTCTCCTGCTGTGACAGCAGCAACGTTGTTGAGCAGGGGGTCGGTAACCGTAACGTTGCTCAGCCCGCGATTGCCGGTGTTGTCAACGCTGAAGGTGTAGACGATTTCCTCACCAGCACCTTCATAGGTCTCCTGATCGGCTGTTTTGGTCAGATCGATGCCCAGATCGATTGCGTCGTAGGTGACGATTTCATCGTCAGTGTCGGACGCCTCATTGTCGCGGTAGGAGCCGGAGGCGGTTGCCGTGTTGGGAATGTCGGCGGTGTCGCCTGCGGTGGTGGTGTAAGAGCCGGTGAACGTCCAGGTTTCGTCCGTATCCAGGATGTTGTCTTCGTCAGCGTCGCCGATGTTGAACGAGGTGTCTCCTGCTGTGACAGCAGCAACGTTGTTGAGCAGGGGGTCGGTAACCGTAACTTTGCTCAGCCCGCGATTGCCGGTGTTGTCAACGCTGAAGGTGTAGACGATTTCCTCACCAGCCCCTTCATAGGACGCCTGATCGGCCGTTTTGGTCAGCTCGATGCCCAGTTCGATTGCGTCGTACTCGACGATTTCATCGTCGTCATCGTTGACGGCCTGGGTGCCGTAGAAGGCCTCGGCTGTGGCGGTGTTCGGAATCGCATCGCCTTCGAGATCTGCCTGGTCGGCATTGTAGCTGCCTTTGAAGACCCAGGTTTCGCCAATGTCGAAGCTGCCGTCGTTATCGGCATCGCCGGTGTTTTCACCGGTTACTTCATTCAGAACAGCGGAGATCTCCTCAATCAGGGGATCGGTGACTGTCAGGTTGGTGAGATCACGGTTACCCGTGTTTGTGACTGCAAAGGTGTATTCGATCGGATCGCCAAACTGCTCGAAGCTGTCGACGTTGGCTGTTTTCTCTAGTGTGAGGGCGGGAGCGGGCTCGTCGACCACCGAGATCATTCCGGCTGTGGTCGCGGAGGACGACTCTCCGTTGGCGCCTGTTCCATTGCCGAATGGGCCGAAGTCTTTTGTCGCAATGGTTGCGCCAAAAGCGGCGATTGCACCCTCTTGGATCTCTTCGGGAATTGTGTAGCTGGCTGTCCAGGTTCTAAGCTCGCCTTGGTCCCAGCGGCCGTCTCCGTCGGTGTCGCCGGAAGCATCCAGTGTCCAAGTGACTGTGATGGGAATTGTTTCGAAGCTAGAATCTGGATTTAGGACAAGAAGATTGACATTCGAGAATGTGACTTGATTGATATCAAGGTCTTCTCCGACTGCTTCTGCGGTCAGCCTCAGCGTGACCTCTTGGCCGCCATAAATCTGAACTCCATCGGCAGCAAGGTCGCCATCGTTGATGGTCAGGGTTGACTGAACTCCCATGGGTTTTGAGGTTGGGGATGCGGGATTGGTTGGGTGAGGAAGGGTGCTGGCGTCAGCCCATTGAAAAGGCGACCAATGCCGGCGGGGCCAGTGGTAGACAAGCCCCCGCGGGACGGAAAACTAATGATGTAGCAGAGACGGCATTCCTCGTAGCAATTTTAGCTTTTGGTGCCTATTTATACGGCTCTTGGCTGCAACTCTGCGCTAGCTGCGTAAAATTCGCTTTATGGCAAGTAGTTTCTTTTCGTTGATTGTCAAGTCCCGTCAATCTGCCCTTGGTTGGCCTGGCAGAAGAGGGACTTGTCGTTTTGTCCTGTCTGTGGCCGTAATGGGCCGGATGGTTGATCTTCAAGCTGTGCATCGCTGTCTTCCATGCCCGGTAGCGAGCGCTACAGGTGGTGCCCTACCTATTCGCAGCACCGGGGCTAGCGTGGTCCTAGTCGTTTGACCGCGATGACTCAGCTTCACGATCTGCGTCTGCGTCTGCTGGTGCAGCAGGAGAGCGAACGCATCGCCGATAGCCAGCCCGATGAGCTCGACCTTTCGGTGGTTCAAGCCCGCTGCCTTTGCTGGCTGGCCCTGCTAGCTGAGGCTCACGAGGAGCAGGCCACCGACGCTGAGCGTAGTGGTGATACCGAGCAAGCCATGGGCTGGTTTGCCGATTCGATGCGGCTGCGCGACGTAATCAACGTGGTGACCTCGATCGAGATCCCCTTGGCGGCTTGAGTGCCATGATGGGGACTGAGATCAAAAGGGAGTGCGGTGCCAGAAGAGCCCTGCCAATGCCCTGATTGCCAGCGGTTCTATCGGGAACATGACCGATTGATCCGTGAAAATCCCACCCTGCGCCAGCAGCAGGAGCTTAATTGGGCTGCGCTGCAATCTTTTCGCACCCTGGCAGGCCGGGTGATGGAAGAGTTGCAGAAGCAGCAGGAGGCAACAGAAGCCGCCAGTCAGGCCAATGCTGCCCCTGGCGGCCAAGGAGCAGGTACAGGGGCTGTTGAGGATCAGGGCGCTGAGCCCGATGCCTTCCAGCAGGCCATGGCGGATTTGGAGAATATCAATGCCCACCTCTTCTCCATAGAGGCCCTGATGGAGCGCATCTTTGATGTGCGGGTGCCCGATGAGGTCGAGCAAAAGTTTCGGGAAGTGGCCGGTGAGCTGGCCCCTGATCCGCTTAATGCCGATCGCCTAAGGCTGAATCGGCTGCTCCACCAAACTCCAGACCTGCCCGGTTAGACCATCTCCCTGCTCAGTCCAGCTCGCAGGTGATCGTGACCGGGAAGCTTTCGGCTTTCCAGATCCGCTCTGCGTAGTCGCGGATTGAGCGATCTGAAGAGAAGAAGCCACTGCGGGCTGAATTCAGCAACGACATGCGATTCCAGCGACCCCTGTCGGCCCAGGCCAGGTCGACCTCGGACTGGGCCCGCAGATAGTCGTTGAAGTCGGTCAGCACGAAGAAGGGATCCCGGCCGGTGAGGTTTTGCAGCAGCGGTCTAAATAGGTCGCCGTCACCATTACTGAAGTGGCCCTGCTCCACCAGTCGCAGGATCTCGGCCAACTCGGGCATTCCCCCGATCAGCTCCCAGGGGCAATAACCCGACTGGTGCAGTTCGGAGATCTCCTCAGCGGTCTTGCCAAACAGGAAGAAGTTCTCCGCCCCCACCTGTTCGCGAATTTCCACGTTGGCGCCATCGAGCGTCCCGATGGTCAGCGCCCCATTCATGGCGAACTTCATGTTGCCGGTGCCGGAGGCTTCCTTGCCGGCGGTGGAGATCTGCTCCGAGAGATCGGAGGCGGGATAAACCCGCTCACCCAGCTTGACGTTGTAGTCGGCTAGGAAGATCACCCGCAGCCGGCCCTCCATGTCGGGGTCGGCATTGATCGTTTCGGCGATGCCGTTGATGAAACGAATAATGAGCTTGGCCATGTAATAGCCCGGTGCTGCCTTGCCGCCGAAGATCACCGTGCGCGGGGCCATACCCTCGGCCTGACCATTCTTGATGCGCAGGTACTGGGCTACTACCTGCAGGGCATTGAGGTGCTGGCGCTTGTATTCATGGATCCGCTTCACCTGAACATCGAACAGGGAGGTGGGATCGACCAGCACACCCGTGTGGCGATGGATGTAATTACTCAGCTGGCCCTTAACGCCCAGCTTGGTGGCCTCCCAGCGCTCGAGGAAGCTGCTGTCATCGACGAATTGCTCTAGGCGGCGCAGCTCATCGAGATGGTTAATCCAGCCTGGGCCAATCGATTCATTCAGCAGGGCCGACAGCTGGGGATTGGCCAGGGCCACCCAGCGCCTCGGGGTGACGCCGTTGGTGACATTGGTGAATTTCTCGGGCCACAGGGCCGCGAATTCAGGAAACAGCTCGGTTTTGACTAATTCGCTGTGCAGGGCTGCTACGCCGTTGACGTGGTGGGAAGCAACGGTGGCCAGATTGGCCATACGGACTGCCTTATCGCCCTCCTCATCGATGATCGAGACCTTGCGCAGGATCTGCTCGTTGCCCGGATATTTCAGGCGCACCTGTTGCAAGAAGCGGCGGTTGATCTCGTAGATAAGCTCCAGGTGGCGGGGTAGCAGGGAGCCAAATAGCCCCAAGCCCCACTTCTCGAGGGCTTCCGGCAGCAGGGTGTGATTGGTGTAAGAAAGAGAGCGGCTGGTGATGTTCCAGGCGACCTCCCAGTCCAGGTGCTTGTCATCGAGTAGCAGGCGCATCAGCTCTGCCACGGCGATGGCCGGGTGGGTGTCGTTTAGCTGCACCGCCCAGTGATCGGGGAAATCCGTGATTGGGATGCCGCGGGCATCGAGGTTGCGGATCATGTCCTGGAGGGAGCAGCTCACGAAGAAGTGCTGCTGCTTTAGGCGCAGACGCCGACCCTCATCTGTGCCGTCGTTGGGATAGAGCACCTTGGAGAGGGTCTCGGAGCCCACCTTCTCCTCTACGGCGCCGTAGTAGTCGCCGCTGTTAAAGGCATAGAAGTCGAAGGATTCGGCGGCATCGGCTCGCCATAACCGCAGCCGGTCGCAGGTGTTGACCCGGTAGCCCAGCACCGGCACGTCGTGGGGAATGCCGATGGCGTGCTCTGTCGGAATCCAGCGCACCCGGTAGGTGCCGTGCTCATCGCGGTAGCTCTCAGTGTGGCCGCCGAAGCCCACGAAGCAGGCTTGATCGGGGTGGGGCAGCTCCCAGGGCCAGCCGCTCTTGAGCCACTTGTCGGTGATCTCAACCTGCCAGCCATCGCGGATCAGCTGGTCAAAAATGCCGAATTCGTAGCGGATGCCGTAGCCGGTGGCCGGGATTTCCAGCGAGGCCAGCGACTCCAGGAAGCAGGCCGCCAGCCGACCCAGGCCTCCGTTGCCCAGGCCAGGCTCCTCCTCAACATCGAGGATCTCGTTGATGTCGTTGATGCCGAAACGGCGCAGGGCTTCCGCCGCTTCCTGCTGGATGCCCAGCATCAACAGGTTGTTGCCCAGTTGGGGCCCGATCAGAAATTCAGCGGAGAGGTAGGCCACCACTCGAGTCGGGGTGGCACTGAGCGCCTCAATGCCAGCCAAGTATCGGGTCATCAGCCGGTCGCGCACCGCGTAGCTGAGGGCCATGTAAAGGTCGTGGCGGCTGGCCGTGGGGGCGAGCTTGCCGAGCGTGTAAAAAAGGTGTTCGGTCATGCCGTCGAACACGTTTTCCGCGGTCAGACCACTGCGATCTGGGTCGGCGTAGCAGCCCGGGGTGGGCAGACGCAGGTTGCTGGGTTGGAGGTCGCTCATTGGAGTAATTCTCCCGCATGGGCCGCTGTAGGCAGTGGGTTCCATCGCCAGTTGGTGACATCCTCCGCATCCATGCCGTGCTCATGGGCGTGGGCCCGGTTGGCCAAGATCGCCTCCTTCATGCGCTCTTTGACGTGGGCAGCGCGGGATCCCAGGCCCGCAACCCGGTCAATCACATCAATAACCAAGTTGAAACGGTCGATCTGATTGTTCATCGCCAGCTCCAGAGGGGTGTTGATGTTTCCTTTCTCCTTATATCCGCGCACATGGAAGTTGACGTGGTTGGTGCGGTGGTAGGTGAGTCGGTGGATTAGCCAAGGGTAGCCGTGAAAATTGAAGATCACCGGTTGGTTTGTGGTGAACAGGCTGTCGAAGTCCCGGTCGCTGAGGCCGTGGGGGTGTTCGCTCGGAGTGGTGAGAGCAAACAGCTTCACTACATTGAGCACTCGGATTTTTAGGCTCGGGATTTCACGCCGCAGAATTTCAACCGCGGCCAGGGTTTCCTTGGTAGGGATGTCGCCCGCGCAGGCCATCACCACATCAGGCTCATCTGGTTCAGTGCCGCACTCGTCGTTGCTCGCCCAGCTCCATAGGCCGATGCCCTTGGCCACGTGGGCCCGGGCCTGCTCGAGAGTTAGATATTGCAGGTGTTTCTGTTTGTCAGAAACGATGATGTTGCACACGTTCGTTTCCTGTAGCGCCTGTTCAGCTACAGCCAGCAGGCTGTTGGCATCGGCCGGCAGGTAGACGCGCACCACCTCGCCACTCTTGTTGCCGGCGAGATCGATGAAGCCAGGGTCTTGGTGGGTGAAGCCGTTGTGGTCTTGGCGCCACACTGTGCTGGAGATCAGGCAGTTCCAGGGGGAAATCGGTGCGCGCCAGGGGGCGTGGTGAATGCAGGATTCCAGCCACTTGGCGTGTTGGTTGAACATCGAGGCAATCACATGGGCGAAGGCCTCATAGGTGTGGAAAAAACCATGGCGGCCGGTGAGTAGGTAGCCCTCCATCATTCCCACCAAGGTGTGTTCGCTCAACATCTCGACAACGCGGCCGCTGCGGGAGAGCTCGCTGCCGTTGAGGTCTTCCGGCAGAAATTCCTCCATCCACACCTTTTTGCTGACCTCGTAGATGGCTTGCAGCCGGTTGGAGGCGGTTTCATCCGGTCCGAACACGCGCACGGAATTGGGGTTCAGGGCAATGGCATCGCGCAGCAGCTCCCCCAGGGGAGCGGTGTTTTCGGCCTCGTGCCTGCCCGGCTGCTCGACGGGCACGGCATAGTTTTTGATCGGCGGCAGGTGCAGGCGGCGGCGCAGCAGCCCTCCATTGGCATGGGGATTGGAGCCCATGCGGCGTTGGCCAATGGGCGAGAGGGCGCGCAGCTCGGCGATCAGGCTCCCCTGTCCATCGAAGAGTTCGCCGGGGCGGTAGCTATGCAGCCAGGCCTCGAGTTGCACTAGCTGGGCCGGGTCTCGCTTGGGATCGGGCAGGGGCACTTGGTGGCTGCGCCAGAAGCCTTCCAACTTTTTGCCATTCAGCTCCGCCGGCCCTGTCCAGCCTTTAGGCGATCGCAACACGATCATGGGCCAACGGGGCCGGCTGACGTTGCTGGGATCGCCGCTGCGGCGGGCCTCCGCCTGCACCTCTTGAATGCGGTTTATGGCGCTGTCCATGGCGGCTGCCATGGCTTGGTGCATCGCCATCGGCTCGCTGCCTTCCACAAACAGGGGCTCCCAGCCGTAGCCCCGCATCAAGCTGGCGAGCTCCTCCCTGGGGATGCGGGCCAGCAGGGTGGGGTTGGCGATTTTGTAGCCGTTGAGGTGCAACACCGGCAGCACGGCGCCGTCGGATGCGGGGTTGAGGAACTTGTTGATGTGCCAGCTGGTGGCCAAGGGCCCGGTTTCCGCTTCGCCATCGCCGACGCAGGCCAGGGCGATCAGGCTGGGGTTGTCGAACACCGCCCCGCAGGCGTGGGAGAGCACGTAGCCCAGCTCGCCGCCCTCATGGATTGAGCCAGGGGTTTCCGGTGTGCAGTGGCTACCGATGTGGCCGGGGAAGGAAAACTGCTTAAGGAAGCGCTGCATGCCGGCAGCATCCGTCGACTTGTCGGGATAGATCTCGCTGTAGGAGCCATCGAGGTAGGTGGGTGCCAGTACCCCAGGGGCGCCATGGCCCGGGCCCGACAGATAAATCATGTCGAGGTCGTGGGACCGGATCACCCGGTTGGCATGGGCCCAGATAAAGGATTGACCCGGGCTCGAGCCCCAATGCCCCAGCAGCCGACTTTTGATGTGGGCAGGTTGGAGCGGTTCGCTCAGCAGGGGGTTGTCCTGCAGGTAGATCATCCCCACCGCTAAGTAGTTGGCGGCCCGCCACCAAGCATCAAGACGCTGCAGTTGCTCTGCCATTGTCCGCGTCCTCTGCTCAATATTCAGACCGTAGCGATGGTTGCCAAATCCAAACCCCAGGGCCAAATAGAGATCAGTGTCCAAACACCTTGGCGCGGGCGGCTTAAGGTCGCGCCTCCCACTACCGCGCACCCACTTTTCCATGGTTCTGCCAGCGCTTTTGCTTGAAATCGGCAGTCACCAAGCCGAAGTTGCTGAAACCCTGATTTCGGTGGGCGAGTTTCTGGTGATCTTCGTGGCGGCCAGGCTGCTGGCGGAGCTGATGGTGCGGGTGCAGCTGCCCACGATCCTGGGGGAGCTGGTAGCTGGCGTTCTGATTGGCGTTTCCGGCCTGCATTTGATCGTGCCGCCCGAAACCCAGGTCCAACTCAGCAGTTGGGGCTTGGGCTTGCTCAGCTCTCTGGCCGATCTCTCACCGGAAAAGGTGCAGGAGATCTACGCCGAGACCTTCCCGAATCTGCAAGCGGTCTCCCAGATCGGTCTGTTTGCCCTGTTGTTTCTCACCGGACTGGAAAGCGAGCTCGATGAGCTGGTAGCGGTGGGTGCCCAGGCCACCACCGTTGCCGTAACTGGGGTGGTGCTTCCCTTTGCCCTAGGCACTGCGGGCCTTTATTACATCTTCCATGTGCCCCTGATTCCGTCGATCTTCGCCGGTGCGGCGATGACTGCCACCAGCATCGGCATCACCGCCAGCGTGTTTGGTGAGTTGAAGTTTCTGCGCACCCGCGAGGGTCAGACGGTTATCGGCGCGGCCGTGCTCGACGACATTCTTGGCATCGTGATCCTTGCGGTGGTGGTGAGCCTGGCTGGCGGCGAGGGCTTCACCGTGCGCCCGATCCTGAAGTTGGTTGCGGCGGCAGCTGTGTTTGTGGCGGCGGCCCTGTTCCTGAGCCGCACTGCTGCTCCTGGGTTCGACTGGCTGCTCGATCAGCTCAAGGCCCCTGGCGAAGTGGTCGTGGCGGCTTTCGTGGTGTTGTCGCTCTGCTGTTTTGTGGCCCAGGCGATCGGCCTAGAAGCCGCTCTTGGCGCTTTCGCTGCAGGCTTAATTCTCAGCTCTTCTAAGCACACCCATGCGATCCAGGACACCGTTAAGCCCCTAGTTGCCCTGTTTGCCACGATCTTCTTTGTGCTGATTGGCACCGGTATGGATCTGTCGGTGCTCAATCCGCTGAACCCTGAAAACCGGGAGGGATTGATCGTGGCGGCCTTTCTGCTCACCGTGGCGATTGCCGGCAAGGTGGCAACCGGCTGGAGCTATTTCAGTAAGGAGAAAACCAACCGGTTGGTGGTGGGTTTGGGGATGATGCCTCGCGGCGAGGTGGGCTTGATTTTTCTTGGCCTGGGTACCCAGGCTGGGCTGCTTACCAAGCCGCTGGAGGCCGCAATCTTGCTGATGGTGATCGGCACCACCTTCCTGGCGCCGATCCTGCTCAGACTGGTGCTGGGTGGCAGCGCTGGAGGTCCGGATCTTGATCCACTTGCCGAAATTCCAACCTGAGCGCTGGGGCCTGAGTTGGGGGGGCTGGCTAGACAACCGCCACGGTGAGTGGTGGCTGCTCGCCCAGCTGGCCCTGATTGCTGCCCACCTGCTGCCGCCTTGGCCTGCCCCGGGCGCCTGGGGTTATGCCTGGCCCCTGCCCCTAGCCCTGGCTGGCGCCCTTTTGCTGCTGCTCGGGCTGGTGCTGGCGGTCCAGGCGTTCTGGGGGCTGGGCTCCAGCCTTACGCCCCTGCCTGATCCGATTCCTGGTGCCCCATTGGTGACAAGCGGGCCCTACGGCCGTTGCCGTCACCCCCTTTATCAAGCGGTGCTGTTTTGTTCCCTGGGGGTGAGTTTGGCCCTGGGCAGCCTGCTGCATCTGGCCTTGCTGCTGGCCCTGGTGGCCGTGCTGGGCGGAAAGGCGCGCCGCGAGGAGCGGGCCCTTGAGCTGGCCTATCCCGATTACGCCACCTACCGGGCCCGCACACCGGCAATCATTCCCCGTCTTCCCTGGCTCGACTGGCGAGTGCTGTGAACAGGCCCCAGCCGGCGGCGATCAGGCCGAGGCTGCTGGCCCAGTCGGGGCCCAGGGCCCAGCTCAGGCCCAGGTCGGCCAGCACCCCGATGGCCAGGGCCAGCAGCAAGCTGCTAATCACCAACATCACCTGCTGGACAGGGCTCGGCAGGGAGCCCGCGGCCAGGGCTTCCTCCAGGCGCCCCAGGGGGCCGCTCAAGGGGAGGTACAGAGCTAGGGCCCACAGGGCGATCCCCGGCAGGAAGGGGCTCCAGTCAGGGCTGGTGAGGGGCAATGGCGTGCCGCAGATCTCCCTAGCATCGACCACCCTGGACACATCAAGGTGGCTTCCTTGTCTGTACCCCAGCCCTGGAGCTACGCCGGCCATCCAGTGCACGCCATCGCAGCGGCGCCGGCTGAGCCCGAGGGCCCCGCGATCCTGCTGGTGCATGGCTTCGGCGCCTCCACCGATCACTGGCGCCACAACATTCCCGTGCTGGCCCAGCGCCATGAGGTGCACGCCATCGACCTGCTGGGTTTCGGTCGCAGCGCCAAGCCGGCTGAGCTTGCCTACGGCGGCCCCCTCTGGCGCGACCAGCTGGCCGCCTATGTGCACGAGCGCATCGGCCGGCCGACGGTGCTGGCGGGCAATTCCCTTGGCGGTTTTTCAGCCTTGGCGGCTGGCGCTGCCTTGGGGGACCAGGCGGCCGGGGTGGTGCTGCTGAATGCGGCAGGGCCGTTCAGCGATGAGCAGGCGCCGCCTAAGGGCTGGGGAGCGATCACCCGCCAGACCATTGCGGGAGCCCTGCTCAAAAGTCCGGTGCTGCAGCGGTTGTTGTTTGAAAATTTGCGCCGGCCGGCCACGATTCGCCGCACCCTCAACCAGGTGTATGTCGACAAGACCAACGTCGATGAAGCCTTGGTGGAGGCGATCCGGCGGCCGTCGCTGGATCCGGGGGCTTTCGGTGTCTTCCGCACCGTGTTTGATATCCCCCGCGGCCAGCCCCTCGATGAGTTGTTTGTCCAGCTGACATGTCCGTTGCTGTTGCTCTGGGGCATCCGCGACCCCTGGATCAACGCCGTGGGCCGGCGGGCTGCTTTCCAGCGCCATGCTCCTGCAGGCACCAGCGAAGTGGTGCTCGAGGCGGGTCACTGTCCCCACGACGAGGTGCCAGATCAGGTGAATGCTGCCCTGCTCGACTGGATCGCCGGCCTTAGCTCCGGGGCGGCTCCACTCCAGGCAGATTCACTCCCGGCAGGCGACCGCGCGACAGTTGCTGCTTCGGGTCAAACTGCCGTTTGATCGCTTCGATCAGGGGCCGCGATGGGGCATCCAGCCAGGCTGGCAGTTTGCTGCTGGCCGGCTGGCGTAGCACCGTCAGGTAGCCGCCACCCTGCTGGCAATAGCGCCTGAGCGCCTCCACCTTGTAGGTAGGTAGGGCTGAGGCAGTTGCCCAGGCGATACCTAGGCCACTGCCAGCCCCCAGGACCACCGGCAAGCCGGCCAGGGCTGGATCTTTGAGCAGGGCAGTCGCCTGGTTGGGGCGCACCGCCAGCCGCAGCAACCAGTCGCTGGACCCAGTTTCAGACCCTTGGCTTTGGCCTACCAGGCTTGCGAGTTGGGCAGGTTCAAGAGTTTTGGCCGTGATTGCCAAGGGAGCAGCCTTGGCGGCGATGCAGCCGATTTGCTCATTGAGAGTGAGGGCGTTGATGCTGGCCAGGCTGATCAGCAGTCCGGTGCCGTCTTCTTGGGGGGCAGGGGGGCGCCACCAGTCGATCCGCTCCGGGCTGAGGCTTGAGCCCAGCAGCCAGGCGGCCAGTTGGCCGAGGGCTTCGAGCGGCCCCTCCAGCTTCAGGCCGCGCCGCTGGGGCGGCTCCGGCATGGTGCGCAGCGTGAGGCTGCTGATCAGGCCTAAGGACCCCCAGCTGCCCGCCATCAAGCGCATCAGGTCGTAGCCGGCCACGTTTTTCACCACCTTGCCCCCGGCCCGGGCGCGGGTGCCGTCGCTGCGGATCAATTCCAGGCCAATGATCTGGTCGCGCACGCCCAGGTAGCGCTGGCGCAGACCTCCGGCCAGGCCCCTGGCCACCAAGCCGCCCAGGCTGCCGCTGGCTTGGCCGCTCATGCCACTGCCCCAGGGCCAGTCAACGGCTAGCCATTGCCTGTGGCGGGCCAGTTCGGCTTGCAATTCGACCAGGGGCGTGCCGGCTAGGGCCGTCACAGTGAAATCGCCAGGGCTGTGTTCAACGATGCCGCTCAGCCGCCTACAGCTCACGGTGGCGCTGGCGCCCACAACTGGTGGCCCCCAGTTGAGTCGGCTGCCCAGGCCCGCGGGTTGCCAGGGCGCAGCCTGCTGGTGCAGCTCGCGCACCAGCTCCTGCAGCTCCCTGGGCTCCGGAGTCATCACGGCACGATGGTGCCATGGCCGCCTCCTCCAAAATCATCGTCATCGACGATGACCCCACCGGCTCCCAGACGGTGCACAGCTGCCCGCTGCTGCTGCGCTGGGATGCCGCCACCTTGGCGGAGGGGCTGCGGCACCCTTCGCCACTGCTGTTTCTGCTGGCTAACACCCGGGCCCTAGCGCCGGAAGCGGCCGCGGAGCGGGTGCGCCAGATCTGCCGGGCCCTGGCTGCGGCCCTGCCCCTGGCAGGCATTGAGCGTTGGTGGCTGGTGAGTCGCGGCGACTCCACCTTGCGGGGCCACTTTCCTTTGGAGGTGGAGGTGATAACGGCCGAGCTCGGCCCCTTTGCGGCCACCTTGTTGATCCCGGCTTTTTTTGAGGGGGGACGCACCACCGTGGAGGGGGTGCATCGCCTGCACGGCCAGCCCGTGCACGAAACCGCCTTCGCCCGCGACCGCCTGTTTGGCTACGCCAGCAGCGATCTACCGGTTTGGGTGGAGGAAAAAAGTGGGGGCCGTATCGCCGCTCACCAGGTCCAGCGTCTGACGGGCGCCGAGTTGGATTACGCCCTAAGCGATGGCGGCCAGGCCCTGGCGGAGCGATTTGCGGCCCTAGATGGCGGGCCTGTGGTGGCCGTTGACGGGGAGCGACCTGAGCAATTGGCCGCCCTGGCCCAGGTGGTGCGCCAGGCCTGGCCGCGGGCGGTGCTTTCCCAGTCGGCGGCCAGTTGGATCCAGGCCTTAGCGGCTTTGCCGCCCCAGCCCCTGGCTGGAGCTGCCCTGGCCCGGTTGCGCCGCCCCAAGCCAGGGCTGGTGCTGGTGGGCTCCCACGTGCCTTTGGCTGATGCCCAGCTTACCCAGCTGCTGACGGAGCCCCGCTGCGTGGGGCTGGAGCTGCCCGTCGCCAAGCTGGCGCGGCTGCTGGAAGGCCCCCTGCCGGAGCCCCTGCTGGCTTCCCTGGAGGCCGACTGGTTGGTTCAGTTGCGGCGGGTGCTGGCTCAGGAGCAAACGCCGGTGCTGTACACCAGCCGGGGTGAGCTCCAGTGCTCATCAGTGGCGCAGCGCCGCCGCTTAGGCGACGCTCTGGCGGCGCTGATGGCCCGGTTGGCTGCTGCCCTGGCCCCCCAGCTGGGTTATCTGATCAGCAAGGGGGGCATCACCACCCACACCCTGCTGGCCGATGGTCTGGCTCTGGCGGCTGTCGAGTTGCAAGGCCAGCTGCTGCCGGGGCTTTCCTTAGTGCTGGCTGATCTGCCAGAGCCTCTGCCGGTGCTCACCTTCCCTGGCAACCTCGGTGATGGGGACACGCTGCAGCTGGCCTGGCGCTGGATGGAGGGCTTGGAAAGCGCGGATTAATTCGTCTCCTCGGCTAGGGGTCGTCGCTCCGCCAACAGGCAGACGCCGTAGCCCATGGCCACCAGGGCTAGGGCGGCAAGGCTGCTTAGCCAGTCGTTGGCCGTACTGCCGATCAGGAAGGCCAGGGACACCGCCGTGATCAGTAGGGGGGACACGGGGTAGCCCCAGGTGAGAAAGGGGCGGGGCAGCTCCGGCTCCCGCTGGCGCAGGGTCACCAGGGAGGCAATGCCCGCCAGCGGCAGGCTCACGTAGAACACGGCGCCCATGGTCAGCAGCCGCTCGAAGGAGCCGGCCAGCACTAGGGCCGCGGCGGCCGTACTGGTGAGCAGCAGGGCCGCGCTCGGGGTGCCGCCCCCGTTCACTTGGGCAACAAAGCTCGGCAGCAGGCCGTCGCGGCTGAGGCCAAACAAAATCCGTGGGGCGGCCATCACCACGGTGTTGATCAGGCCTAGCAGGGACACAAGCGCTAACGCGGTGATCAGCAGGCCACCCAGCGGTCCAGCCAGGGCCCGTGCCGCGTCCGCGGCCGGCAGGCGTGCGCTGGCCAGCTGGGCGATGGGCAGCACATGCAGCAGGGCCAGGTTGATCAGCAGATAAAGCACCAGCACCGCCAGTACCCCGCCGATCAGGGAGCGGGGTAGATCTCGCCCCGGCTCGCTGAATTCTTCAGCGAAATAAACGGGGCTGGCCCAGCCGTCGTAGGTGGTGATCACTGCCTGTAGGGCCAGTACCACTGCCAGGCTCAGGCTCCGCCAGCCCGCGATCGCCATGGGCGCAGGCGGTGATAGCGCGATAGGGGGCGCCGCCTGGATGGGCAGCAGGAAGCACGCCGCCACTAGGGCCAGAAAGGCCACCGCCTTGGCGAGGCTGAGTAATTCCTGGCTGGCGCTGCCGGCCCGCATGCCCCGTAGCTGAATCAGGCTGAACAGGCCGATGGCCAGCAGCGCCAGGATTCGGACCGTGTAGGGCTCCTGGGGGATCGCGGCGGGCAGCAGGGCCTGGCCGTATTCCCCCACTGTGGTGGCTACCCAGGCCAGGCCGATGCAGTGGGCCAGCCAGTCGGTCCAGCCCACCAGAAAGCCCACTCGCTTGCCGAAGGCTCGCTCGGCGTAGACGTACCAACCGCCGGCCTTTGGCAAGGCTGCCGCCAATTCGGCAACGCACACCGCCCCCAGCAGGGCATAGAGCCCGCCGGCCAGCCAGGCGGCCAGCACCAGCTCCGCCGAGGGCAATTGGGCTGCCACCAGGCCCGGAGTGCGCAGGATGCCGGCCCCGATCGTGCCGCCCACGGCACCGGCCAAGCCAAAACCAACTCCCAGAATGTTCAGCAGGCGGCCTTTAGGGGCCTTGTTGATTGGCGGCTGGTCGGGGATGGGTTGGCTCAACCCCTGTAGCTCTGCTCCAGCAACTGCATCGGATGCAGCACCGGGATTGGCTGGGGCAGCTCCTGCAGGTGGCGCCGGATCTGCAGGCTGCAGCCGATGTTGGCGCTAACAGCGAGCTCGGCACCGGTGCCAGCTAGGTCTTTGGCCTTGAGCTGGCCAAGGGCGGCGGCCTCCTCAGGCTGCACCAAGTTGTAGATGCCGGCGCTGCCGCAGCACACTCCCGCTTCCGTCGCTTCGCGCAGCTGGATGTGGGGGATGGCATTGAGCAGGGCCCGGGGCTGGCTGCTGATGCCCTGGCCATGCAGCATGTGGCAGGCGTCGTGATAAGCCAGTTGGAGCGGGCGTTTGGCGCTGGCTGGCTCGCCGTCAGCGTGGCTCAGGGGCTTGAGGGCGGCGAGGAATGGCTGGCTTAGACCGAGCTCGGCTAAGAATTCCTGTATGTCCGCGACCGGGGCAGAGAAGCTGCTGCCGGTGAGCCGCCCGTAGGCCTTCATGGTGTGGCCGCAACCGGAGGCTGCCACCAATACGGCGTCGAGAGGCTCGGCTCCGGCGGGCTTGCCTGGGCCCACTACGGCCTCAAAGCTTTGGATTAAGCCGATTGCCAGCTCGTTGGTCTGGCTGAGTTCCCCCTGGTGGTGGGTCACGGCGCCGCAGCAACCCTGGGCTGGCGGGATCACTACCTCGATGCCGTTGGCGCTCAGCACCTGCACGGCGGCCTGATTCACGGCTGGATCAAATAAACGCTGCACACAACCCAGCACCAGCCCTACCCGGGCGCGGCGAGGACCCTGGGCGGGCACTACTAGGGGGAAGTCGTCGCGGAAGCCAGCCGGCACTAAGGGAGGTAGCAGCTGATCGAGGGCCTCCAGTTGGGGGCCGAACAGGCGGGTGAGCCCACTGCGGCGGGCCAGGGCCTGCAGG
This sequence comes from Cyanobium sp. Tous-M-B4, assembly GCF_024345395.1. NCBI lineage: Bacteria > Bacillati > Cyanobacteriota > Cyanophyceae > Synechococcales > Prochlorococcaceae > Cyanobium > Cyanobium sp. Tous-M-B4. The sequence continues at coordinate 128,369 of NZ_JAGQBA010000001.1, read as the reverse complement.
GGGGTGCCGGCGTAAAGGCGCAGCGGCGTGAGCAGGGCCCGAAGCCGCGCAGGGTAGGGAAGCAGGGCAAACAGCAGCTTGCGAAATGCTTGCTGGGCGGAGCTGCGCAGTTCCGGGGCGTTGAGCTGGGGGCGCGTCGCCTCGATCATTTGGTCGTAGCGCACCCCTGAAGGACAGGCGGTCACGCAAGCGAGACAGCCCAGGCAACTGTCGAAGTGTTTCGCCACGGTGGCGTCGAGGCTCAGTTCACCGTTGGCGATCGCCTTGAGGGTGTAGATGCGGCCCCGGGGTGAATCCATCTCCGTTCCCAGCACCCGGTAGCTGGCGCAGGTGGGCAGGCAGAAGCCGCAGTGCACGCAGGGGTCGGTGTTCATCCGCCGAAGTGGCGGATCACAGCATCAGCAAAGCCACTGCAGCTCACCGGCTCCACGGGAGGCTCCATCAGGCGGGCTAGGTCGTAGGTCACCTCGCCATTGGCGATGGCGGCGCTCAGGCCCGCGGTGATTAGGTCGGCGGCCTCCTGCCAGCCCATGAACTCGAGCATCATCACGCCGCTGAGGATTACTGAGCCGGGGTTGATGCGATCGAGGCCGGCATGCTTGGGAGCGGTGCCGTGGGTGGCCTCGAAGATCGCAGCGTTGTCGCCGATGTTGGCGCCGGGGGCCATGCCCAGGCCTCCCACCACGGCTGCGGCCGCATCGGAGATGTAGTCGCCGTTGAGGTTGAGGGTGGCGAGGATCGAGTAGTCGGCGGGGCGGGTTTGGATCTGCTGGAAGATGCTGTCGGCGATGCGGTCGTCAACAAGCACCATCTGCTTCCACTTACCACCGCCGTGGCTGGTGCCGATGGTATCGAGCACGCCCTGCACCTCGGCATCAATGGCGGCTTTCTTCTCGGGGGTGAGGCTGTCGTAGCCGGGCTCGATCATGCGGGCATTGGCCTCGATGCTCAGGCCGGGATCCTTTTCGAGGTTGCCGAGAATCCAGCTTTCCCGCTCGGTGATGCAGACATCGCGGAATTCCGTGCTGGCCAGTTCGTAGCCCCAGTCGCGGAAGGCACCCTCGGTGAATTTCATGATGTTGCCCTTGTGCACCAGGGTCACGTGGCGCTTGTCGCCCTCTAGGCGCAGTGCGTGCTGGATCGCCTTGCGGATGTGGCGCTGGCTGCCGTGCTTACTCACGGGCTTGATGCCGATGCCGGAGCCCGCTGGGATCTGGCGCTGTCCCAGCTTGCCGTTGGCTGGGATCACCACCTCATTGAGGTGCTTGATCAGATCGAGGCACACCGGATCGCCCGCTTCCCACTCGATCCCCATATAGATGTCTTCGGTGTTTTCGCGGTACACGATCACATCCAGGTCTTGAGGGCGCTTGTGGGGGCTGGGGGTGCCCTCGTAGTAGCGGCAGGGGCGCACGCAGCAGTAGAGATCGAAGATCTGGCGCAGGGCCACGTTGAGGGAGCGAATGCCGCCGCCGATCGGTGTGGTGAGGGGCCCCTTGATCGCCACGCCGAACTGCTTGATGGCGCTCAGGGTGTCTTCCGGCAGGTATTGATAGGTGCCGTAGAGGTCGCAGGCCTCGTCGCCGGCGTACACCTTGAACCACTCAATGCGGCGCTCACCGCCGTAGGCCTGGGCCACCGCCGCATCCAGCACTTTCTGGGTGGCGGGCCAGATGTCTACGCCCGTGCCATCACCGCGGATGAAGGGAACAATCGGATCGTTGGGCACGATCGGCTGACCATTTTCGAAGCGAATTGCGGTGCCGTTGGCAGGGGCGGTGAGCTTCTCAAAGCTGGCGGCGCTAGGGGTTGCCATGGGCTGTTACGGACCTGTTCGGCCTGAGCGGTGCGGCGAGCCTAGGTTTCAGGCATGTTGCGGTTCTGCTCAGGGGAAACGGCATGAATGCCGCCGATCAGGCCCGATCCCTGGAACTTGCCCAGGCAATCGCTGCGGCGGCGAGCCTGTTTCGCGTCCACTTCCCCGATGCCCGAGCCAACCTCACCCCCTGGCGCGACGACGCTCTGACCCGTGCCTTTGCCGAGCAGGAGAGCCTGGATCTCTCCTTTCATCTACCGGGTTGGAGTCCGCGCAGCCAGTGCCGCTCCTTTCTGGTGCAGCTGCGCCTGGACGGGGCCCCGGGGCGGAGCAGGCCTGAACGCCCTCGCCTGCTGGGGGTGACGATCCGGGGCCTCACCTACGAGAGCGAGCGCTGGCGGCTGGCCACCGTGGGCGACTGGCAGCCGTCGGGTAGTCATCTGCCACAGGCCGAGGTGGCGCAGAAGTTGCAGCAGTTTTCCCGGGAGCTGTTTGATCTCTTCGGTGGCGCCGAGCAGGCCGATCAGAACCTGGCGGCGTAACCCTTCGCAACCTTGCCAGGCGCCCCGGTAAAACTCCCGCCTAACTTGGCGCCTCGCCCGTATCAAGCCCCTGTCAGATGGCCGTCGCCCTTGCTTCCCAATTGCGTGAAGGCACCAAAAAGGCGCACACGATGGCGGAGAACACCGGCTTCGTGAGCTGCTTCCTCAAGGGGGTGGTGGATAAGGCCAGCTACCGCACCCTGGTGGCCGACCTTTATTTCGTGTACTCCGCCATGGAGGAGGAGTTTGGCCGGCTTAGGGAGCATCCGGTGGTGGGTCCGGTGGCCTTTCCTGAGCTCAACCGGCGCGAAAGTCTCGAGCAGGACCTTGCCTTTTACTTCGGTGGCGACTGGCGCAATGCGGTCCAACCCACCCCTGGCGCCCAGCAATACGTTGAGCGTCTGCACCAGGTGGCGCGGGAGTGCCCGGAGCTGCTGGTGGGTCACCACTACACCCGCTACATAGGTGATCTTTCCGGCGGCCAGATCCTCAAGAACATCGCCCAGAAGGCCATGAGCCTGGGCGAGCACGATGGCCTGCGTTTCTACGAATTCGCGTCTATCCCCGATGAGAAGGCCTTCAAGGCCAACTACCGCACCACCCTCGACGCCCTGCCAATCGACCAGGCCATGGCCGATCGCATTGTGGAGGAGGCCAACCACGCCTTCCACCTCAACATGACCATGTTCCAGGAACTGGAAGGCAATCTGATCGCCGCCATTGGCAAGGTGCTGTTTGGCTTCCTTACACGCCGTCAGCGTTCGGGCAGCACGGAAGTGGCGGCGGCCTGAGCCAGAGTTGGCGGGCCGCAGCCTCTGAGCGTCTTGCGCCCCCTTCGCTTTTTGGTGCCAGGCACCAGCGGTCGCTACCGCTGCGGCGGCCTGCTGGTGGAGCAGCAGACGGCCCGGCTGCTGGCCGAACTGGTGCCAACGGAACTGGTTACCTATCGGCAGCGGGAGCCCGGATTGCCCTACCTGGACGATCTGCTCCGGGCTGAACCCCTAGGCAGCCCGGCCGCTACTGCCGCCCTGTGGATCGTGAGCTGGGGTTTTGATGTGCCGTGCCAGTTGCGGGCCTTGCGGGGCCGGCCGGTGGCATATCACGCCCATAGCAGCGGCTACGGCTTCCGCTTGCCCCCCGGGGTGCCGGTGCTGGCGGTGAGTCGCAACACCCTGGGCTACTGGGGCCAATGGGCCAGCCGCAATCCGCTGTTCCTGGTGCCCAACGCCCTGGAGGCCAGTTGGATCGCCCGCGGTGATCGCCCCCACAACTTCGGCGCTGAGCCGGCGCCGGGCGGCCGCTCGATCGATGTGCTGATCCAGCGGCGCAAGACCAGCACCTACGTGCTGGAGCAGCTGGTGCCAGCCCTGCGGGCCCGGGGGCTCACGGTGCTGCTGCAGGACGGCTGGGTGGAGGATCTGGTGGGGCTGTTCAACAGCGCCAAGGTGGTGGTTTACGACTCCGCCGACCACTGGCGCTGCAGTGGGGTGAGCGAGGGCTTTGGTCTGCCGCCGATCGAGGCCCTGGCCTGTGGCTGCGTGCTGTTCAGCAGCCTTAACCACGCCCTGGCTGACAACCTCGACCCCGGGGGCCTGGCCCACCAGATCGGCATGGGCAGCCTGGCCGCCGACGGGGAGCGGATCGCTGCGGCGGTGGCCGATCCAGCCTCCTGGCTGCCTGCTCCGCGCCGCTTGGAAGAGTTGCTTGGTGAGCTCAGTGAACCGCGGCTGCGCCAGCGCTGGCGCCAGGCTCTAGAGGCGATCAACATCCACATCGATCGGCTGCAGGCCGGTGAGCCGCCACTGAGGCCCCCTTCCCTGCTCCAGCTGCGCTTGGAGCGCTGGCGGCAGAGGTTGGCCCGTCGCCTTGCCTAGGGTCTCAGGAATGAGTGCATTTCTCGCCGGCCTCAACGACGCCCAGCGCAAGGCGGTGGACCACCACACAGGTCCGCTGCTGGTGGTGGCCGGTGCGGGCAGCGGCAAAACCCGCGCCCTCACCCACCGCATCGCCCACCTGATCGGCCACCACGGCGCCGATCCGGCCCATCTGCTCGCGGTCACCTTCACCAATAAGGCGGCCCGCGAGATGAAGGAGCGGCTGGAGCTGCTGCTGGCTCAGAAGCTGGCCCAGAGCCAGTTTGGCCAGCCCTGGAGCACCCTGCCGGCGGTGGAGCAGCGCCAGCTGCGCTCGCGCATCTACCGCGAGGTGATCAAGGAGCTGTGGATCGGTACGTTCCACGCCCTGTTCGCCCGGCTGCTGCGCTTCGATATCGACAAGTTCAAGGATCCCGAAGGCCTCAGTTGGACGCGCCAGTTCTCGATCTACGACGAGAACGACGTGCAGAGCCTGATCAAGGAGATCGTCACCCAGGAGCTGCAGCTAGATCCCAAGCGCTTTGAGCCCAAGAAGGTGCGCTGGGCGATCAGCAACGCCAAGAACCAGGGCTGGATGCCCGAGCAGCTGGAAGCCGATGCCGGCGGCCAGCGGGGTCGGTTGATGGCGGAGACCTACCGGCGCTACCGGCGCGCCCTGGCCGCCAACAACGCCCTCGATTTCGATGATCTGCTGCTGCTGCCGGTGCAGCTGCTGCGTCAGAACGAGCAGGTCCGCGACTACTGGCACCGGCGCTTCCGCCATGTGCTGGTGGATGAATACCAGGACACCAACCGCACCCAGTACGACCTGATCAAGCTGCTGGTGACCAACGGTCGTGAACCCTCCGACTACGACGACTGGGACGGGCGCTCGGTGTTTGTGGTGGGTGACGCGGACCAGAGCATCTACAGCTTCCGCGCCGCCGATTTCACGATCCTGATGGGCTTTCAGGACGACTTCGGTGATGGGGCCGCCAGTGAGACGACCGCCACGATGGTGAAGCTGGAGGAGAACTACCGCTCCACCGCCACGATCCTGGAGGCGGCCAATGCCCTGATCGCCCACAACTCCGAGCGGATCGACAAGGTGCTGCGGCCCACCCGAGGCGAGGGTGAATTGATCTCCCTCACCCGCTGCGATGACGAGATCGCCGAGGCCGAGGCGGTGGTGCATCGCATGCGCATGCTCGAGGCCGCCCACCCCGATCTCAGCTGGGGCGATATGGCGGTGCTGTATCGCACCAATGCCCAGTCGCGGGCGATGGAGGAGTCGCTGGTGCGCTGGGGCATCCCATACATCGTGGTGGGGGGGCTGCGCTTCTACGACCGCCGTGAGATCAAGGATGTACTCGCCTACCTCAAGCTGTTGGTGAACCCCGCCGACACCGTGAGCCTGTTGCGGGTGCTCAATACCCCCAAGCGCGGCATCGGTAAAACCACGATCGAGCGACTCACCGACGCTTCCAACCAGCTTGGCATTCCCCTCTGGGAAGTGGTGCGTGATGCTGAAGCAGTGCGTTCTTTGGGCGGCCGCTCGGCCAAGGGGTTGCTGCAGTTTTGCGAGCTGATTAACGGCTTGCAGGCCTGCGCTCAAGACATCGCCCCTTCTGAACTGGTGCAGCGGGTGATGGAGCAGAGCGGCTATGTGGCCGAGTTGATCACCGAAGGCACCGATGAAGCGGAAGACCGGCGCCGCAACCTCAATGAGCTGGTGAATGCCGCCTTGCAATACCAGGAGGAAAACGAGGAGGGCTCCCTGGAGGATTTCCTGGCCTCAGCCGCCCTGGCCAGCGACGCTGACAGCAAGGACACTGAGCAGGACCGGGTCACCCTGATGACCCTGCATGCCAGTAAGGGCTTGGAATTTCCGGTGGTGTACCTGGTGGGCATGGAGCAGGGTCTCTTCCCCAGCTATCGCTCCTTGGAAGACCCCTCTGCTCTCGAGGAGGAGCGCCGCCTCTGCTACGTGGGCCTCACCCGGGCTAAGGAGCGGCTGTTTCTCTCCCATGCCAGTGAGCGGCGGCTTTGGGGTGGCATGCGCGAGCCAGCGGTGCCCTCGGTGTTTCTTTCGGAGCTGCCCAGCGCCCTGATCCAGGGGGACATTCCCCATAGCGGTGGAGCTTCCATTCGCCGTGAGCAGCGCCTGGAGCGGCTCACCCGCGTGGATCGCGAGGATTCACGCCAGGTGGCCGGTGGCGGTGCGGCCGGTGCTCCCGCCAATGCGGTGCGGCGCCGGGCGGCTGCCAAAACCTGGGCGGTGGGGGACCGGCTGCGCCACAGCAGCTTTGGCGAAGGTCAGGTGACCCACCTGTTTGGCAGTGGTGAGAAGGTGTCGATTGCCGTGAAATTTCAGGGGATGGGGCCCAAAATCCTTGACCCGCGTCTGGCGCCGATCGAGCCGGTCTAGGTGGAAATCCCCGGCATTCCAGCGCCCCTGCTGACAGCCCTGAGCCGGGCAGGGGTTCGGCCGGTGGCATTGGTCGGTGGGGCGGTGCGGGATTTGTTGCTGCACCGGCTGCACAACGATCCCTGGCGGGGGCTGCCCGATCTTGACCTGGTGGTGCAGGGCCGGGCTTCAGAGCTGGTTAAGGAGCTGGCTGGCCAGCTGGGCGAGGCTGTGGTGCAGCGCTGCCAGGAGCATGGCGCTTACGGCACCGTTGAGCTCGAACTCAATTTGGACGGCCAGCAGGTGCTGCTGGATGTGGCCACCGCCCGCTGCGAGACCTACCCGGTGCCAGCCGAAAATCCTCAGGTGAGCTTCGGCTCTCTGGCCGATGATCTGGCCAGGCGTGATTTCAGCATCAACGCCATGGCCTTGGATCTGGTCAGTGGCACCCTGCTCGATCCCCATGGAGGCCAGGCGGATCTGGGGCTGCGCCAGCTTCGCTTTTTGCATCACGGCAGCGTTCGCGACGATCCCACCCGGCTGGTGCGCGGTGCCCGCTATGCGGCGCGGCTAGGTCTGGAGCTTGAGGCGCTGAGCGCCGAGCAGGCGGCGGCCACCCTGGCCCAGTGGCCTTGGCCTTGGCGCCAGGGTGATCCGCCGGCTGAGGCGCCGTCAGCCCTGGGCACGCGCCTGCGGATGGAGTTGGAGTTGCTGCTGGAGCGCGAGCCCTGGCCGGCGGCGCTGGGGGCCCTGCAGCGCTGGGGCGCTCTGGCGCTGCTTGATCCGGCGCTGCAGGCGGATACCCAGTGGTCGCGGCGGTTGCGCTGGGCTGCTCGGCTGGGGTTGCCGCTGCTGGTGGCCCTGGTGGCGGGAGCGCGCCAGCCCCTTGCCCTGGCGGAGCGGCTGCAGTTGCCCCACCGCCAGCACCGCCTGCTGGCGCAATGGTTGGAGTTGCGGCGCCGGCTGGTGGAGCACCAGCTCGAGGGATCTCCGGCGCTGCCCGAGCACTGGTGCGCCCTGCTGGAGGCTTCTGGTTGCAGTCCAGAAGCGGTGGCCCTGGCCCTGGCCTGTGGCAGCGGCCCGCGCCGGCCCCTGCTGCGCTGGCTGCTGCGCTGGCGCCAGGTCAAGGCCGAGCTCACCGCCGCCGACCTGCTGGCTGCTGGCATGAGGCAAGGCCCCGAGTTGGGCCAGCGGCTGCGCCAGTTGCGGGCCGAGCGGCTGCGCTTGGAGCGGATCTGAGCGCCGCAGACCCCTCGTTAGCGTGGCGGGATGACTGACCAGATGTCCGTTCCCCGAGTGGTGGTGGCCGTACCGGCCCGGCTGGAATCGGCGCGGCTGCCCGGCAAGCTGCTCGCCGATATTGCCGGCAAGCCCATGCTCCAGCATGTGTTGGAGCGCTGCCGGCAGGCCCAGGGTGTGGCGGCCGTGGTGGTGTGCACAGACAGCGACCAGGTGCGCGCTGTTGCCGAAGGCTGGGGCTTCCCGGTGCTGATGACCTCGCCTGATTGCAGCTCCGGCAGTGAACGCCTGGCCAGCGTGGTGGCGGAGCTGGTGGCCGCTGCGGGGGGTGCGGCATCTGATTTTGACCAAACCCTGGTGATCAACGTCCAGGGCGACCAGCCGCTGCTGGATCCGGCGATTATCGAGGCGATGGCGGCTGAGTTTGCCCAGCTGCAGCGGCCGCCGGTGCTCACGCCCGTCTATCCCCTCACAGCCGACAAGTTGCACGATCCCAATGTGGTGAAGGTGCTGCGGGCCCGCGACGGCCGCGCCATCACCTTCTCCCGCAGTGCCCTGCCCCATTTGCGCGGGGTGCCGCCGGAGCAGTGGGCCCAGCACACCACCTATTGGGGCCATGTGGGCCTCTATGGCTATCGGGCCGACGTGTTGGTGGGCTGGGCGGCCCTGCCCCATTCCCGGCTCGAAGACCTGGAGAAGTTGGAGCAGCTGCGGCTTATCGACGCCGGTATCCCCCTGCTCACCTACGAGGTGGCGCAGGACTGCCTCTCGGTGGATACCCCGGAGCAGCTGGAGCAGGCCCGCGCCCTAGCCGGCGCCTAGGCGTTGCCGTCTCGCCAGCCCTCGCGGTTGAGGCTTTGCAACAGCCCCCGCTGCAGCAGCAGGGCTTCAGCTAGTTCACGCACGGCCCCATCCCCCCCCCGGCGGCGCAGCACCCAGTCGGCCTGGCGGCGCAGGCCGCGGGCGCCGTCGGCGGGGCAGATCAGCAGACCCGTAGCCGGGCGCACTGTTAGGTCGTTGAGGTCGTCGCCGATGAAGGCGGTTTGCTGGCGCTCCAGCTGCAGGTTGGCCTGGAGCTGGCGTAGGGCGCTGAGCTTGTCGCCGACGCCCACCAGACAGTGATTGACGTGAAGATGCCGGGCCCGCTGCTCGATGGCGCCGCTGCGCCCGCCGCTGAGAAAGGCCACCTCAATGCCTGCTCGCTGCAGCATCCGGATCGCCAGGCCGTCGCGCACGTCGAAGCGCTTCACCACCTGGCCCTGCTCGTCGTAGTGCAAGCCGCCATCGGTGAGGACACCGTCAACATCACAAACCAGCAATTCAATCGCTGCAAGATTCCGGCGCCGCAGCAGGGTTCGTTGCAGCAGCTGGCGGATCACAGGCTGCTTGGGGCCACACCCGCTGCCACTACTTGACGCAGGGCCAGCAGCTGGCTGAGCAGGGCCTCGAGCCGGTGCAGCGGCACCATGTTCGGCCCGTCGCTCAGGGCGTTGTCGGGGTCTGGATGGGTCTCCATGAACAAACCGTCCACCCCCACGGCGACGGCAGCTCTGGCAAGTGGTGCCACAAACTCCCGCTGCCCGCCGGTGCTGGTGCCACGACCGCCGGGCTGCTGCACGGCGTGGGTGGCATCGAAGATCACCGGGCAACCCAGGGCTTGGAGCTGGGGGAAGCTGCGGTAATCAACCACAAGGGCGTTGTAGCCAAAACTGGTGCCTCGCTCGGTGAGCCAAAGGCGGCCGCTGGCGGGATCTAGCCCGCATTCCTGCATTTTGTTCACCACCTGGGCCATGTCCCAGGGCGCCAGAAACTGCCCCTTTTTGACGTTTACCACCTTGCTGGTGCCGGCCACTGCCTTGGCGGCGGCTTCGAGCAGGTCGGTCTGACGGCAGAGAAAGGCGGGGATCTGCAGCACATCCACGGCCTGGGCCGCCGCCGCCGCCTGACAGCTCTCGTGGATGTCGGTGAGCACGGGCACCCCGAAGCTCTGGCCCACCTCCTGGAGGATCTTCAACCCCTCATCGGGGCCCGGGCCGCGAAACGACTTGCCGGAGCTGCGGTTGGCTTTGTCGAAGCTGGCTTTGAAGATGTAGCGGATGCCGACGCGAGCGCAGATCGTGCTCACTTGCTCGGCGATCTGCAGCACCAGATCGCGGCTTTCGATTACACAGGGCCCGGCGATCAAGGTGAAGGGAATGGCCGTCATGGGCGCTCCGCGGCGGTACTGCTGAACCCAGCCTGCACCAGATCGTGCAGCCGCAACAGGCCAAGCAGCTGGTGAGGTTGGGAGGGCTCCACAACTGGCAGCACCGAAATGGCTTTACGGGGATTGCGTTCCATCAGCTCTAAGGCTGCGACTGCAAGTGTTTGGGGCGTAACCGTGATCGGGTCAGCAGTGGCCATGGCGTCGGCGCGGATGGTGGCCCAGCTGGCCGGGTCATGGTGCTGCAGGGTGCGACGCAGGTCTCCGTCCGTGATCAGCCCGGCCATCAGTTCGGGGTTCGCGCTGGCTCGCACCCAGGCAGCCCCAAGACTGCCTTTGCCGTTGCTGCCTTCGGTGAGCCGCCCTATCACCTCAGCCAGGGGTGCCTCGGGAGAGAGCCCGTCCAGAGCTGTTGCCGGCACCATCAGATCGGCCACGGTGAGGGTGAGCTGGCGGCCGAGGGAGCCGGCTGGATGGTTGATGGCGAAGTCTTCGGGCGATATGCCTGCCCGCTCCATCCACACTGCCGCTAGGGCGTCGCCAATCGCCATAGCTACCGCCGTGCTGGCTGTGGGAGCCAGGTTCAGCGGGCAAACCTCCCGATCCACCGAGCTATCCAGCACCACGTCGCAGCCATTAGCCAGGCTGGACTCCAGACGCCCCACTAGGGCGATCAGGGCCGTGCCGCGGCGGCGCAGGTGGGGCAGGATCGCTAGCAACTCTTCGGTTTCACCGCTGTTGGAGAGCAGCAGGGCGACGTCGTCGGCAGCCACGATGCCGAGATCGCCGTGCAGGGCATCGACCGGATTGAGAAATACGGCCGTAAGGCCGATAGAGGAAAAGGTGGCCGCAATTTTGCGGGCGACTATGCCGCTCTTGCCCACACCCGTAAGTACAAGCTTGGCGCGGCGTTGGCGGCACCCCTCCAGCAGCTCCAGGGCTGCTTCCACCTGTTCGCTGCTGAGGCGCTGGGCGGCGGCGGCAATGGCAGCTGCTTCTTCTTCCAGGCAGCGGGTAAGGGCAGACAAGACGCCGGTCTCGCAGATAAGTCATTGTCGCTGGCGGTTCGGCGCGCTGTCGTTTAGGTGTGCACTTGGCCGATCACAGCGGCTTCGCCAAAGCCTGCTTGCTGCAGATCGCTCAGGGCCGCAGCCAGCTGGTCGCCTGGAAGCGCCGCCAGCAGGGGTCCGCAGGTCTGGGGATCAAGCAGCAGGGCTTGATGCGCTGCATCGGCTTGCCCCTGGAGCTCAATCCGCTCCCCCAGTAGGGCCAGGGCGCTGGCATTAGAAGGGGCCAGGCTGCTGGCCCAGCCTGCGCCCAGCAGGGCTAAGGCCCCAGGTAGGGCCGGGATAGCTGCTGCCGCCAGCGTCACGCGGCAGTTTGCTGGGCTGGCGGCCAGCATTTCGCCCAGATGGCCCAACAGCCCGAAGCCGGTCACGTCGGTGCAGGCCCGGCAGCCGCGGCGGTTTAGTAGCTCCACCAGGCTTGCTTGGCATTGCTGCATTTGGGCTAGGGCGGCATCTATCCACTGGGGCTGGGCGGCTCCAGCCATGGCCGCGGCAAAAAGCACCCCAGTGCCGATGGGCCGGCACAGCAACAGCCCATCGCCGCTGCGCAAGGGCCCCTTGCCCCAGTGCCGCCCAGCGGCTGCCCTGCCGTTCACGCTCAGCACCAAGCTCAGGCCAGCGGGGTTGGCCGGGCTGGTTTGGCTGTCGCGGGCCTCCAGGCTGTGGCCGCCGATCAGGCGGGCCCCGAGCGGTTGCAGCACCGATTGGATGCCGGCCAGGGTGTCGCTGAGCAGGTCTGCCTGCAGGGCGGGAGCTAGCTCAGGCAGGGTGACCACCGCTTGCAGGCTTTCCACCTGGGCGCCACTGGCCCAGATATCACTGCAGGCATGCAGGGTGGTGAGCCGGGCATTGAGCCAGGCGTCGGCCACCAGCGCTGGAAAGCCATCGACGCTCTGCAGCAGCAGGGACCCATCGCCTGCCTGGGCGATCACCGCGGCGTCCTCGGCGCTGCCCGGGGTGCCGCCGCCGAGGCCATTGCGCGCCAGGGCGTCTTGCAGGGGACTGGCGGCCAGTTTGGCGGCGCAGCCGCGGCATGCCATCGCTGCGCCCCCATCTGGGCCCATGGCCTTCAGCTCGCTGAAACCGGCCATGAAGCGCCGATCCACGGCCTGTTTCCAACGCCACAGCAGCGGGCTGGGGCCCAGGGCCCATGGACCCCAGAAGGCCACCGCCTGGGGCCTGGTGTTGCTGCCATCGCCCAGCAGCTGCAGGGCCCAGCGCTGGGGCCGCCAGGGCCGCAGCTGGCGGCCCGCCACCACTGCCGTCAGGTTGTGGGCCAGGGTTTGGGCGCAGCGCACAGCCCAGACACCGGAGGCGGGCCTGGGCCTGCTGGCGATCACGCCGCAGTCGCCGCTGGCGAACAACCTCGGCTGCTGCCGTACCTGCAGGCAGGCCTCAGTGAGCAGGCGCCCCTCGCTGTTGCAGGCCAGGCCTGAGGCGGCGAGCCAGCGGGGTGCGCGGCTGCCAGTGCAGGCCAGGTCGGCGGCGGCGGCGTCCGGGCAGTTGGCCTCGATGGCAATGCCGGCGCTCTCCAGTAGCTGCCCCCCCAATCGGTTGGCTGCCTTTGAGCCCAGATTCAGCTGGGTCCCGCGTAGCTGCAGCTTGGGCTGCTGGCCCCTCGCCCGTAGGGCCAGGGCCACCTCTACGGCTGCGCCACCGCCACCGCGAATGCGGACGCTGCCTGATTTGGGCTGGCTGCACCAGAGCAAGAAGGGCTCCAGGGGCTTTACCGCCATGGCCGCATGAGTTACGGCGCTGGTTTCTGCGCCCACATCGAGGCTGAGCCAGTCCCAGCGCAGGTTGGGCCGCCCCGCCAGTGCCAGCTCCCGGCTCACGGGATCAATCGCCGTGATCTCTGCCTGCACAAAGGTCACCCCCGCCAGCAGGCAAAGGCGGCGCAGGTCGATGGCGCAGTCGGCTGGCTCATAAAGACCGGCAACCAGCCCCGGCACCATGCCCGAATAGAGGGTGGTGCTGTGGCGGCTCACCAGAGTGATCCAGGCGGCCGGCCGCTGCCGGCCCATGGCCCACATGCGTAGCACCAGGGCGTGGCTATGGCCGCCACCGGCGAGCACCAGCCTTGCTTCAGCTGCCATAACCCTCGGGATTGGCCTGCTGCCAGGTCCAGCCGTCGCGGCACATCTCCTCCAGGGAGCGGCGGGTGCGCCAGCCGAGTCGTGTAGTTGCCAGGCGCGGATCGGCCACGGTGCTGGCCGCGTCTCCGTCTCGCCTTTCCACAACGGTGTAGGGAACTGAACGGCCACTGGCGAGCTCGAAGGCCCTCACCACCTCCAGCACCGAGTGGCCCTGGCCGCTGCCCAGGTTGAGGCTGAGCAGCTGGGGGGGCTCGGCCAGCAGCACGTCCAAGGCGGCCCGGTGCCCCTCAGCGAGGTCCATCACATGGATGTAGTCGCGGATGCCGCTGCCATCGCGGGTGGGCCAGTCGCCGCCAAATACCTGCAGGCAGTAGCGACGCCCCACCGCCACCTGGCTCACAAAGGGGAACAGGTTGTTGGGTATGCCCCTGGGGTCTTCGCCGATGCGGCCACTGGGGTGGGCGCCCACCGGATTGAAGTAGCGCAGCCGGGCGATGCGCCAGCCTGCTTCGCTGGCCGCCAGATCGGCCAGCAGCTGTTCCACCGCGGCTTTGCTGTGGCCGTAGGGGTTGATCGGCTGGATGGCGGCAGATTCACTGATCGGTGTTTGTTCGGGTAGGCCGTAAACCGTGCAGCTGCTGCTGAACACCAGGCTGCGGCAGCCATGGGCCTGCATTGCCTCCAGCAGCTGGCGCGAGCCACAGAGGTTCACGTCCCAGTAACGCAGCGGCTCTCGCACCGATTCACCCACCGCCTTGAGACCGGCGAAGTGGACCACGGCTGTGATTGGCTGGCCCGCCGGGGCCGCCGCGAAGGCCCGTTCCAGATCTGCAGCGGAGCGAATGTCGCCCTCCACCACCTGCAGCCTGCCGGCTGCGGAGGGGCCGGCGAGTTCGAGCACGCGCTTCAGGCTCTCGGGGGAGCTGTTGTCGAAGTTGTCGAGCACCACCAAGTTGTGGCCCGCCTCCAGCAGCACCAGACAGCTGTGGCTGCCGATGAAGCCAGCACCTCCGGTGATTAGCAGCTGGGCCATGGAGGTAATTCGTGCTTAAGGAATAGTCTCTCTTCCTGGCTATGTGAGTTCCATGGGATTGCCCACCATCCGCTCCATCTGCTGCATCGGAGCGGGCTATGTGGGCGGCCCAACTATGGCGGTGATTGCAGATCGCTGCCCGGATGTGCAGGTGACTGTGGTGGACCTCAGCGCTGAACGGATTGCAGCCTGGAATGGCGCCGATCTCAGCCGTCTACCGGTGTACGAGCCTGGTCTTGATGCGGTGGTGGGCCGCTGCCGGGGCCGCAATTTGCACTTTTCCACGGCCGTGGAGGAGGCAATCGCTGCGGCGGATCTGGTGTTCATCTCGGTGAACACACCCACCAAAACGAAAGGGCTGGGTGCAGGCCAGGCCAGCGACCTGAAGTGGGTGGAGGCGAGTGCCCGCACGGTGGCAAAAGCTGCCCGCGGTCACACGATCGTGGTGGAGAAAAGCACGCTGCCGGTGCGCACCGCTGAGGTGATTCAGCAAATCCTCTCCGCATCTGAGGGCAGTGATGTAGGTGAAACCCAGCCGGCCAAGAGCTTTTCGGTGCTCTCCAATCCGGAGTTTCTGGCGGAGGGCACAGCTATTGCCGATTTGGAGAAGCCAGATCGGGTGCTGATCGGCGGCCAGGACCCCGAGGCGATCGAAGCCCTGGCGGCGATTTACGGCCAGTGGGTGGCGCCCCAGAAGATCCTGCGCACCAACCTCTGGAGCAGCGAGCTCTCAAAACTCACGGCTAATGCCTTTTTGGCGCAGCGGATCAGCTCGATCAACAGCATTGCGGCTTTCTGCGAGGCCACTGGCGCCAATGTGCGCGAGGTGGCCCGGGCGATTGGCGCCGACAGCCGCATTGGCGAGAAGTTTCTGCAGGCGGGTCCGGGCTTTGGCGGCAGCTGCTTTCAGAAGGACATCTTGAATTTGGTCTACCTGTGCCGGCACTACGGGCTGGAGGAGGTGGCGGCCTACTGGGAGCAGGTGGTGAGGCTGAACCACTGGCAGCAACAGCGCATAGCCCGGCTGGTGATCAGCAAGCTGTTTGGCACGGTGAGCGGCAAGCGGATCGGCGTGCTGGGGTTTGCTTTTAAGGCCGATACCAATGACACGCGGGAATCACCGGCGATCCGGATCTGCCGGGACCTGCTGGAGGAGGGGGCGGTGCTGCAGATCGTCGATCCCAAGGTGAGCGAGAGCCAGATAGCTCAGGATCTGGGTCAATCGGCCGGCGCTGGCGAGGGCAGCTGGCAGCAGGTGCCGGAGGTGCAGCAGGCGGCCAGCGGCGCCGATGCCCTGCTGCTGCTCACCGAATGGCAGCAGTTTGCTGTGATCGACTGGCAGCAAGTGGCGGCGGTGATGCGCCAGCCGGCCTGGCTGTTTGATGCGCGCGCTAAGGCCGACGGCGCCCTAGCCCGTGCCGCGGGGCTGCAGGTGTGGACCGTGGGGGAGGGCTGAGCCATGCCCGCCTCCCTTACCCGCAACCTGATCACCGGCGGCGCCGGTTTTGTGGGGTCGCACCTGGTGGACCGGCTGATGGAGGCCGGGGAGGAGGTGATCTGCCTCGACAACTTTTTCACTGGCCGCAAAGCCAATGTGGCCCAGTGGATCGGCCATCCGCGCTTTGAGCTGATCCGCCATGACGTCACCGAACCGATCCGGCTGGAGGTGGACCGGATCTGGCACCTGGCCTGCCCGGCTTCGCCGGTGCACTACCAGCACAACCCGATCAAGACCGCCAAAACCAGCTTCCTGGGTACTTACAACATGCTGGGCCTGGCGCGGCGGGTGGGGGCGCGGTTGCTGCTGGCCAGCACCAGTGAGGTGTATGGCGATCCGGAGGTGCACCCCCAGCCGGAGAGCTATCGGGGCTGTGTCAACACCATCGGTTTGCGCAGCTGCTACGACGAAGGCAAGCGCATCGCTGAAACGCTGTGCTTTGACTACCGGCGCATGCATGGGGTGGAGATCCGGGTAGCGCGGATCTTCAACACCTATGGGCCGCGGATGCTGCCCGATGACGGCCGGGTGGTGAGCAACTTCATCGTGCAGGCCCTGCGCGGTGAACCGCTCACCCTTTATGGCGATGGCAGCCAGACCCGCAGCTTTTGTTATGTGGATGATCTGGTGGAGGGGCTGATCCGGCTGATGAATGGGGCGCACACCGGCCCGATCAACATCGGCAACCCGGGTGAATTCACGATCCGCCAGCTGGCCGAGCTGGTGCGCTCCCGGATTAATCCGGAGCTACCGCTGACCTGTGAACCGCTGCCGGCGGATGATCCGCTGCAACGTCAACCGGTGATCGAGCTGGCCACCCGCGAGCTGGGCTGGCAGCCGACGGTGGCGCTGGAGCAGGGGCTGGAGCCCACGATCGCTTACTTCCGCCAGCTTTTGGCCCCATGAGTCGCCCCGTGCTGGTGACCGGTGCGGCCGGCTTCATCGGTGCGGCGGTGTGTGAGCGGCTTTTGGCCCGGGGTGAACGGGTGGTGGGGATAGACAACCTCAACAGCTACTACGACCCCGCCTTGAAGCAGGCCCGGCTGAGCCGGCTCGAGGCCTCTGCCCCCAGGGAGTCCTGGTGCTTTCAGCGTTTGGAGCTGGAGGACGGATCTGCCATCGCGGACCTCTTCGCCCGCGAACGACCCCGGCTGGTGATCCACTTGGCAGCCCAGGCCGGGGTGCGTTACTCCCTTGAGAACCCTGCGGTGTACTTGCAGAGCAACCTGGTGGGGTTTGGTTCGATCCTGGAAGGTTGCCGGCACCACGGCGTTGAGCATCTGGTGTATGCCTCCAGTAGCTCGGTGTATGGCGGCAACACCAACCTGCCGTTTACGGAGCACCAGCCGGTGAACCACCCGGTGAGCCTGTACGCGGCCACTAAGAAGGCCAGTGAGCTGATGGCCCACACCTACAGCCATCTCTATGGGCTACCGGCCACGGGGCTGCGCTTTTTCACCGTGTACGGCCCCTGGGGCCGGCCCGACATGGCGCCGATGTTGTTTGCCAAGGCGATCGTGGCGGGGGAGCCGATTCGGGTGTTCAACCAGGGCCGCATGCGCCGCGATTTCACCTACATCGACGACATCGTGACCACGGTGATCGCCTGCGCCGATAAGCCGGCCAGCGCCGATCCCAGTTTTGACACCGCGGCTCCAGACCCTGCCACCAGCTGGGCGCCGCACCGCTTGTTCAATATCGGCAACAGCCAGCCGGTGCAGCTGCTGTATTTCATTGATCTGCTCGAGCGGGCTTTAGGTAGGCAGGCGATCCGCGACCTGCAGCCCATGCAGCCCGGCGATGTGGAGGCCACCGCCGCCGATACGAGCTTGCTCGAGGCCTGGGTGGGCTTTAGTCCCTCCACCTCTATTGAGGTGGGGGTTGAACGCTTCGCCCGTTGGTATCAAGCCAGCTACGCCTGAGCGCCGGCAGGCAGACTCACCCCACTTGCTGCTTTCGGTTTGGCATCGCTGCAGAGCCTGCGTGGCATGGCCGATCTGCTGCCAGAGCAGATTCGCCTGTGGCAGCACATTGAAGCTACGGCCCGCGAGCACTTCCGCCGCAGTGCCATAACTGAGATCCGCACCCCCCTGCTGGAGGTCACCGAGCTGTTTGCCCGCGGCATCGGCGAGGCCACCGACGTGGTGGGCAAGGAGATGTACACCTTTCTCGATCGCGGTGAGCGCAGCTGCACCCTGCGGCCGGAGGGCACGGCGTCGGTGGTGCGGGCGGCGATCCAGCACGGCCTGTTGAGCCAGGGTCCCCAGCGCCTCTGGTACGGCGGGCCGATGTTCCGCTACGAGCGCCCCCAGGCGGGCCGGCTGCGTCAGTTCCACCAGATTGGGCTTGAGCTGCTCGGTTTTGCCGATGCCTGCAGCGACGTCGAGGCCATTGCTGTGGCCTGGGATCTGCTGGCCGAGCTGGGGGTGGGCGGGCTGGAGCTGCAGCTCAATTCCCTCGGCAGCAGCGAAGACCGGGCCTGCTACCGTGAGCTGCTGGTGGCCTGGCTGGAGCAGCGGCGCGACCAGCTCGATGCCGATTCCCAGGCCCGCATCCACAGCAACCCCCTGCGGGTGCTGGACAGCAAGAACCCCGATACGCAGGCCCTGCTGGCGGCGGCCCCCAGCCTGGCGTCCGCTCTCAGCGACGCGAGCCAGGCCCGCTTTGCGGCGGTGCAGCAGGCCCTCTCGGCCCTGGGGATTCCTTTTGTGCTCAACCCCCGGCTGGTAAGGGGCCTCGATTACTACAGCCACACCGCCTTTGAGATCACCAGCAGCCAGCTGGGGGCGCAGGCCACCGTGTGCGGTGGTGGTCGCTACGACGGCCTGGTGCAGCAGCTGGGCGGGCCGGCCACGCCGGCGATCGGCTGGGCCCTGGGGATGGAGCGGCTGGTGTTGCTGCTCAGCCAGGCCGAGGCCCCGCTGGCTGCCGCCCCCGCCCTCGATCTTTATGTGGTCAGCCGTGGCGAGGCCGCGGCAGCGCTGGCTCTGGCCCTGGCGCGGCGCTGCCGCCAGGCCGGACTGGCGGTGGAGAGGGATGCCAGTGGCGCGGCCTTCGGTAAGCAGTTCAAGCGGGCCGACCGCTCCGGGGCCCGCTGGGCGGCGGTTATCGGCGAGCAGGAGGCGCTAGAGGGGCTGGTGGGGCTCAAGGATCTGCGCGCTGGCACTGAGCAAGCCGATCAGCGACTCACCCCTGAGGCCCTGCTTGAGGCCATGACGCCACAGGACCTGTCCACCGATGGGGGCCAGGCCAGGGTGTAGGGCCTTTGACTAACCAGGCAACAAGACGCGGAGCAGTTTCGGCCCTGATGGGTGATCCGACCGTCGCGATCATTGCTGGTGAGGGCGTGTTGCCTCGGATGCTCTCGGAGGCTCTCAGCCGTGCGGGGCGGCCCCATATCGCCTGCTACCCCCACGGCCTGGAGGTGGAGGTGCCGGCGGCTGAGGAGTTTTTCTTCGAGCGCTCGATCGCTTTCATCAAGTCGCTGCAGCAGCGCGGCATCGAGCAGATCGTGATGGTGGGCAAGTTTGTGCGGCCGCGCTCGCTCAACCTGCTGCGCTTTGAGGGCTCCACCTTGATGGCGGCGCCGCGCATCCTGGCCTCGCTGCGCAATGGCGACGATGCCTCCCTGCGGGCCCTGGCCCAGATCATCGAGGAGCACGGCCTGAAGGTGGTGGGCATCGAAGATGTGGCTCCAAATTTGCTGCCGGAGCCGGGCCTGTATGCCAGCACCGTGCCGAGCGATCTGGACCGGGCCGATGTGGAGCGTGCCGCTTACATCGTTGAGGCCATTTCCCAGGTGGATGTGGGCCAGGGAGCGGTGGTGGCTAAGGGGCTGTGCCTGGCCACCGAAGCGCTGCCCGGTACCGACGCCATGCTCGAGTGGGTGGCAGCCACGCGCCCGGAGCGACCGGAAACGGGCCGCTCCGGCGTGCTCTACAAGGCCCCCAAGCTCAACCAAGACCGGCGCATGGACCTGCCCGGCATCGGTCCCACCACCGTGGCGAAAGCCGCGGCGGCTGGGTTGGCGGGCATCGCCTGGGAAGCCCGCAGTGCCCTGTTGCTGGATGCGGAGCAGACGATGGCGGACGCCGAGCGGCTGGGGTTGTTTTTGTGGTCGCGGGAGTCCAGTCCGGACTAGTTATTCGATCTCAGAAGGTTGTTTAGCTCAGCACACAGTCATGACCAAGTCGCAACCGCACTAGCAGCCCACCGTCGGTCTGCGGCTCAAGCTCCAACCGTCCGCCATGGCGACGACAGAAATCTATTGCCAAGGCCAGGCCCAGGCCCCCATGGGGCCATCCACCTGCCAGGTCGGAAGCCACCTTGACCATGTCTGGCCCACGGTCCTCCACCTCAAGCACCAGACCTCCCGGCTCGGGATAGGCGCGAATGTGTACCGGAGGGCTGCCGTGTTCCAGCGCGTTGTCGATCAGGTTGTGCAGCACCCGCCTTAGCTGATTTACTTCCAGGTGAAGCCTCAGCGTGGGTACCGCCAGCTGTACGAAATCACGGCGGTAGTGGCGGGCGATCTGCTGGCAGAGGTCCGCCAGCTCAACAGCCTGGCTGCCCGTCAGGGAACCGGGTTGGCCTCGCGATGGTCCCATTTGCTCCTGCAGCTCGCGCAGCAGCTCGAGATCACAGCTGAGACCCTCCACCAGCTCCTGGTCAGGGGGTTGATTTGGCTGAAGCTCCTCCACTCGCAGCACCAGTCGCGTCAGCGGAGCTGTCTGGTCGTGCAGCAGCGTCTGCCAGTGGGCTCGCTGTTCGGTCGCCTCCAGTGCTTGATCTGCTTGCTGTTCCTCCAACCGCACGATGCGGCGCCGCTGCACCAGCGCCGTGATCAGGAGCCCACCCACCCCAATGGCCCAAAGCAGTCCGGGGGGGAAGGCCAGCAGCGTCCGCAGGCCCAACAGGCTGATACTCATGCCCAGGATCACGATCGAGACCAGGGCCTCTTGATTGGAGCCAAAACTGGGCATCTTGAGGCGGTAGCCAATCCCGCGCACCGCTTCGATGCTCACGTCTCCCGCTGAGAGGCGCTGCAGCAGGCGCCGCAGCCGTGAGAGGCGCACATCGAGGGAGCGGCTCTCGGTGACATTCACCATGGAGCCACTGGCCCGGGCTAGCTGTTCACGGCTGCGCACCGTGCCTGGCATTTCCAACAAAGTCAGCAGGAGGGCGATGTCGCCGCGGCAGAGGGGAAACTCCATTCCGGCGGCATCGCGTAGGCAACACTTGCGCCGGTCGAGCGCCATGGGGCCGAGGGGTACGCCCCCTTCCCGCGAGGAGCCATGTATTAGTGGCGGCGGCCCCCCCTGCAGTAACCGCTCAAGACGCCAAATCAATTCGCGGCAGCGAAACGGCTTGGTTAGGTAGTCGTTGGCTCCGAGTGCTAGGCCTTCGATCCGTTCGTCCGCCGAACCCATGGCCGAGAGCATCAGCACGGGGAATGCATGGCGTTTTTGGCGCAGGCTTTGCAGTAGTGCAATGCCATTTATCCCCGGCAGGAGGCGGTCGAGGATCAGCAGATCCGGCTGATCCTGGTGGAGGGCGTCTAACAGGTCCTGGCTCTTGTGGAAGAGGGTTAGGCGCCAGCCGCATGCTCGCAGCCGAGCTTCGACCAGGCGGCAGAGGTGGCGGTCATCCTCCAGCCACCAAATTTGAGCACCGCAACGTGCGCTGGTCAGTTCCCCCACCAAGGATGAACTTAGAGCTCCCTCGGTTGTAGGTGGTGAATCACCAGCCATGCTGTCTTCTCACCGTGGCTGACGGGTTTCTTGCTAATAGCGTGACAATGCCAGAGGTAAAATAGATCTAAGCGATGTACGGTTGCAGCAGAAATGCTGCCAGCCCGGCAAGGCGAATACGCGTGTCTATGAAGCAGTATCGGTGCAGCTCGCCGATGGGCCCTCTGGATACTTCCCCAATGACCACAACGACGGCACCGCAGCCTAATCTGAAGCTGAACTTCAATGATCGAGACTATGAATTTTCTGAGTTGCCGCGCACTGCCCAATTGCTTCTCCAAGACATGATGCGATTGGAGCAACAAATTGCCCAGCAGCAATTTGAGCTGCGTCATCTGCAGGCAGCCAAGCAAACCTACGGCGCAAGCCTGCGCAAGGCCATGAGTGAGGAAGAGAATGCTGAATTCTCTGTAGGTACCAGTGGAGATAGCCCTGATGGAAATGGTGATCATCACTACTGAAGCAGCGATCGCCACCGCAACTTGATCGAGCTAACAGCACTATTCCTGCCGGGGCTAGACCCTGGCTTTTTGATGGCAAGGCACGCCGTTGCAAAGCCCTGAAGCGGTGCTAACCGGTGCGGTGTAAATCGGTTTACGGATCCGATGGGCTCCTGTTGGAGGTCTGAGACAACCGGAACAGTTTGCAGCGCAGGGCGTTTCTGCTGGTGCTGGGCCTCGGCGAGCTGCTTCAGATGTCCTGCGGCTTTGACGCAGATCAGTGGTGGATTGGAGGCTGATCGCATCTGATTCACCCGCCTCGCAGCGGGACCTCCTGATGGCCCGCCACATTGAACATCTGCCCCTTGCATTGCCCTGGATCTTTGAACAAGCAAACAGACGTGAACGCCAGAGTGACCACGTCATCAGCACACCGAAAGCCCTCCAAAGCCAAACAGAGGTGGACGATGAGGTAGAAAATCAGACTTATGAGCGCGATGGCAAACAGGCGAGCCAGCAGGGTCTGAACAGCCAGGATCCTCAAGTCGCTAGCACAGTCCTGTCCGCAGCCGCTCACTCTGGTGCACACCAGTGGGTGACTGAGAAGCAATCACAGGAACAATCGTACGACCATTCAGAGGGGGATCATGACTCCCGGCATCAAACGGATTCCCCCCAGAAGATCTGCATTGAACTCGCTCCCGAGGCGTTGCTGGGTCTGGATTCCACTCAGGGAGTGGTGTCATCGACTCCACTTCTGGATCTAGGCTTCACATTCAGGCTGAACTCCCATCCAGGTGCCTCGAAGATTATCTATCTTGACTTCAATGGCCATACCACAAGCGGCACATCATGGAACAATTCCACGATGGGGAGTTCTTTCTACTCTCCTGCCTACGACACGAATGGCGACCCCACTCGTTTCAGTGATAGTGAACTCATCTCTATCCAGCAGATCTGGCAACGGGTGGCAAACGATTTTTCCCCGTTTGATGTCAATGTGACATTGCAGGAGCCGCCTGCTGATTGGCTGGCGCGGTCAGGAAGCAGTGATGAAAGCTGGGGAGTACGGGCGGTGATTAGCAGTTACGGACCTTCTTCTTCGACGGCGGCTGGAATTGCATTTGTCGGAAGTTTCAACTCGAGCACAGACACTCCTGTGTTTATCTACAACAAAACGCTCATCGGAGTCAGTGAGACAATCAGCCACGAAGTGGGCCATGCGTTAGGGCTGTCACACGATGGGACCGCCAGTACCACCTACTACACAGGGCATGGCGGCACAGGCGAGACCAGCTGGGCCCCGATCATGGGAGGGAGCTACAATCGTAACGTCACCACCTGGGACGATGGAACTTATACGGGCAGTAACAATACTGGTAGCACCGCTAATTACGGCAAAGGTGATGGTGATCTGGCCGTAATCGTTGGCGGTAACGGATTCTCTTATCGGCCTGATCTGGTGGGCAATAGCGCCTTGGCTGCCGCTCCGCTGTCAATCGTGGGAGAAACAGTCGGCCAGTTCGGCACCATTGAAACCCGTTATGATCTCGACTACTATTCCTTTGAAATTCTCGACTTCGGCAATCTAGACCTCAGCTTTAGTCCATACTGGTATCGAGCCTATGTGGATGAAGATGGCGTCTGGGGAGGAAGTTATACTGCCTATCTCGGTAATACAAGTGATGTTCGCTCCACCACTCCATATCCCGACAATGCAGCCAGCCTTGATCTCGAGGTGCAGCTCTATGACAGTAATAGCAACCTTCTCTACACCTCCAATGACCCCGGACTGGCTACATCAATGTCTCTGCAGGGGCTCTCAACGGGCACCTACTTCCTGAAGCTGGACGGTGTGGGCTTTGGGGACCCATCAGCCAGTATGCCGACTGGCTATACCGACTACGCCAGCATTGGTGATTTTTGGATCAGTGGCACGATTACATCGGCGCCGGATGTCACAACAAGCCCCGTGATCACACTGAGCCTCTCTCCCATCCTTGTAAATGAGGATGGCAGCGCAAATATAGTTTATACGTTCACCCGATCGCAGGCCAGCGCCCAGTCGCTGAGCGTTAACTTCACGGTAACGGGAACCGCCACCAATGCCAGCGACTACATCGGTTTAAAGGCAGGTAGCAGCCAGAGTGTGACTTTTGCTGCGAATGCATCCACAGCCACTGTTGTGATCGATCCCACGGCTGACAGCATTGTGGAACCTGATGAAACCGTGAGCTTGCTGCTTGCTCCTGGCACGGGCTACAGCATCGGAACCACCAACGCCGTAACCGGCACGATCAGCAACGACGATTCCGTTGCTGCTCCACTGGTCTTCACCACTCAGGCTGACATCCTCACCGGCACAAGCGGCACCGATAGCTTCACTTTGAACCGTCTCAGTGATGCCTTTTGGAGCGTTACGCCTGATCGAATCACCAACCTTCAGGCCGGTGTCGATACGATTGACAGTCCCTTCACTCGAAGCTCCGCCATCAATCCCAGACAGCTCGGGATGGTGAAGACCCTAGATGTTGCCGGTATTGGAGCCTTGCTGACCAGCAAGACCTTCGCCAAGAATGGAGCTTCCACGTTTACTTTTGGAGATGGCGGCAACCTGCGCACCTTCCTGGCGCTCAATGACGGCAGAGCAGGGTTCAATGCGAGCAGCGACAGCGTGATCGAGATCACCGGTTATGCCGGTAGCTTGTCCACATTGGCCATCTTCTGATCGGCCAGCCTGGTCAAGAGCCTCTGGTTCGATCCTGGAACCCTCAACTTTTGGATTCGAGTCCAAATCATGCGGGCTGGCACCACCACGCTGCCAGGTCTGCCCCGGTCGTCCTTGAGGAGACCGGAGCTGACGCCCACCACGGTGATGCCATTCCCTTCTCCAGCGAGCACCGGTGAGCCGGAATCGCCTGCGAGGGTATCGCAGTCAGTGAACCAGAAGCGATCAGCTGGATCGCGGTAAAGGATCCAGCAGGCAGGCACCAGCGTGAGGCGATCGCCTTCGCTGAATCCCGCACGAGCGATCGGTTGGCCGTCGGGGAGACGGGCAACCCGCAGGGGGATGGGCCGCAGGGGGAGGGGGCACGAAGCACGATCAAGGCCCAATCGGTTGCCATGTTCTTGATCGTTGGATTGCGCTGGCCATGGCCTAGAGATGGGCGCACGATGCCGGCAATGGTGGAGGGCGATGGCGTGTGTGCGGTCTGTCCAAGCTGACCTGACGTCAGGAAGCGCAGATCAGCTGCCTGAAGGGCCCGTCTATTGCGTTGGTCGTACGTGCAGTGGGCCGCCGTGAGCACCACGCTGGGGGCGATGAGGGTGTCGGAACAGGCACCGCCGAATCGTCGCTGCACAATGCCAATCGCCTGCCAAGGCCAACGACTTGAGTCGACCGGGATGCGATCGTCAGCACCAAAGATGCCGTGAGGCAGGGGATGGACTGTGGCGCAGTTCGTGATCATAGAGACATGGGACACAACAGCAATGGGGAGAGCTGCTGAATAACGGTTGCGGAGAAAGGCCATGGAGAATGGGGCTCGCCACTGCTGAATGTGGTCTTCAAGAAGCTCAAAGGGATGTTCTATGTGTGAAGGAGTGTTGCTCTGCACGCATTTATAAAGAAATTTTTACTACTAATAGCCCTGGGTCGGCTGTTAATTGCTCCATTGCCAATAAAAAGGGATGGGCGAAGCCCACCCCTTTATCTATATTTGCCTGCAGTTCAAACGAGATTAGCAACAGTCATGAAATCAGTGAAGATGGTCATGCTTCCAGTGCCGATTGCGCGATCATCCTGGTAATTTCCATCATTGCCGTCACCGGCTAGAGCCATCACTAGGGGCTGTTGCGTGGATACGTCGATACCAGTAGTGATAAGACAGTTATTGAAGTCATCAAGTGTTTCGTGGATTTCAGAAGCTGAGAGAGAGCAATCCTCATATGATTTTTCTTGCTGCCAGGCAGCCATTTTGGCCGTAACTGCTGAGCCTGCAAAGCCATTAAAGACACCTTGATTTGTGTATTTGGTGTCTGCCCAGCCACCTGCTGCTGGTTCTCCTGCCTGAATCAGAGTATCAACATCCCCTGTCAAGCTGCTGTTCTTACCCGTAAAGCTGTTATATGGTTCACCTGCCGTCAGCCATAGAGCCGCTCCAGTAATGAGATCTTTCACTCCGCTGTCTGCGGTTGCACCATTTTGCAGATTGAGCTGAGCCGCAATCACATCTCGAGCCATCTTGCTTCGCTGATCTGCATTCACGAGGTTTGTGCTGGGGTTGATCAGATTCTGGGCATCATTAAGTGTAAAGAATACATTTGCCGCGTCATCCCATAAGCCATTCAGATTCGTGTCTCCGACCAAAACGCCTTTGATGTCCAACTCGGTGAAGCTATTGTCTCTATTGCTGTCAATGGCAATGAGAACATCCTCGAAGCTCAGAACTTCATCACTGACGAGTTTCGAGGCCAGAGTTCGCCCTTGCTTATCCACTTGGCCGTCTGTAGTGGGATTGCCATCCCATGCCCATAGGTGTTGACCCCAGAAGCCTGGGGTCAATCCGCATACTCCAGGCTGCCAGTTGCCGAAATTGTTGTTTTCAGAAATTTCTCCGGAGATCAGGGTTTCCGTGTAGCCACCTTGAGTTTGAACCCAGCCACTTTGGTTGACTTCTTGGAAGGTATAGGTGCCTGGATCAAGAGAGAAGGAGTAGCTGCCGTTCGCGTCGGTGATGGTCGACGTCTCACCTATATCGAAGATGTTGTTAGCGTTGGCATCGATGTAAATGGTCCAACCTTCTAGGCCAGGCTCGCCATCGTCTCGAGTGCCGTTTCCGTTGAGATCATTGTACTTGGTACCGGACTTGGTTGCTTGCCTGAAGTTGAAGAAGTTATTTTCAGTGGAGGAAGAACCGGACGTGAAGGTTTCGGTGTATTCACCGCCATCAGGACCGGACTGGAACCAGCCGTCCTGGAGGACTTCCCGGAAGGTGTAGGTGCCGGGATCAAGAGAGAAGGAGTAGTTGCCGTTGCCGTCGGTGATGGTGGAGATTTCACCGTCATCGAGAGTGTCGTTGGCGTTGGCATCGATGTAGATGGTCCAGCCAGCGAGAGCGGTATCACCGTCATCGAGGATGCCATTGGCATTCAGGTCCTCGTACTTGGTACCGGACTTGGTTGCTTGTTGGAAGTTGCCAAAGTCAACATCTCCACTAACAACCTGGACGTCACCGTTGAATATTGTGAATGCTCCATTGAGCACCTCAATTCTGTACTCCCCGTCGACAGCGGTGGTGGGGTTGCTCTGAATCCATCCGTCTTCAAGCTCTTCTCGCAGGTAGTAAGTGCCATCTACCAGCTCGGCTGTGATCGCCCAGCCTCCGTCATCAGCGGTGATATCAAAGGGCTCGCCTTCGTCAAATGAGTTGTCATTGTCAAGGTCTAGATAAATCGTCCAACCTGCCAACCCAGGTTCGCCAGGTTGTTGCCAACTTCCGTCGCCATTCAGGTCGTGAAACTTATGGCCTTCCAGTCCTACATTGGTTTCTGCGATCCGGTTGCCGAAGTCCTTGTTCAGATACGTTGGCGTATCGGCACTGACAACCAGCGGTCCGTAGGAGATCGTTGATGGGGCTGTTTGAACCCAGCCGTCCCGATCCTCTTCGTAAATGTAGTACGTGCCGGGTGTCACCGAGAAGTAGTAGAAGCCCAACGGATCGATTGAGCCGTTGCCATCTAGATCGTCGGTGATTCCATCAGCAGTCAGGACAAAGCCAAGGTTGCCGTTAGTCGTGTCTGTGTCGTCATCAAGGTAGATCGTCCAGTCCGCAAGGCCTGGTTCGCCGCTCTCCTTGACACCGTTGCCATTTAGGTCGTTGAACTTCAGGCCGCTGATCTCTCCCTGAATGATTGCGCTCGGTGCCAGCTGGATCGAGGTAGCGCCCGAGCCGCCGATATCGACTGTTGTCTGCAGCGAGCCACCGCTCCAGGCGGCAGCACCGTTTGTCGTTCCTGCATTCTGATCGGGCACCTCGCCGGGTTGGGCTATGTACAGTCCGTAGTAGATCGCCGCATAACCGTTCCCGGTCGTTTCCCCTGTGTAGGTGAACGTGATCGTAACGACCCCATCCTTGGTTCCGGTACCCGTGTAAGTCACACCGCTCACGGCGGTGATGTCGGCATCGACCGTCCAGAAGTTCGCACCGCCATCCGCGCCACCGTTGCCGTCAGTTATGCCGCCGCTGTTGGTGAAGATACTGTCAACAACTGGCGTGATCGCAGGAGTAGCCCAGTCGAAAACGTTGGGCTGCCGGCTTAGGTCGTACTCTGTCATGTACGCAAAGCCGCCGGCATCGGTGTTTTGCTGGTAGTAGTTGTACGTAACGTTGAATGAGTAGGATTCTCCATTCACGAGTTGCGCGTTGTTGGAAGCCCCATACATGAAGACATGGGGAATCACCTCGCCTTCGAAGTAGTTGGATTTGTTGTCGTTGAGAATGTTGTTGTTCCAATCCCCGGGCAGGGGAAAATCCGCCCAGTGGGCGTAGGGCTTGGAGAAACTCCCTTGCGCGTCCGTGAACGAGGTGATGGCCACCTCGTCGTCTGCTGTATTTTTTAAACCATCGACACCAAATCCTCTGGCTGTCAGTCTGAGTGTGCGGCCCTGCGCGTCGGCATCGACGAACCAGCTTGTTTCAACCGTGCCATCGATAGCATTGTCCAGGTCGAGCGGGCTTCCGTCGATCACAGTCCAAGGAGTTTCTCCAAGTAGAGCGGTTGCTGCTGCGTCAATCACATCATCGGTAGTTCCGTAGATTGTGTCGAGGCCTGGGCTGAGGACTTCAACGCTGAATTCAATCGTGCTTCCTGCCCTGAAGCCAGAGGCCAGGATTAGGGCTTCATCTCCAGGCGCGTAATCGCTTTTTTCGGTAACGAGATAAAGTCCTGAATCGGTGAATGTTGTGTTCGCAATCTGTCCACCACTGGTACTCGCAGTGAGTAGGAGCGTGGCATTCAGTGCATCCGGCGTACCGCTGCCACTGCCATCATCATCGCTGGGCACCTGCCAGCTGGTTGTTACTTTGCCATTCCTTTGGCCGTCGAGATCCCCTTCGCCACCATCGGTGATGCTGAATGGGGCATAGGCGTCGGCATCGCCATCATCGCCGGGATCTAGGGGATCGTCGGCAATCGCAAAGGTGATCGTTTCGCCTGGTCTGAAGCCGCTGGCACTGATGACTGCTGTTTCACCAGGTGCGTAATCGGCCTTGTCGGTGCTGACCCTTGGGTTGCCGGCAGCCGACGCCTGACTGTTCGCAATGCCCGTGTCAGGAGCTGTGTCGGGCCTGACGGTTGGCAAAATCTGATCTACCCAGCTGGAGCGCCGTTGGTTGCCACTCCATGCAACCAACAAATCTTGCATGGGATTGTTCTGCTTTTCCTTTGAATTACGCTTCTCCATGGGGAATCACCCTGGTGTAATGGATGGCGTGATGTCAGCAGTCAGCTTTGCGTCATCAAAGCTCCGGCAGGTAGAATCTGGCTGTACCAATGCGCTACAGCAAGATCCCTGCCCATGCGTTTAGCGCTGCCGCATGATTGTATTTGCTTTTTTGTGGCTCACTGCTTGCGACGGTTTGGGCGAGAAGTTCTCTGTGGGTATTGAACTATTCGATTGGCTGACATCACCTTCTTAACTTAGGAAGCACAATTGATGATGGCTGCTTTCTGGATCCCCGTAATCGCTCCAGGTTTGTTGTTAAATCGCAGCATCTATGCCGCGCATGTTTCGGCTGGCAAATATCGGCTTGGCTATATTTACGTCGTTGTTGGTGCTCCAGCGGCAGCTCAGCTGCCAGCGCGCTCCAGCACACCCTTGCTGCTCGGCACCGCACCTGCCCGGCGTGGATCGAGCTCCGTCGCCTGGCGCAGCGCCCGGGCGAACGCCTTGAAGCTGGCCTCCACGATGTGGTGGGAATTCACCCCATCCAGCTGGCGGATGTGCAGGGTGAGGCCGGCGTTGTTGGCCACCGCCACGAAAAACTCCTTGACCAGCTCGGTGTCGTAGCTGCCGATCTTCTGGGCCGGGATCGTTAGCCCGTAGCTGAGGTGGGGCCGGCCGCTGCAGTCGAGAGCCACCTGCACCAGGGCCTCATCCAGCGGCGCCAGGAAGTGACCGAAGCGGTGGATGCCGCGCCGCTCGCCCAGGGCCTGGGCCAGGGCCTGGCCCACGGCAATGCCCACGTCTTCATTGGTGTGGTGATCGTCGATATGGGTATCCCCCACCGCCTTGATCTCCAGGTCGATCAGGCCGTGGCTGCTGATCTGGTGGAGCATGTGGTCAAGGAAGGGCACGCCCGTATTCACTGCGCAGCGGCCGCTGCCGTCGAGCCCCAGGCTCACGCGCACGTCTGTTTCGCCGGTGACGCGGTGGATGCTGCCGGTGCGCATGGGGATCTCCGTTGGGGCCAGTGTGGCGCTCACATCCCCGTAATGCAGTAGCCGGCGTCCACATAGATCACCTGGCCGGTGATGCCGGAGGCCAGGGGGCTGGCCAGGAAGGCGGCGGTGCTGCCCACTTCCTCCTGGGTCACGGTGCGCTGCAGAGGCGCTTTGGCCTCCACGTTGTGGATCATGTCGAGGATGCCGCCGATGGCGCTGCTGGCCAGGGTGCGGATCGGTCCGGCGCTGATGGCGTTGACGCGCACCTGCTTCTCGGGGCCCAGCTCAGCCGCCAAATAGCGCACCGAGGCCTCCAGGGCCGCCTTGGCCACTCCCATCACGTTGTAGTTAGGGATGGCGCGTTCGGCCCCCAGGTAGCTCAGGGTGATCACGCTGGCGCCAGGGTTGAACAGGGGTTTGGCGAAGCGGCACAGGGGCGCCAGGGAGTAGGCGCTCACCTCCAGGGCCCGGGCGAAGCCCTCGGGGCTGATGGCGGAATAGTCGCCGATCAGCTCCTCCTTGCCAGCGAAGGCCAGGCAGTGCACCAGCACGTCGATCGAGCCCCATTGCTCCTTGACGCGATCGAACACGGCTTCGATCTGGGCGTGGTCCTGCACGTTGAGGGGCTCGAACAGGCTGGGTGCCAGCGGCGCGGTGAGCTCGCGCACCTTGCCCTCGAAGCGGCCCTTCTCATCTGGCAGGTAGGTCACGCCCAGCTCCGCTCCGGCGGCATGCAGCTGCTGGGCGATGCCCCAGGCGATCGACTTGTTGTTGGCGATGCCGGTAACCAGGGCCTTTTTGCCGCGCAGATCGAGGAGCATGGGAGCAGTGGCCAGGAGCCGGAACGATGCGATCGGGCGATTCTCTCCCACCCGGCGATCTGCCCCGCCAGTTCGCCAATCGCGATGCGCTGGAGGCGACCCTGCGCCAGCTGTTTCCCCAGGCCCCAGGTGGGTTGAGCCCGATTCAGGGCGGGCGCCGGGCGGCTGAAACGGCGCTAGCCGCCATCGATCCGGCCGCCTATGGCCGCAGCCGCAACCACCTCGATGGGGCGGTGACGCGCCTCTCGCCCCATATCCGCCACGGCGTGCTCAGCCTGGTGGAGGTGCGTGAGGCGGTGTTTGCCTGGCTGGAGCGCAGCGGCCAGCCGCCGGTAGCGGCCCAAAAATTAATCAACGAGCTGGGCTGGCGCGACTACTGGCAGCGGCTCTGGCGCCAGCTGGGCGATGGCATCTGGCGCGACCAGGAGCCGCTTAAGACCGGCCATCCCCCCGAGCGCTACGCCGCCGCGCTGCCGGCCGACCTGCTCGAGGCCCGCACCGGCCTGGCCTGCGTGGATGGCTTTGCCACTGAACTGATCCACACAGGCTGGCTGCACAACCACGCCCGCATGTGGCTGGCGGCCTATGTGGTGCACTGGCGGCGGATCCAGTGGCAGGCGGGTGCCCGCTGGTTTCTGCAGCATCTGCTCGATGGCGATCCGGCCAGCAACAACCTCAGCTGGCAGTGGGTGGCCTCCAGCTTCAGCAGCAAGCCCTACATGTTTAACCGGGAAAACCTGGAGCGCTTCAGCTCCGGCCGCTTTTGCCGCGACTGCGCCCTGGCTGGTGCGGGCTGCCCCTTTGAAGCCAGCTACGAGCAGTTGCAGGCAGACCTATTCCCAGGAGCCAGCCCGTGTTGAAGCCCGTGCTCTGGATCCATGGCGAGGCCCTAGGGCCCACTAACCCGGCGTTGCGGGCCCATCCGGCGGCACCGGCGGTGTTTGTGTTTGACCGGGAGCTGATCGAGACCCAGCGCCTCAGCCTCAAGCGGCTGGGCTTTCTCTATGAGTGCCTGCTGGATCTGCCGGTGACCCTGCGTCACGGCGACGTGGTGGAGCAGGTGCTGAGCTTCGCTCGCCGCCATGGGGCTGATGGCGTGGTCACCAGCGCTGCGGTGGATCCGCGTTTCGCCGTGCTGCGGGAGCAGATCGCCGCCCAGTTGCCCCTGCAGGTGCTCGAGCCTGAACCCTTCGTGGCGCTGCCGGAACCGCTGGATCTGCGCCGCTTCAGTCGCTACTGGCGCCGGGCTGAGCCGGTGCTGTGGGGGCGGGGTTCAGCAGCCGCTCCTCCTGCTCCAGCACGTCGTTGGGATCGCTGAGCAGGTCGGCTTCCTCCAGCAGCGGGTAGGGCTCTGGCTTGATTTCGGCGGCGTTGCGGGGAGGCTCCAGCCAGCTGAAGCTGCTGCGGGGGGACTGTTGCTTACAGAGGGCCTCGCTCTGCTGGCGCAGGGCCCGGCGCACGCCCTGGCGGGCGACGGCCTGAAAGAACTCTTGACGTGGCGCCAGGCCCGAGCTGAACGGGGCCGTGCCGTTGCCGTTAAACAGCCGGGCCGCATCGGCGCTCCAGCGGGGCTTGCAGCTGCCACTCTGGCGGGTGTCGGTGTCGATCCAGATGTGCAGGCCGTAGCCATCGGGCTGACTCACCACGGCCAGGCCGTCGTTGGGCAGGCGCCGCTGCAGCGGATAGATCGCCCAGCTGGGGTGGCGGTGGGCCGGTACGCAGGCGCTCAGTAAGGCGGTGCCGACCACGCTGGCAAGGCCACTGGCCAGGACATGTTGTCTTCGCCGAGCTGGGATCATCGCCGGGGTCCCGTGGCGCATGGTGAGCTGATCATGGCCCGGCCCCACTTGGCTCAACCACCAACTGGCATCCGGCCACCAAGGCGTAGGCCTGAAAGGCGTAAATTGCCCGCTATGCAAGTGCCCCCGTTCAGCCTTAGCGAGCAGCTTCAAGGGCTGGGAGCAGCTCTAGATCAGGCTGTGCTCGAGGTTTTGCGCAGCGGTCAATACATCGGCGGCGCCACGATCGCCCGCTTTGAGCAGGATTTTGCTGAGGCCTGTCGAGTTCCCCATGCCATCGGCTGCAACAGCGGCACCGACGCCCTAATTCTGGCCCTGCGGGGCTTGGGCATCGGTCCAGGCGATGAGGTGATCACCGCTTCCTTCAGCTTTTTCGCCACCGCCGAAGCGATCAGCGCCGTGGGCGCCACGCCGGTGTTTGTCGATGTGGAGGAGAGCAGCTACCTGATCAATCTCGATCAGTTGGAAGCGGCGATCACGCCGGCCACCCGGGCCCTGCTGCCGGTGCACCTGTTTGGGCGGCCCGTGGACATGGAGCGGGTGTGTGCCATCGCTGAGCGCCATGGCCTCAAGGTGGTCGAAGATTGTGCCCAGGCCACCGGTGCTAGCTGGGCGGGCCGGCCCGTGGGCAGCTGGGGGGATGTGGGCTGTTTCAGCTTCTTTCCCACCAAGAATCTGGGTGCCGCTGGTGATGGAGGGGCGATCACCTGCCGCGATGCCGAGCTGGCCCAGGCCATGCGGGAGCTGGCGGTGCACGGCATGCCCCGCCGCTACCTGCACACGGCTCTGGGCTACAACAGCCGCCTTGACGCCATGCAGGCGGCGGTGCTCAACGTCAAGCTGCCCCACCTGCCTCGCTGGGTTGAGCGCCGCGGTGCTATTGCCCGGCACTACCGCGAGCATTTGGCCGCCCTTTCCGGTGTGGCCTTGCCAGAGCTTGGCCCAGATGGCCATAGCTGGAACCAGTTCGTTCTGAGGGTGCCCCGGTGCGCTGCGGCCCAGGCCTGTGCTGACTCCGGTGTCTCCTGTACGCCAGCTGCCGATAGCGCCAGTTTTGGCTTGCCGGAGGCCTGCTGCCGCGACTGGCTCAAGCAGCAGCTCCAGGATGCTGGGGTCAGCACGATCATCTATTACCCAATCCCAATCCACCGCCAGCCGGCCTATGCCGATCTGGGCTACGGGCCCGGATCCCTGCCGGTCACCGAGCGTCTCTGCACTGAAGTGCTGAGCCTGCCGATCTTCCCGGAGCTCAGCGGCGAGCAGCAGCAGCGGGTGGTTGAGGTGCTGCGCACCGTGGTGGCTCAGCCCTTGATCGTGGCGTAGAGGGCCTTGAAGCGGGCCTGCTGAATTTTGTGGTTCACCAGAGGTGCCGGGTATCCGCGGCGCTCCAGTGGGGCTATCTCGCCGCTGATCAGGTCGCGGGTGGCCACATGGCGCAGCTCCGGCAGCCAGGTGCGGATGTAGGTGCCCTCGGCATCGAATTTTGAGGCCTGGGTGGCCGGGTTGAAGATGCGCAGCGGTTTGGGGTCCATGCCGCTGCTGGCGCTCCACTGCCAGCCGCCGTTGTTGGCGGCCAGGTCGCCATCCACCAGGCGCGCCATGAAGGCCGCCTCGCCCCAGCGCCAGTCGCAGATCAGGTCCTTCACCAGGAAGGAGGCCACGATCATGCGGCAGCGGTTGTGCATCCAGCCGCTCTCGTTTAGCTGGCGCATGGCGGCGTCGATGATCGGCATGCCCGTGAGTCCATCGCGCCAGGCCTCAAACCAGCCGTTGTCGTTGTCCCAGGGGAAGGCGCGCCACTGGGGCCGGTAGGGCCCTTCGGCCAGCTCCGGAAAGTGAAACAGTGCCTGCTGGTAAAACTCGCGCCAGGCCAGCTCCTGCTCCCACACCTGGATTGAGTGCAGCTCCTCCTCGCTGCGGGCCAGCTGCCGGGCCTGCTGGGCGGCGGCCCAGGCCTGCCTTGGGCTGAGCGTGCCGAACTTGAGGGCGGCACTGAGCCCTGAGGTGCCCGCATCGCCTGGGATGTTGCGTCCCGGTTCGTAGCCCAGCAGCGCAATGGAGCGGCCATCGCCATCGCAGAAGGCCTGCAGCTGCTGTTGGGCCGCCTGTTCGCCGGGCCGGCAGGGGCAGAGCTCAGCGCCCCTAAAGCCATGCTCCAGCTCTGGGCTCACCAGTGGCAGCCCACTGAGCTGGGCGGAATCGCAATCCATCAGGGCGCTCGGCGCCGGCAGGGGATCCAGGCCACCCGAGGCTGCTGATCCGAGGGCGCTCGCCTCCTCCACCCAGCGGCGCCAGCTGCGCCAGTAGGGCCCATAAACCCGGTAGGGGTCGCCGGCGCCGGTTTTGATGGCCTCCGGCGCCACCAGCAGCTGGTCCCAGTCGGCCAGCACCTTGCGCCCCTCCGCCTGCAGCGCCCGCGCCACCCGCCGGTCGCGCTCGCGCCCGAAGGGCTCCACGTCCCGGTTCCAGGCCACCACTTCGGCGCCCAGGCCAGCGGCCAGGCGGGGTAATAGCTCGGCGGGGTCGCCGCTCAGGATCACCAGCCTGCTGCCGGCCTGCTGCCAGGCCTGTTGCAGCTCCCGCAAGCTCTCAGACAGAAACCACAGCCGCGCCGGGGCCATGTTGGGCTCCGAGAGGATGGCGGGATCCAGCACGAACACCCCCGT
Source organism: Cyanobium sp. Tous-M-B4 (assembly GCF_024345395.1). Lineage (NCBI taxonomy): Bacteria > Bacillati > Cyanobacteriota > Cyanophyceae > Synechococcales > Prochlorococcaceae > Cyanobium > Cyanobium sp. Tous-M-B4. The sequence goes on along the minus strand of NZ_JAGQBA010000001.1, from coordinate 92,694 downwards.
CACCGCTGGAGTGGCGGCGGCGGCCGCCGCCAGGCCCCGGTTGTCGGCCAGACGCAGGTCGCGGCGATGCCAGAAAAGCCAGCGCTCCGGAGCCATTAGATCCCCAGCAGTTGCTTGGCCCGCAGCCAGGCAGTGACGCTCTTGCCATCGAGATACTCGTCGCCGCTGGCCAGGGCCGCATCCAGTTCGCCGGGCTCCATCAGCAGCACCTCCAAGTCCTCGTCGTCATCGCCGGCGGGGGGCTCGGCCAGCGGCGTCAGCTCCCGGGCAAGGAACAGGTGGATGACCTCGTCGGAGTAGCCCGGGCAGGGCAGCATGGCTCCCAGGGGATCCCAGCGGCTGGCGCTGTAGCCGGCCTCCTCCTGCAGCTCCCGCTGCATGGTGCTGAGCGGGTCTTCGCCCTCATCGAGGGTGCCGGCCGGAAATTCCAGCAGCCGGGTGGCCACGGCGAAGCGGTACTGGCGCAGCACCACCACCCGGCCGTCGTCCAGCACCGGCACCGCCAAGGAGGCGCCGGGGTGGCGGATCAAGCCAAAAGTGCCCACCACGCCCATCGGCAGCTCGACGCGGTTGACCTCAAAGCGGATCTTGCGGGCATCGAGCACCGCGGTAGTTTCCAGGTTACGCGAGGGCTCAGGAGCGGGGAGGGGCGCCATGGCTGGGCTTGTCGCGGGTCAGTGGGGCCAGCATCGCGCAGGGCTACCCCAGCTGCTCTGGCCAGCCGGGTCTGCCAGCTAGCGCGATCACCGCGCACCCAGGTTCTGGGGCCAGGCCTGCCAGGGCAGCCAGCGGCGCCAGCACAAAGTCTCGCTGCCGCCAAAGTGGGTGGGGCAACTGGAGGCGTGGGGTGTGGCAGTTCAGATCCCCCCACCAGAGCAGGTCGAGGTCGATGCTGCGGGGGGCCCAGCGCGCCTGACGCTCCCGGCCGAAGTCATGCTCCAGCGCTTGCAATTGCTCCAGTAGAGCTTCACCGGCCGCTGCCCTTGCCCCATCAGCTCCCAGCCCTGCCACCAGGCCGTCCGCCACTAGGACCGCATTGATGTAGGGCGGCTGGCCTGGGGGGCCGCCCACGGGTTCGGTCTCAAACAGAGGCGACCAGCGGAAGCCGGTAGGCCCCGAGCTGAGGCCCTGGCCCCACTGGCGCAGGCTGGCTTCTAGCAGGGGCCGCACGGCGATCAGGGTGGCGATCGGGCCACCGCAGCGGCTGGGCAGGTTGGCGCCTAGGGCGATGGCCAGGGTTGCCGCTTCACTGCCTCTGGGCTGATCAGCGAGACTGGCTGGCACGTGAATCGGGTCTTAGCCCTCCCATGGTTGCAAGCGGAGTTGCCAGTAGGGCCTTTCCCCTCGCCGCCATTACCGGCCACGGCACCCTCAAGTTGGCCCTGCTGCTGGCCGCGGTTGATCCGGGCCTGGGCGGGGTGGTGATCGCCGGTGGTCGAGGCACTGGCAAGTCGGTGTTGGCTCGCGGTCTGCACGCCCTGCTGCCGCCGATCGACGTGCTCGATGTGGGCGGCCAGGCCCTCAACATCGATCCCCAGAGACCCGATGACTGGGACGAGGCAACCTGCATTCGGCTTACCGAATTGGGTGCCGATCCCACGGGAGCGGATACCAGCGCCTTGTTGCCAACCGCAGTGGTGCCGGCGCCCTTCGTGCAGGTGCCGTTGGGCATCACCGAAGACAGGCTGGTCGGCTCGGTCGATGTGACGGCTTCGCTGACCAGTGGCCAGGCTGTTTTTCAGCCAGGGCTACTGGCTGAAGCCCATCGGGGTGTGCTCTACGTCGACGAGCTCAACCTGCTCGACGACAACGTCACCAACCTGTTGTTGGCGGCGGTGGGCAGCGGCGAAAACCGGATCGAGCGGGAGGGCCTCAGCCTCAGCCACCCTTGTCGCTGCCTGCTGATCGCCACCTTCAATCCTGAGGAGGGGCCGGTGCGCGATCACCTGCTCGATCGCTTCGCCATCTGCCTAAGTGCCAATCAGGTGCTGGAGCTTGAGCAGCGGGTGGAAATCACCCGCTCGGCGATGGATCAGGCCGAATCCAGCACCGGCTTTGGGGCACGCTGGCAGGAGGAAACCGATGCTCTGGCCACCCAGCTGCTGCTGGCGCGGCAGTGGCTACCGGATGTGCAGATTGCCCGCGAGCAGATCGTTTATCTGGTGAATGAGGCTTTGCGGGGTGGGGTCGAGGGCCATCGCAGCGAGCTCTATGCCGTGCGGGTGGCCCGGGCCCATGCAGCCCTCAGCGGCCGCGATCGAGTCGAGGCCGACGACCTTCAAGTAGCAGTGCGCCTGGTGATTGCACCTCGTGCCCTACAAATGCCGCCCCCCGATCCCGACCAGCCTCTTGAACCCCCGCCGCCACCGCCCCAGGGAGAGACACCGCCCCAGGGGGAGCAGGCGCCGGAGGATCCCGACCAGCCTGAGAACGGGCAGGAGCCCGAGCAAGACAAAGACGGTCAAGAAGACGAAAGTTCCAAAGAAGACGAACCTGAAGAAGACGAATCCCAAGACGACGAATCCCAAGACGACAGTCCCGAAGACAAGGCGCCTCCCCAGGTGCCAGAGGAGTTCCTGCTGGATCCGGAGGCCATCGCTATCGATCCCGACCTGCTGCTGTTCTCCTCGGCCAAGGCCAAGAGCGGCGGTAGTGGCAGCCGGGCGGTGGTATTCAGCGACTCTCGCGGCCGCTACGTGAAGCCGATGCTGCCCCGCGGCCCGGTGAAGCGCATAGCTGTCGATGCGACCCTCCGGGCCGCAGCGCCGTACCAGAAATCTCGCCGTGAGCGGCAGCCCCACCGCACCGTGATCGTGGAGGACGGTGACCTGCGCGCCAAACAGCTGCAGCGCAAGGCCGGTGCCCTGGTGATCTTCCTGGTGGATGCCAGCGGCTCGATGGCTCTCAATCGCATGCAGAGCGCTAAGGGGGCCGTGATTCGCTTGCTCACCGAGGCCTACGAAAATCGCGACGAAGTGGCCCTGATTCCCTTCCGCGGCGAGCAGGCCGAGGTGCTGCTGCCCCCCACCCGCTCGATCACAGCTGCGCGCCGGCGTCTGGAGGCGATGCCCTGCGGTGGCGGCTCACCCCTGGCCCACGGGCTCTCCCAGGCCGCCCGGGTGGGGGCTAACGCACTGGCCACGGGCGATCTGGGCCAGGTGGTGGTGGTGGCGATCACCGATGGCCGTGGCAACGTGCCCCTCAGCCGCTCCCTGGGTCAGCCCCAGCTGGAGGGGGAGGAGCCTGTGGACCTCAAGGAGGAGGTGAAGCAGGTGGCCAGCAAGTACCGGGCCTTGGGCATCAAGCTGCTGGTGATCGACACGGAGCGCAAGTTCATCGGCAGCGGCATGGGCAAAGACCTGGCTGAGGCCGCCGGTGGCAAGTATGTGCAGCTGCCCAAGGCCAGCGATCAGGCCATCGCCGCCATAGCCATGGAGGCGATCAACGGGATTTAGGGCTTTGCCTGCGCGGCTTTCTCTCGGGCGGCCTTGTCCCGGGCGGCTTCGGTCTGGGCCGGGTACAGCTCATCGAAGAATTTGCCCAAGCCCACGGCCACGCTGCGGATGCCGTCCATGAAGCGTGGGTCGTCGGTGAGTTTGGTCACATCACCCCCCACCGCATTCCATTTGGCGGTGAGCTGCTCGGCATTGCTGACGGTGGCCTTGAGATCCTTCAGGGTCTGGGGATTGTCCAGGGCAGCGAGCACCCGGCGTAGGTGGGCGCTGCTGCTGTTGAGGTTGGTGATCGTGGGCTGGGCTGCCTTAACCGACGTTTCGAGTTCTTTGGCCAGGGTCTGGCCATCCTTCATGAAGGCCGAGGTGTCCTTGGCGGTGCGCTCGAAGCTGCTGGCGGCGGTTGAGACCTTGCTCAGCAGTTTCATCTGGTCGGTTTCCACCAGCATCTTGTGCATCAGCGTGGTCACGCTGGTGAGACTTGGCCCCTGAATTCCCTCAATGGTGGCGCCATTGCAGATGGCTACGGTCGAATTGCAGGCCTTGGAGCGTGGCTTGGCAGAGCCTGGCGGCAAGGGCGGGCCGCTGCTGATCAGGGCAACTTCGGCTTCGCCCCCAAGTAAGGAGGCTTCGCCAATCTCCGCCCTAGTAGGCCGCGCCAGATTTAAATCGCCATGGTTGATTTCCAGCTCAGCAACCACCGCCTCGGGTGTCACGGTTACGCGCCGCACGCTGCCAACCAAAACCCCCCTGTAGGTCACAGGTGAGCGCTCTGCCAGGCCAGATGCTTCGGCGAAGCTGGCTTTGACGCTCCAGTTTTGCCTGCTTAGGGAGATGCCTCGCAACCAGAAGGAGAGACCAACGGCACTGCTAATAGCGGCTAACAGGGAGAAGCCGACAACTGCTTCGCGGATGCTGCGGCGCATGGATTCAGAGCTCCGCAGGCTGCATTGGTCCGCGCAGACTACCGCTCCTGAACTGCACCACGTAGGGATCGCTGCAGCTGCGGTATTCCTCAACCGTGCCGCTCCAGCGGAATTGACCGTCGTAAAGCAGCACAACCCGCTCCGCAGAGCGTTCGATGGTGCTGTGCACATGGCTCACCACCACAGAGGTGGCCCGGGCCACCTCTGTGGTGCGCACGATTAGATCTTCGATTCGGGTACAAGCCATCGGATCCAGGCCGGCCGTCGGTTCGTCGAACAGCAGCAGGGGCATCTGTTCATTTGGCTTGGCCGGGTCGTCGATTAGGGCACGGGCAAAGCTCACCCGCTTCTGCATGCCGCCGCTGAGCTCCGCAGGCATTTGCTCCTCGATGCCTTGCAGCCCCACCGCCTGCAGGGCTGCGCCCACTCGCTCCCTTATGTCTCGTTCAGCTAAGCGGCCGTGGCGATAGAGCAGGAAGCCGACGTTTTCACGCACGGTGAGGGAGCCAAGTAAGGCCGGGTTCTGAAACACCAGCCGTACGTCCTGAGGCTGACGCTGGTCTAGACGCAAGTAGGTCTGAGGGATGCCATGGAGACTCAAGCTGCCGCTGCTGGGCAGCTGCAGTCCTGCCAGCAGACGCAGGATGGTTGACTTACCCGCTCCGGAAGGCCCAACCACCACTAGGCGCTCGCCGGGGGCGACGTGCAGGTTTACTTGGTCAAGAACGCAGCGGCTGCCCCAGCGCACGCTGAGGTTCTCCATTGCGGCCAGCGGTGCTGCTGAGGAAGCCAGAGGGGGCTCATGAAGAAGGTTTCCATCCTGGCTGTTTGCGAGGCCGATGGCTCTCCTTAAAGTTCAGCCAATTGAGGCAGCGTCCTTCCCCGCCCTTTGCGCTCCTCCGCTCCGGTTTCCCGATTGCGGCGCTCCCGCCGACCGCTGCCGAAACCGGGTTGGCTGGGCCGCGGCGATCTGCGCCGCAAGGACTTGATGAGTCGCTCCCGGCGAGCGGCCCGCTGGTTGCAGCCAGGTCTGGTGGTGAAGCGCTGGGTGCTCACCTCCGGGTTGGGGTTATTGGTGGCCCTGCTCGGCGCGGCGGTGTGGGCCGATCTGCAGCCGATCTACTGGATGCTCTCCAGTATTCAATGGCTGCTGGCTCAGGTCACCGGGGTGTTGCCCCGCAAGTTCACGGGCCCGTTGGTCTTGCTGGTTGGGGCAGTGCTGATCTGGCTGGGCCAGAGCCGCAGTTTCGGCTCCATTCAGCAGGCCTTGGCTCCTGAAAAGGACACATTGTTAGTGGATGCCCTGCTGGCTCAGCGGCGCCTCAACCGCGGTCCAAGCATCGTCGCCATTGGCGGCGGTACCGGTCTTTCCACCCTGCTCAGCGGACTAAAGCGCTACAGCAGCAATCTCACGGCCATCGTCACGGTTGCTGATGACGGCGGTAGCAGCGGGGTGCTGCGGCGGGAGCTGGGCGTGCAACCACCCGGCGACATCCGCAACTGCCTGGCGGCCCTGGCTCGGGAGGAGCCCTTGCTGACCCGGCTGTTCCAATACCGCTTCAAGGCCGGGAGCGGCCTGGAGGGCCACAGCTTCGGCAACTTATTCCTTTCAGCCCTCACGGCGATCACTGGCAATCTGGAATCGGCGATCACCGCCAGTAGCAGGGTGTTGGCGGTGCAGGGGCAGGTGGTGCCCGCCACCAACGCCGACGTGCGTTTGTGGGCTGAGCTTGAGAATGGCGAACGGATCGAAGGCGAGTCGAAGATTGGCCACGCCTCCAGCCCAATCGTGCGGCTGGGCTGCACGCCCGAGCGTCCCCCGGCCCTACCCCGAGCCTTGGAGGCAATCGCCAATGCCGATCTAATTGTGTTGGGTCCGGGCAGTCTCTACACCTCGCTGCTGCCCAATCTGCTCGTACCCGAACTGGTGCAGGCCATCCGTCGCAGCAAGGCACCACGCCTTTATATCTGCAACCTGATGACCCAGCCGGGCGAAACCGATGGGCTCGATGTAGAGGGACATTTGCGGGCTCTTGAGGCCCAATTGGCCAGCCTCGGGGTGGAGGAGCGACTATTTACCGCTGTGCTTGCCCAGGAAGATCTGGGCGATTCCGCCTTGATTGACCACTACCGGCACCAGGGCGCTGAGCCAGTGGCCTGTGATACGCGCCAGCTGCGCCGCCAGGGCTACGAAGTGATGTTGGCACCGCTGCAAGGGGCAAGGCCTACGGCCACGTTGCGCCACGATCCCCGCAGCGTCGCCCTAGCGGTGATGCGTTTTTTCCGTAATCACCAGCGGGGCAGTGGTTCCGCTTCCTAGTAGGCGTCCTGCATTTCGTAGAAATCGGGCTGCACGTAGTCCTTGCGCATCGGAAAGCCTTTCCAGTCTTCCGGCATCAACAGCCGCTTGGGATGGGGGTGGCCAGCAAACTGAATGCCATACATGTCGAAGGTTTCCCGCTCCTGCCAGTCGGCACCGCGGAACAGGCCATAGAGAGTGGGAATGGTGAGATCGCCGTCGCGCTCCAGAAATACCTTGATGCGCACTTCTTCAGGGGCTTCCCCTGGGGGCATCACTCCAGCAGTACAGCGATCTGAAATGGCTGCCAGCTTGACCAGGTTGTAGAAGCTCACCAACCGGCCACCGGCTCCTTCGTCGTAGCCCCCTTGGCATTGCAGGTAATCAAACCCTTGGCTTTTGAGTGCCGTAGCGATTACGGGCAGAAACACCGCTTCCACGCCGATCATTTCGATGCCGAGATGGTCGCGGCCAAGCGCAACATGATCAAACCCCTGGCTGCCAAGCCAGCTGCCAACCGCGCCGGGAGCTGGGGTTTCAAGCGCCGTGCTGCTGGGGTTGTCGCCGGCTTTGGTTTGGATTGCGTCAGGCATGGCGGGCGTGGAGGTGGTGCTCAGGCTTCGACTGGAGCAGGAATGGCCGCAGCTGGTGCGGGCATTGGAAGGGAGCTGGAGGCGGCTAAGGCCTGTCTTTGGGTTTCGGCCGCTAAGTATTGGCCATTCACGATCGGGGCCACCGCTTTCATCTGGTGGGAGACCGTGCAATAGCGATGCGATTGCTGCAGATTGCCGCGCTCGACCAAGGCTTCGTTGCCCACTTTTTTACGCAGTTTGATCACCGCATCAAAGATTGCTTCCGGGCGAGGAGGGCAGCCGGGCAGGTAGAGATCTACGGGAATCAACTTGTCCACGCCCCGCACGGCGGTGGTGGAATCGGCGGAAAACATGCCGCCGGTGATGGTGCAAGCGCCCATGGCGATCACATATTTCGGCTCCGGCATCTGCTCATAGAGACGCACCAGGGCAGGGGCCATTTTCATGGTCACTGTGCCGGCCACGATCAGCAGGTCGGCCTGGCGCGGACTGGAGCGGGGCACTAGACCAAAGCGGTCGAAATCGAAGCGGGAGCCAATCAGGGCGGCAAATTCGATGAAGCAGCAAGCCGTGCCGTAAAGCAGGGGCCAGAGACTCGAGAGGCGCGCCCAGTTGTGAATGTCATCCAGGGTGGTGAGGATGACATTTTCAGAGAGATCTGAGGTGATCGTTGGCGTGCCAACCGGGTTGCAGCTAGCCGCCCGCAGATCCTTTAAAGCTTCTATGGAGGGTGTGTTGGTCATGGGTTCAGCTCCACTCAAGGGCGCCTTTGCGCCAGGCGTAGGCGAGTGCCACTACAAGGATGGCGATGAAGATAAGGGCTTCGATAAAGGCCAGCAGGCCAAGGCGGTGGAATGCCACGGCCCAGGGGTACAGAAAGACAGTCTCCACGTCAAAGATGACGAAGACCAAAGCAAACATGTAATAGCGAATATTGAATTGAATCCAGGCGCCGCCAATCGGCTCCATACCCGATTCGTAGGTGAGCTCGCGCTCGCCTTTGCGGCTCTGGGGTGACAGCAATTTGTTGGCTAGCAACGCCAGCACTGGCACCGCCGCCGAAATCAGCAGGAAGCCAACAAAAGCGTCGTAGCCGGAGAGCACGAACATTCGAGCCATACCAACCTGGAGGCCAGTCTGGCATCTGTGCCCTGGCCCTGGGGTGGGACCGATAAAGTGACTGCACCACCTGAGGCCCAGGGATGAGTTCAGATCAAGTGCCTGGGCCCCAGCCCGAAGCCAGCGAACCCAGCGAGGTCATTGAGGCCGAGCTAGGCCCCCAAGTGGAAGCTGCGGTGTCAGTTGATCTGTCGGTTGATTCGTCAGTTGATCCAGTGGAGGATCCAGATACGCACCGATTTGAATGCCGCAGCTGCGGTTTCGTCTACGACCCGGAAGAGGGGGTGCGGAAGCTGGCCATCGCCCCCGGCACGCCCTTTACCCAGCTTGATCCGATCGGCTTCCGCTGCCCCGTCTGCCGCAGTCGGGTGGGGGCCTTTAAGGACATAGGGCCCCGCAACAAGCCCAGCGGTTTCGAAGAAAACCTCAACTTCGGGTTGGGCGTCAACAAGCTCACCCCAGGCCAGAAGAATGTGTTGATCTTCGGGGGCTTCGCTTTGGCTTTTGCCTTCTTCCTCTCCCTCTACTCCCTGCGCTGATGACCAGTCTTCCCTTGTTCCGCCAGCTTCAGGCCCTAATGCGGCCCCTAGTGAGCTTGCTGCTCGTTGCTGGGCTGGGCTTTGGCCTCTCCGGCTGTGTCACCACCGGGTTGCCTGTGGCAGAGGCAAGCCCCTGGCAAGCGGTGCCTTTGGCCACCAAGGCCAATCCCCTGGATGTGGCCTTTACCGATGACCGCCACGGCTTTCTGGTGGGTAGTAACAGGTTGATACTGGAAACCAACGATGGCGGAGCCAGCTGGGCTGAGCGGGCCCTCGATCTGCCGGAAGAGGAAAACTTCCGTTTGATCAGCCTTGATTTCCGCGGCGATGAGGGCTGGATTGCTGGCCAGCCTGGTTTGTTGCTGCACACCACGGACGGCGGCCAAAACTGGAGCCGTCTTTTCCTAGATACCAAGCTGCCAGGCGAGCCATACCTGATCACGGCCCTGGGGCCAAATCAGGCCGAGCTCGCCACCAACGTGGGCGCGATTTATCAAACAACCGATGGCGGCACCAATTGGCAAGCCGATGTGGATGACGCTGCCGGGGCTGTGCGGGAGCTGCGCCGCTTTGGCGATGGTCGCTATGTAAGCGTCAGTGGCCTGGGCAACTTCTTCTCCACTTGGAAGCCAGGGGATGGCACCTGGCAGCCGCACCAACGGATGAGCAGCCAGCGGCTCCAGTCGATGGGCTTCCAGCCCGACGGCTCCCTCTGGATGTTGGCCCGGGGAGCCCAGATCCGCTTCAACCCTGATGCCAGCAACGTTGAGGAGTGGGGCAAGGCGGTGGTGCCGATCACGAATGGCTTCGGTTATCTCGACATGGCCTGGGCTCCTGATGGCTCGATCTGGACCGGCGGCGGCAGCGGCACTTTGTTGATGTCCAGCGATGGTGGCAAAAGCTGGCAGAAAGATCCGGTGGGCGCCCAGCAGCCCTCCAACTTCACCCGCATCAGCTTTAAGTCAGATGGCAAGGGCTTCGTGCTGGGTGAACGGGGATCCCTGCTGCGCTGGGTGGGCTGATCCCGCCCCATCCAGCTGCTGCGGCCGCCAACTTCTGTAACCAAGAGGCCATTCCGGCCCCGTCCTCCCCCAGCTCACCCTTAAGATCAATGAGCTGAACGCTTGTCGCTATGGCTGCCGGCTCAACTGGAGAACGCCCGTTCTTCGAGATCATTACGAGCATCCGTTACTGGGTAATCCACGCGGTCACCCTGCCTGCCATCTTTTTGGCCGGTTTCATGTTCGTGTCCACGGGCTTGGCCTATGACGCCTTTGGAACCCCTCGCCCTGACGCCTATTTTCAGGCTCAGGAGAGCAAGGCTCCGGTGGTGAGTCGGCGTTATGAGGGCAAGAGTCAACTTGACCAGCGCTTGCAATAAGCCATGACACAAGCACCTGTTTCCACCACACCCCGCAACTATCCGATCTTCACAGTTCGGTGGCTGTCGGTGCATGCCCTCGGCGTTCCCACGGTCTTTTTCCTGGGATGTCTTGCGGCTATGCAATTTGTTCGCCGCTGAGTCGGTAATTGCTCGTCAGCCATGCAACGCTCTCCCAATCCCAATAATTTGCCGGTTGAACTAAACCGCACCAGCTTGTTTCTAGGCCTGTTGTTCGTTTTCACGATCGGCATTCTTTTTTCAAGCTATTTCTTTAACTGACCCCTCTTCACGTAACCCGGAGAGCTCCCGATGAGCGGCAAGAAGTCCAACCTGCCTGATGGCCGGATTCCAGATCGTCTGCCAGATGGTCGTCCTGCTGTTGCTTGGCGCTCTCGCTGGACAGAAGGGGTTCTGCCCCTTTGGCTGGTCGCAACAGCCGGCGGTATGGCAGTTATTTTTGTTGTGGGGCTGTTTTTCTACGGCTCCTACGTGGGCGTTGGTTCCGCCTGAATTGGCTTCTGAACTGATTCGTGATTCCCTGCAGAATTGCCGTTTTCGGCAGATCTGTAGGGTTTTTTGATGGGTTGTTTTGGTGAAAAAGCGAACCCTGCTTAACAACCGAGTGCTGGCAAGCCTTGCCGGTACGGCGCTCAATTGCTACGGGGAGCTGTTTGTGCGTACCTCGCGGATCCGCATTCAGGCCCATCCCGACACCTATCGGTTGGTTCGGGAACAGGGGGCCGCAGTGATTTACGCCCTCTGGCATCGTCACGCCTTTTTTATTCCCTTATTGCGTCGCTTTGATCGGCGCCGGGTGGCAGTGCTGCTCAGTAGCCATCGGGATGCCCAGATCGTGGCCGTGGCAGTGCGCTTACGCGGTTTGGTGGTGGTGGAGGGTTCCTCCACCCGTGGTGGCCTGCAGGCCTACTACTTGCTGCGCCGCGCTCTGCAGCAATGCCAGCCTGTTTGCATCACTCCAGATGGGCCTAAGGGCCCGGCTGAGTTGGTCAAAAGTGGGGCTATTCATCTTGCCCAGCAATCGGGCTGCCCGATTGTGCCGGTTTCTGTTTCCTGTTCCCGCAGCTATCGCTTGCGCTCCTGGGACCGGTCGGTGTTGCCCTTGCCCCTGTCGCGAGTGGTTGTGCAGCTGGGCGAGCCGCTATGGCTGCACGACAGCTTGGTGGATAGCCAGGAGCTGCTGGCGGAGCGATTGCGCCATGGGGCCGGCCTGGCTGGTGAGTGCCCGTGAAGCGAGCTCAGGCCTGGTTGCTGCTGGGGCTCTATCGACTGCTCTCCCTTGGCCTGACCCCGTTCTGGCTGATCTTGTTGCTGGTGCGCCTGGCCCAGGCCAAGGAGGATCCCCGCCGGCTGGGGGAGCGCCTGGGCTGGCCCAGCCGCCGCCGCCCAGCTGGGCCGCTGCTGTGGTTTCACGCCGCCAGTGTGGGCGAACTCAACAGCCTGCTGCCCGTGTTGCGAGCGCTGGGCCAGGGTGCAGGAGCGCCAGTGCTGCTGGTGACAACGGTGACACGCACCTCCGCCGCCCTGGCTGGCCGGGTATTGCCGCCTGCTGCGATTCACCAATACGTGCCGTTAGATCATTGGCTGGCCCTGTTGCCCTTTCGCTGCTATTGGCGTCCCTGCCTGGGGGTATTGGCCGAGGCGGAGCTCTGGCCTGAGCTGGTGCAGGCGATGCCCCACCTGCACTTGATCAATGCCCGCATGAGCCAACGCTCCTACCTGCGGCATCGGCGGCTACCCGTTTATGCCGGCTGGTTGCTGGCGCGGGTGGAGCTGTGCCTGGCCCAGTCCCAGGCCGATGCCGAGCGCTTTCGGCGTCTGGGGGCCGGCGATGTGCGCGCCCTGGGCTCCACCAAGCTCGATGCCGATCCGCCGCCGGTCAATAGCGTTCACCTTGAGCTGGTGCAGCAGGTGTTTGCCGGTAGGTCGGTGCTGCTGCTGGCCAGCAGCCATGCCGGTGAAGAGCGGCAATGGCTTGAAGCCTGGGCGGAAAACAAGCTGACGCAGCGCCCATTTGGACTGCTATTGGCACCGCGCCATCCCCAGCGGGCCCAGGAGGTGCTTGTACAGGCGCGGCAGCTGGGCCTTTCGGCGGTGCTCTGGAGTGACCTGGCTGGCGGGGGCTTGGCTCCTAACCCCGATGTGCTGGTGGCTGATGTAATTGGCGAGATGGGCACCTGGATCAGCGCAGCGGCCGTGGTGGTGATGGGGGGTAGTTTTTATCCCCAGGGCCGGGCCCTTGGTGGCCAGAACCCCCTGGAGCCCGTGGCCCTGGGGCGTCCCGTGCTCTGCGGCCCCGATATGGCCAACTTTTCTGACCTGCTGGAGCCGTTGCTGGCGGCTGGCTGCCTGCAGCAGTGCGCCGATGTGGCAGCAACCCTGACGGCTGCCCTGCCCCTGTTGGTTCAGCCATTGCCGCGGGGGCATGGGGAGGGCCTGCGCTTGCGCGGCCCCTCCCAGCTGCTTGCTTCACTGCTGCTGAAGCAATGCTGCTGATTTGCTGCCGCTGATGCAGTGCCGCTGATTCGACGAAATTAATGAGATGCCAATGATCTAATGCCCTTAACTACGCCGCGTTTTTGGTATCAGCGCCGCCGTGGCTGGCAGGCCTGGCTGCTCTGGCCACTGGGCTGGCTTTATGGCTGCGCCGTGACTTTGCACCGGCGCAATACCCGCCGATGGCCTTGTTCGGTGCCGGTGCTCTCGATCGGCAACCTCACCTTGGGGGGCACGGGCAAGACCCCTCTAGGTATTGCCTTGGCCAGGGGCCTTGAGGAGCGCGGCTGGCGGGTGGCGGTGCTGCTGCGGGGCTATGGCACCCGGCGCCTAAACTCGTGCCCGGTTTCTGCGACCAGCTTCTGCGCGGAGGTGGGGGATGAGGCCCTGGAGTACGCCCAAAGCCTCGGGGAGGGTGTGGCGTGGGTGGGCTCGAACCGCCGCCGGAGTGCGGCGTTGGCAGTGGCGGCTGGGGCCACTGTGATCTTGCTGGACGATGGTTTGCAGCACTGGCCCTTGGGCCGTGATTTGGACCTGTCCCTGCTGGATCGAAAGCACGGACTGGGAAACCGTCTGGTGTTTCCGGCGGGCCCACTACGGGAGCCCCTGGATCAATTGGCCCGGGCCGATGGGCTGGTGTTCACCGGTGCAGAGCCTGTTGAGCCTTTGCCGCCTATTCCCGTGGGTTGGCCGAGCCAGAAGCCACGGTTTGCTGTGCGCTTCTGTTTGGTGCCGCCGCCCCAGCTCCAGCAGGAGCGTCTGGTGGCCTTCTGCGGTATCGGCTTGCCGGAGAAGTTTTTTTCAGCTCTGCGGGCCTGCGGACTCCAGCTGGTGGCAACGGAATCCTTCCCGGATCACCACCTTTATGCTGAATCAGACCTGAAGCGTTTGTTGGATTTGGCCCACGCCAATGGCGCACGGTTGGTCACCACCGTCAAGGATGGACAACGCCTGCCCCACCGTTTTCGCCAGGCGGTGAGCTTGGTGCCGCTTCAGGTGGATAGTGCCAGTCTGGCTCCCTTGCTGAATTGGCTGGATCAGCGTCTTTGTGCTCTGTCGGGTGTTCGGTTCGATGGCTGATCTGGGACGGCGGCGGGTTTTGTTTGTGGCAGGTGAGGCGTCGGGAGATCTCCATGGCGGCTTCTTGGTGCGCGAGCTGCAGCGCCAAGTGCCGGGGGTAGAGATAGCAGGGGTGGGCGGTGACCAACTGCGCGCCTGCGGCATTGACATCCTGGCCGACGTGCGAGTGCTTTCTGCGGTTGGCTTGGTGGAGATCATCAGCAGTCTTCGCCGTCACCACCGCGTGATGGAGTTGTTGAAGCATCAGATGGATAACCATCGCCCGGATGTGGTGGTGCTGGTTGACTATCCCGGCTTCAATATGTTTGTAGCTAAGGAGGCAAAGAAGCGCGGCATTCCTGTCTTTTTCTACATCGCGCCCCAGGTTTGGGCATGGGGCCAAGGAAGGGCTAAAAAGATGGAGCGGCTAATTGAGCGCCTGGCAGTAATTTTCCCGTTTGAGGAGCCCATCTTTAATGCCCATGGCCGCGACTTTGCTCGCTATGTGGGCCATCCACTAGTGGATGAGCTCCAAGTCAGTTGCTCCCGTGAGCAGACGCGGCTTCGCCATGGGTTATCCCTAGAGCAGCCCTTGCTTGTGCTGATGCCTGGCAGTCGCCGGGCTGAGGTGCGGATGCTGTTGCCCGCCATGTTGAAAGCTGCCAATCAGCTCAAACTTGATGGTTGGCAGGTTGTCTTACTTAAGGCGCCCACCATCGATCGCTCCTATTTGGAGCAGGCGAATGGTGGAGAGGCACTGCCGGTTTCCCTAGTTGATGGCGATGCCCATAACCTGCTGCACGCTGCCGATGCTGGTGTGATCGCCTCTGGCACAGCCACGCTCGAGGCGGCCTTGCTGGGTTGCCCCCATGTGATTCTTTATCGCTTCTCCTGGCTTACCTATTTGATTGCCAGGCTGGTAATTGGCCAGCGCTCTATGGGGCTGCCCAATGTTATCCTCGGACGCCAGTTGTTTCCCGAGTTAGTTCAGAGGCATGTGACGGCTGACAAAATTGTGAGATCCCTGCGCAGCCTCGACGCTGATCGGGCCTTGTTTAATCAAGCTGTGCAGGAGTTGCAGGTAACCATGGGCCCCCCTGGCGCATCCAGGCGAGCGGCCGATGAATTAGTGGGCTTGCTTAAGTGAGTAAGCAAATTTATCAACGGCTGGCTTTTTATGGACGTCGCCATTTGTGGCCGGGCTTTTCTCTAGCCTTATTCTTTAATTTTCTGTATGGCGCGTCCACCGGCTTCGTGCCATTGGTAATTCGCTACCTTTTTGATGATATTTTGCCTTCGAGCGATCGAAGTCGCTTGTATTTGGCGCCTGTAGTCATATTGGTAGTGATAGTGCTTAGGGCGGTTTCCCAATATTTAGGAGCCTATCTAACTGAAACTGTAGGCCAGTCAATCACGGCCGACTTGCGCCATCAACTCGCCGAGCGAATATTAGATTTACCCCAGTCCTATGTGGATCGCAATTCCTCCACCGTGTTGGTGTCTCGAGTACTCACTGATGTGTCACTCGTCAAGAGCGGAATTGTTGATGGCTTTTCATCTATATTTAAAGATTCCCTAACCCTTCTGGTTTTGGTTTGCGTGGCCTTCTATCAGGATTGGCTGCTGTCGTTGATCGCTTTCATACTTTTCCCTTTAGCGATTTTACCCATTCTTAACTCATCTAAAAAAGTTAGGCGTCACTCTAGTAAAGGGCAGCTCAGCCTGGCCAAGTTGGCGTCATTCCTCCAAGAGTCGGTAATCGGTTTGCGGGTGGTCAAGATCTTCGGCATGCAGGCTTATGAGTTGTCGAGGTTTGATCAAGAGAATCAATCGGTTTTAAGGGCTGCCCTAAAGACAACAAGGGCAAAGCTTGCCAACCAGCCCCTAATGGAAGTAATAGGCGCGATTGGCTTTAGTGCGGTTTTAGTGTATGGCGGTGAAAACGTAATTGCCGGTACGCGTACTACTGGCAACTTCTTTGCCTTTTTAACTTCTCTCTATCTGTGCTATGCGCCCTTTAAGGGGATTGCTAGATCTAATTCTACATTGCAGCAAGGTGTTTCTGCTGCCAGTGATTTATTCAATATTCTCGATACCAAGCCTGAACCTCCTGAGGCTTCCAGTCCCAAGTCTTTAAACAGTGTTTCCGAAGGTCTTGTGGCCAGTAATGTCTGTTTTGCTTATGGCGATGATCTGGTTATTGATAACTTATCTTTAGAGCTGCCTTGCAGCAGCACTGTCGCTTTGGTTGGATCTAGTGGCGGCGGGAAAAGCACCATAATTGACTTGTTTTGCCGCTTTTACGACCCTAGCTCGGGAGTTATATCAATCGATGGCATTGATATTCGCCAGCTTTCCCTGGCATCGTTACGCTCCTTGATCTCAGTTGTTGATCAAAATACATTCCTTTTTAACGACACTGTTGCTAACAACATTGCCTATGGATTGGCGTCAGCTTCGCCTTCCCAGATTGAGGCTGCTGCACGGGCTGCGAATGCTCACGACTTCATTATTCAGCTGCCCGAGGGCTATGCCACCCTTATTGGAGAAAATGGCACGATGCTCTCCGGCGGCCAGCGTCAGCGGATTGCAATTGCGCGCGCGTTAATTAAGGATGCGCCCTTGCTGTTTCTGGATGAGGCCACCTCTGCGCTCGACTCAGCTTCTGAGCAGGTGGTGCAAGAAGCCCTAGACAGATTGATGGCTGACCGCACCACCTTGGTAGTGGCCCATCGCCTCTCCACTGTCGTTAATGCCGACTGCATTTGTGTGATTGCGGGTGGCCGAGTGGTTGAGTCGGGAAATCACGCCACCCTGCTGGCTCGCGGCGGCACTTATGCCGACCTATTTTCGACACAATTCGCAAACGCTGACGCGGGATCGCCAGGATGACAATTGCCGCTTCTCAGCCCACCGGTTTTCAGCCTGCCTATGAGCGCCACGATTGGTCCAGCGCCTTTCGCAACGTCGGTGTTGAACTAAGCGACGTTCCCTTAGAGCCCGTGCGCGGCACGATCCCGGCTGAGCTCAAGGGCACTTTGTTCCGCAATGGGCCTGGCCGGCTTGAGCGTGGTGGCCATTGGGTTCATCACCCATTTGATGGCGACGGCATGATCAGCGCCTTCCGGTTTGAAGGGGGGCAAGCCCGACTCACCAACCGCTTTGTGCGCACCGAGGGCTGGCTGGCAGAGGAGCAAGCCGGTCGCTTTGTTTACCGGGGGGTCTTCGGCACTCAGAAGCCTGGCGGGCCACTCGCCAACGCCTTCGATCTGAGGCTCAAAAATATTGCCAATACCCATGTGGTGCAGCTGGGTGACCAGCTGCTGGCGCTCTGGGAAGCGGCCGAGCCCCACGCCCTTGATCCCCGCACCCTCGAGACCAGGGGGCTCTCGCGGCTGGAGGGTCTGCTCAAGCCAGGCGAAGCTTTCAGCGCCCACCCGCGCTTCGATCCTGGTCACCACGGCGAGCCCCGCATGGTCACCTTTGGCGTCAAGGCGGGCCCCACCAGCACCATTCGCTTGATGGAATTTGCCAGCGCAGACCAGCCAGATGGTGTGCGCGCCGGCGATCTGGTGGCTGACAGCCGCCACAGCTTCAAGGGTTTTGCCTTCCTGCATGATTTTGCGATCACACCCAGCTGGGCTGTGTTTCTGCAGAACGCTGTGGCGTTTAACCCCCTGCCATTTGTGCTGGGGCAGAAGGGGGCGGCCCAATGCCTGGCCTCCAAACCCGGTGAGGCCGGCAAGTTTTGGTTGGTGCCTCGCCAGCCGGGTCATCACGCTGGCGCCCGCCCGCTGCTGCTACCTGCTCCAGAAGGCTTTGTGTTCCACCACCTCAATGCCTTTGAGGATCCGGCCACCGGCGAGGTGGTGGTGGATTCGATCTACTACGACGATTTCCCTTCCATAGGCCCCGAGGTTGACTACCGCGAGATCGATTTCGACTCCATACCTGAGGGGCAGTTGCGCCGTTGCCGGATAGACCCCCGCAGCGGCAAGGTTCAGAGCGAGTGGCTGGAGCAGCGCTGCTGTGAGTTCGCCATGGTTAATCCGGCAAAGCAGGGCCTAAACGCGCGCTTTGCCTGGATGGCGGTGGCGCAGCGGGAGCGGGGTAATGATCCGCTCCAGGCGATTGAGAAGCTCGACTTGCAAACCGGCGAACGCCTGGTTTGGAGTGCGGCCCCCCGCGGTTTTGTCACCGAACCGGTGATGGTTCCCCGCCTAACTCATGGCTCACCCGAAGAAGTGGCCGCTGAAGATAGTGGCTGGGTGTTGGTGCCGGTTTGGAACGGGGCTCGCTGCGCTACGGATCTGGTGATCCTCAACGCTGCCGATATGACAGAGCAAGCCGTGCTTGAGCTTCCCCTGGCGATTCCCTATGGGCTGCACGGCAGTTGGTCTGCGACTGCCTGATCAGCTGCCCAGCAGGGAGAGCAGCTGGGGCTCCAGCTGGGCAAAAGCTTGGCCCCTGTGGCCGATCTCGCTTTTGAGAGCATCGGTGCCGGTTGACGGCAAGCACGCGTGGGGTGAATGAGGCTTCGTGTCGACGCCTCCCAACTATGGAGAGGCTCAGATCGTGCTGGTCAACACCCGCGGGCCAGTGGGTGCCGCGCCCAGGGGGTCTGCTTCCACACTGACGCTGAGGCTGCTGGCCTGGCTGGTGGGGAAAGGGGGGATCAGCATGGCCACATGGCCCTGGGCGGTGGGTTTGAAGGAGACGCAGCCCACCTGCCGCCCGTTCACGTTGGCCCAGAGCCGATAGACGTGTTTCGGCGGCGGCGGCGGCAGAGCATTGAGCATCAGGATGTTGTTGGTGGGGTTGCCGGTCACGAGTACCTCGCCGAACCCCTGGCCGTTCCCTGGTATCGCCCGCAGGGGCAGGCGCCGGCCAGCCGGCGTCAGAGTGGGTTCCGGAGCCACCCTCAACTGCAATTGCGCCAGCTGCTGGCGTGTCTGCTGCAGCTCCATGCCGAGGATCAGCAGCCCCAGAGAGAGCAGGCCAGGCACCAGCCAGGACGGCGCTGCAACACGGCGGCTGACCTGGGGTTGCATGGGTAGGCGCAGCAGGCGGTGGCGCACGCCCTCTGGTGCCGGCTCTGTCTCCGGCAGGGCCAGGGGCAGCAGTTCGAGCGTGGTGCGGAATTCCTCCAGCCGCTGGCGTAGCTCCGGGTGTCGCTGCAGCAGAAGCGTCAGCTGCTGCCGTTCCTCTTCGTCCAGATCTCCCAGGGCATGGCCTGCCAGCAGGGCATCGATGGCGGTGTCAGGTTTGGCGGCCTCTGCGTTGGCGTCGTGCGGTGTCATGGTGTGCTCCGGAAATCGATCAGCAACTCCCGCAGGCGGATCAGGCCCTGGCGGGAACGGGTCTTGACGGTGCCCAGCGGCAGGTTCAGCCGCTGCCCGATCGCAGACTGGCTTAGCCCTTCGTAGTAAGCCAGCTCCAGGACCTGCCGCTGATTGGCGGGGATTGTCTCCAGGGCATGGCGCACCCGCTGGCTGAGGTCATCCACCTCGGCGGACTCTTGGGGGCTGCGCACGGCCTGCGGGAACAGCTGCTCCGACCAGCGTTGCAGCAGCTGCCAGTGATTGCTCCGCTGATTGAGGCGGTTGATTGCCATCGAGCGGGTCAGCAGCAGCAGGTAGGCCAGCACTGGCCCGCGGGAGGGCTCGTAGCGCTCCTGCTTCCAGTACCGCAGAAAGACGTCGTGGCAGAGGTCTTCCGCCTCCTGGTTCGAGCGGCATAGCCGCAGCGCCAGGCGGTAAACGGGGCCGCCGTATGAGTCGTAGAGCGCACCGAGATCGGTGGGGCTCGGCGGATCAGACGCGAACCCCTGCAGCAGCGGCCTGGCGGCAGCGGCATCTGGTTGTTGGGCGGGAAAGTTCACAGGGGGATGGCCGTTCAGGCACTCTCAGCGGGAATCGACTGATGGGGATACCGCTGGGCAGCCCGATCGGATTGGCGGAACGCCCAGCGACGGCAGGACTGCATGGGTTGGGAGTGAGGGCGTTCCAATCCGATATCGAGGCCTAGCGGTATCCCTGGACGCAGAGGTCGATCCCGTTGGGTTCAACTCGGTTGGTTCACCCCCTCCCACTGCGCAGCACACACGCCCCCACTCCTCGTTCGTCATGACGCCCTTCTCCTCCACCCTGGCCCGCTCCGCTGCCCTGGCCTTGGTCGGTGCCTCCCTGCTCTCGGGCGCGGCGCTCCACGCCGAATCCATGTCCAAGCCGATGATCAAACCCATGCAGAAAGAGGCTGCCGGGACGATGGCCGGTGCGATGGCCAAGGGAAGTTTCCGGATGGCGGAGAAACCCGTGAGCGGCGGCTTCTTGATCCATAGCGAAGGCGGCAAGAAGATGCTGACGCTCAGCAAGGACTTCAAGACCAGCGACATGGCCCCCGATCTGAAGATCGTCTTCAGCGCCTCGACTACGCCCCTGGCCAGCACCAAGGCGCCCGGCTATCCGCTCAAGCCCGGTAGCTACACGATCCTGGCGCCGCTGAAAACCAGTATGGGAGCGCAGAGCTACACCATTCCCGCCTCGATCGATCTCAGCAAGCAGGGCTCGGTGCTGATCTGGTGCGAGAAGTTCAACGCCACCATGGCCTGGGCGCCGCTGAAGGGCTGATCGTCAGCCCAGCAGGGCACGCAGCTGGGGCTCCAGCAGGGCGAAGGCACGACCGCGGTGGCCAAGTCGGGCCTTCTCCGCCTTGGCCATCTCCGCGAAGGTCCGCCCGGCTTCATCCACGAGAAAGACCGGGTCGTAACCGAAGCCACCAGATCCGCGTGGTGCCTTGAGGATCGTGCCCGGACAGATCCCCTCCACCTCCAGGCGGATGGTGCCGCTGGGATCCGCCACCGCCAGGGCGGCGGTGAACCGGGCCGCACGGCTGGCGGCAGGGTCGGCGGCCTGGGCAGTGGCTAGCTCCTTCAGCAGGCGCGCGATCCGGGCGACGTCCGTGTCGGCATAGCGGGCCGAGTGGACGCCCGGAGCACCGCCGAGGGCCTCGACGGCCAGGCCCGAGTCGTCGGCGAGGGCCCAGGCGCCTGTGGCGCGGGCTACGGCGGTGGCTTTGAGGCGGGCATTTTCGGCGAAGGTGCTGCCGGTTTCCTCCACCTCCAGGCCCTTGGGCTGGGGCCGGATCTCCAGGCCCAGCCCGGTGAGCAGGTGGCTGAACTCGTGGACTTTGCCTGGGTTGCCGCTGGCGATCACCAGCACTTCAGATCCCCTCGGCGAGCTGCCGCGCCCAGCCCAGCACCTCAGCCACCCGGGCTTCGCTGGGGGCTTCGCAGTAGAGCCGCAGCAGCGGTTCGGTGCCGGAGAAGCGCAACATTAGCCAGTGGCTGGGGCCTAGGCGCAGCTTCACCCCATCGGTGGTGATCACCTCCAGCACGGGGCTGCCGGCCACCTCGCTGGGAGGTGCTGCGGCCAGCTTTGCCTCGAGGCGCTCGCGGGCTGCCATGTCTGGCAGGCGCAGGTCGAGTCGGTCGTAGGCGGCGGCACCACCGCAGCGCTGCTGCAGGGCATCGATCCGCTCCCCCAAGGGCACGCCCCCCTCCACCAGCGCTTCGATCAGCAGCAGGGCTGCAAAGGGCGCATCCCGCTCTGGCAGATGCATGCCGAAGCCCACGCCGCCCGATTCTTCGCCGCCCACCAGCACCTCGCCGCTCAGCATCTCGGCAGCGATGTATTTGAAGCCCACGGGCTTTTCCAGCACCTGGCGCTCCAGGCCTTCTGCCACAAGCTGCATCAGGTCGGAGCCGCTTACGGTTTTGATTACGCAGCCCGGCAGCTGGCGAGCCCGGGCCAGGTGGTCGATGAATAGGGGCATCAGCAGCTGGGTGCTGCAGAAGCGGCCGCGCTCATCCACGGCGGCGATGCGGTCGCCGTCACCATCAAACACGATGCCCATGGCGGGCCTGCCAGCTGCGGTGCTGGCGGTTACGGCCGTGATCAATTCCTGCAGGTAAGGGGCCAGCGGCTCGGGAGGG
The DNA here is from genome assembly GCF_024345395.1 of Cyanobium sp. Tous-M-B4. Lineage (NCBI taxonomy): Bacteria > Bacillati > Cyanobacteriota > Cyanophyceae > Synechococcales > Prochlorococcaceae > Cyanobium > Cyanobium sp. Tous-M-B4. The sequence goes on along the minus strand of NZ_JAGQBA010000001.1, from coordinate 70,816 downwards.
TTGCCGCCAAATAGGGGGTCCCGGTTTGCCCGAATCTCGCGGATGACGCCACTGGATCTGGCTCCATCGCCCAGCAGGGCCGGCAGCACACCGGCTGCTGAGCCGTGCATTGGATCGACAATCACCGTGAGCCCCAGACGCTCTAGGCCTGCCGCCAGTGCTGCAGTGTCCACCTTGGTCTGCAGGCCCGCCACGTAGGTGCCCAGGGCATCGAAGCGTTGGGGGTCCCCCGGGATCGGCACGGTGATGCCACCGGCTTCCAGACGGGTCTCCACTCGGCGGGTGAAGTCACCTTCCACCGAGCCGCCGAACGGTCCCTTGATTTTTAAGCCGAGCCACTCCGGCGGGTTGTGGCTGGCGGTGATCACCAGGGCGCCCAGGGCCTGGCGCTGCACCACGGCCCAGCTGCTGGCAGGGGTGGGAGTGGCTGTGGCCGAAAGCAGGGGCTCCAGGCCGCAACCTCTAACGGCGCTGCAGATCGCCTCAGCTAGTTCGGGCGCCAGAAAACGGCGGTCGTAGCCGATCACTACCTCGCGGCTTTTCAGGCCTTCGGGGGCTGAGTGGGCCAGCTCCCGGGCTGCAGCGGCAGCTACCGGCAGCAGTCGATCCAGGGTGATGTCCACGCCGAGGATGCCGCGCCAGCCATCGGTGCCGAAGGCGATTGGGCTGGCCTCCAGGGGTAGGGGGGCTGAGGCCATGGGGGGTGGACATGCCGAGCTGGGGCAATTCTGCGGTGCCGGCGGCGCTCCAGCCCTAGCGTCGGCGTCTGTGGACGCCAGCATTGACTTCCCGGCCCCAAATTGAACGTTCAGGGCCCGAGCCGGCTCTCACGGATCGCTTGCTGCGCAGTTGGCTGCGATGCAGGCGCCGCGCCTGGCTGGATCGCTTTGGGGTTGCCAGCGAGCGGCAGTGGAATGCCCACCGGGCCCTGGCCTTGAGCGACCAGCTGCGCAGCTTTCAGACCCTGCTGCCCCAGCGGCCTGGCCACGGCGAGGCGGCCTGCGCCGCAGGGGCGGCTGGGGTAGTGGGCTTGCGGCTGCGGGGGGCTGGTCCCCAGGGAGTGAGATTGGAATCCCATCCCTCCCTGCTGGAGCGCATCGCTGGCCAAAGCCGTTGGGGTGCCTATGCATACCGGCCGGTATTGGCTCGCCAGGGGCGACGTCTAACCCGGGAAGCGCGGGTGGTGCTGGCGCTTTGGGGGCGCCTGTTGGCGGAGCACCAGCAGGCAGCAGTGCCCCATGGTCTGGTGGTGGCCGGTGAAGGCAGGTTCCTGCAGCGGGAGCGCCTGGCATTGGCTAGCGGCCTGCAGCACCAGCTCGATGAGAGCCTGCAGCGCCTGGCGGCTGATCTTGCCCAGTCCACGCCACCGCCCTTGGTGAGCGATCGCAAAAAGTGCACCCTGTGCAGCTGGCGAGGCGTCTGCGATAAGGAGGCCTCCGCCATGGGGCATCTCAGCGAGGTGAGTGGTATCGGCGGTAAGCGCCGCGAGATGTTGCTGGAGCAGGGGGTAACCAGCCTGCCGGACCTGGCTGCCCGCGATCCAGAGCTGTTGGCCGAGGCCCTTGCCGCCTACGGAGAGCAGCACCGCGAGATTGCCGCTGAGTTGGTGGCCCAGGCCCGGGTGCAGGCCTCTGGCCTGCCGCAGCGCCTTGGCCGCGGGCCGGTCTTGCCCGAGTTGGCAACAGCACCTGGTGTGCTGCTCTACGACATCGAATCCGATCCCGATGCCCGCGATGATTTCCTGCACGGCTTTGTGGTGCTGGAGAGCGACGGGGCGGGGGGCTGGCTAGAGCAAACCGCCCGCTACCAGCCCCTGCTGGCCTTGCAGGAGCATGGTGAGCAGCGCCTGTGGCAGCGATTGCAGCGTTTGCTCGCCCGCTATCCCGATTGGCCGGTGCTGCATTACGGCGAAACCGAGGTAATTGGCCTGGTGCGCCTGGCCCAGCGCCAGGGGGCCAGTGAGGCTGAGGTGGCCCGGTTGCGGGGCCGGATGCTGGATGTGCACGCCCGGTTGCGGCGCCATTGGCGCCTGCCGGTGAGCAGCTACGGGCTCAAGGCAGTGGCCGGCTGGCTGGGCTTTGCCTGGAGCCAGAAAGGGGTGGATGGCGCCCGCTGCCTGCTTTGGTGGCGCCAGTGGCGTCAATGGCACCGCCAAGACGGCAGCCGGGGCCAGGCCAGTCGCAATCAGTTGCAGCGGATATTTCTCTACAACCGCGACGACAGCCTGGCCACCTGGGCCGTGGTGCGCTGGCTGCTGGCTCAGCCCTAACGCTTCAGGATTTACGGCCGGCACCCACCGGTGGATCAACGCAGGCTGGCGGGCGAGATAGCTCCAGCAGTGCGCCATCGGGATCGGGGCCGGCGCGCAGGCAGGTTTGTTGAAGCGACTGGCGGCGCACCAGAGCTAGGCCAATCCAGAGGCCATCTTCCAGGGCCAGGCTGGAGGTGATCAGGCCCGCCCGGGGGCTGCTGGTCTCGTCGCCCGTCTTGGCGCCAAATAAGACAGTTCCTGGCTCTCCAGGGCCCTGGGTTCCGCGCCAGAACCAGCGCCGCAGCTGTTGTTTAACGCCGTCGTAGGTGGCGAGTTTGGCCAGGGTTTCCTGGCCCACGTAGCAGCCCTTGCTGAGGCTCACCCGATCGGCGAGCCCTACTTCGAAGGGGTTGGTGTCGTCGTTGATCTCACCTGGGGCCGCCGGCAGCCCCTGCTGGATGCGCCAACGCTGCTGTTCCCTGGCCGGCAGGGGCGCTCGATCGGCTAGCCAGGCGGGCAGCTCGGCGTTGGCCAGCAGGACCAACTGGCGGCCCAGCAACCAGCCGCTGCCATCTTCCAGAGCAATCCAGCTCCCATCAGCAACCTGAGGCAGGCCGTCGCAGCCAGCCCCAAGTGGTGTGATCCAACGCACCGGGGTTACCGGACCCAGTTGCACCCGATCGGCGGGGAACAGCACCCGCTCAAGGGCCTGCCAAAGGGCGGTGCCATCAGCGCCGCGCAGCAGCAGCCAGGCCCCATCCCTATCCACCAACACCTCGGCGAGGGCCCTCAGGCGACCGGTGGCGGTGGTGCAACAGCTGGGTATCCAGCTGCCGGGCTGCTGGCCTTCGATTGCCGAGCTGGTTTGGCCGTGTAGAAATCTGCCCGTATCTGGGCCATCCAGGCGGATCAGGTAGCCCGCTTGCTCGCTTCGACACGGGCCGCTGGGCTGCCAGCCCCAGGGATCGGAGCTCATGAGTTGGCCAGGCCCGCGGCGGTGGTAGCCACCTCGTCCAGCAGAAACAGGCTGCGCAGCTCGAGCCCGGCAGCCGTCATCGCCTCGACGCCCCCCTCCTGGCGATCAACGATTGTCACTACCCGGCTCACCGTGTAGCCAGCCTCCCGCAGCTGTTGCACGGCCTTTAGGGAAGAGCCGCCAGTGGTGACTACGTCTTCAAGCACGGTGATGGTGCTGCCCGGTTCCGGCAGCGGCCCCTCCAGCCAGGCACCGGTGCCGTGGCCCTTGGCCTCTTTGCGCACGATCAGAGCATTGAGCTCCCGGCCCTCCAAGGCAGCCCTCATCGCCACTGCGCTCACCAGGGGGTCTGCCCCCAGGGTGAGGCCGGCAACCGCCCGCGCTTCCGTTTCCACCTGGTCGAGCATCAGGGCGCCGAGCAGGGCCAAGCCAGTTCCGCTGAGGCTGACTGGCTTGCAATTGACGTAATGGTGGCTACTCCGCCCGGAAGCCAAGGTGAAGTTGCCGTGGCGGTAGGCCTGGGAGGCGAGCAGGGGAAGCAGGGCCAGGCGCATCTCTGCGGGGCTGGCAGTGAATGACGTGGCAGCCAGGGAAACGGTCGACAACATCTGGTGCATCTGCGATTGGTTGACTAGTTTGCGACCATCACGACAGGATCAGCCCTGGGCTGATGGGATCAATGGCTTACGGCACCAACTTAAGGTCCACTTTGGGTTTGGCTGTAGCCGCAGGGTCCTCGGCTGTAGCCGCATGGTGCTCGGTTGGAGCCTTGGTCTCGGCCCCTGCAGCGGCGGGCCCTGTGGTTTGCACCACGACCTTGGAGGCCCCAAACAGCACTGGGCAGGCAGTCGATGGGGGAGCTGCCGGACCCGTTGAAGTTACCCGCTGTGGCGTCGTGCAGACCACGCCCCAGCTGATGGAGCAACGCTTTTACAGCTACACGGCACCATTTGCTCGCGGCGTGAGCCTCACCAATCAAATCACCGATCTATTTGGCATCGCCATGGGTGGTGGTGATGGCACCAGGGTGATGGGCTTCGGCTTCCCCGATCAAACGATCATCTGGGATGGCACGGCAGTGGAAAATACCTATCAAGTGTTACTTCAGCAGCAGAGTGATCCCATGCCCTGGCGTACGGGGGATGTTTCAAATGGCTATTCCGGCAGGCTGGGATCCGCTGGCTCCCAGCCTGATGGCCGCGGCTGGCAGGATGGCGGTGCCAGCTATGGTGCTCCGGTGCGTGGCCTCTGGTAGCACTGCTGGCTCGGGGGTCTAGCAATCTGGTGAATGCAGCGAACTCATAATTCGCCTTAGCCGAGTTCGATCCTCGGGACCCCCATTTCACCTTGGTTCAGTCAACCCCAGCGGTCTGATTGCCCAGCAACCCCTATCGTCAGGGCACTGATGGCTCTCCTGGCTGGGCTTCCTGTGATTCAAGTCCTGGCGCTGGCCGTTTTGCTGGCTCTGCTGGCTTTTTTTGCCGCTGGGGAATTCGCCCTGATTCGCCTGCGGCCTAGCCGGGTGCAGCAACTGCAGGAGGCCGGTGAGCCCGGTGCCCAAGCCGTTGCCAAGCTGCAACACCGTCTCCGGCGAGTCCTGGTGGCTACCCAGCTGGGTACGGCGCTCGCTTTGGTGGCATTGGGCTGGGCCGGTCGCGGCTTGGCTGAACAGCTCGGCTTGGCTATTGCCGCCAGAAGTGGTGCTGGAGCCATTCCCCAGGTTTGGCTTGATGCCGGCCTATTTCTTGTCCTGGTAATGCTTGCCACCGTGCTGGGCGGCTTACTGCCCAAGGCCTGGGTGTTGCATCGTCCCGAAAGCTCGGCTTTGCGACTGGCGCCATTGCTGGCTGCGGTGAGTCGCAACCTGTCCCCCTTGCTTTCCCTCATTGAGCGTTGCAGCGGAGTGCTGCTGCACCTGCTGGGCTTACCCCGTAACTGGGATGAGCTGGTGCCTGCCCTGTCAGCTGGCGAGCTTGAAACCTTGATCGAAACCGGCAACGTCACCGGTCTTATGCCCGACGAACGCAACATTTTGGAGGGAGTCTTTTCGCTGCGGGACACCTTGGTGAGGGAGGTGATGGTGCCCAGATCCGGCATGGTCACCCTGCCCCTGGATGTGAGTTTTGCCGAGCTGATGCGCGAGGTCCATGACACCGCCCACGCCCGCTTCCCGGTGATCGGCAGCTCCCTCGACGACGTGCGTGGGGTGCTTGACTTGCGGCGTCTTGCTGATCCCATTGCCAGGGGCCTGCTCAGCGCCGACACTCCCCTGGCTCCCTACATCACCCCCGTGGCGCTGGTGCAGGAGAGCACTTCCCTGGCGGAGCTCCTGCCCCTGATTCGCAGTGGTCAGCCCCTGCTGGTGGTGGTGGATGAGCATGGTGGTACGGAGGGGCTGGTCACGGTGGCCGACCTCACTAGCGAGATTGTTGGCGAGGAAGAAGATTCCCTTGAGGCGGCCCAGGATCTGCAGCAACTCGGCGAAGGCTGCTGGTCGGTGGCAGGTGACCTGGAAATCTTCGAACTCAACAGGCAGCTAGCGCTGCAGTTGCCTGAGGCGGAAGGTCATCACACGCTTGCTGGCTTCCTGCTTGAGCGCTTGCAGCACATTCCCTCGGCCGGTGAAGGTTTGCGTTGGAAAGGCCACCAATTTCGGGTGCTGGCCATGGATGGCCCGCGCATTGAGCGAGTGCAGATCGAGCGTCCAGTCGTCGAACCGGAGCGCACCGAGGGCGGCTGATCAGCGGTCTGGGCCCCCGTACCCCCGATAATGCCCTCAGTTGAGAGCCCCTGCCTTGAACCCTGTGCGCGTGGGTGTCATCGGCATCGGCAACATGGGTTGGCACCACGCCCGGGTGCTGAGCCTGATCAAAGACGCCGAACTGGTGGGGGTGGCTGATCCAGATGGGAGCCGCGGTCAGCTAGCTACCGAGCAGTTCGGTTGCCGCTGGTTCCCCTCCTACGAGGAAATGTTGCCCGAGGTGGACGCTGTATGTATCGCCGTTCCCACCCTGCTTCACCACCGCGTCGGCTTGGCCTGCCTGAAGGCCGGGGTGCACGTGCTGATCGAGAAGCCGATTGCGGCCAGTCAGGAGGAGGCGGTTGAGTTGATCCATGCGGCCGAGCAGGCCGGTCGTCTGCTGCAGGTGGGCCATATCGAGCGCTTCAATCCCGCCTTCCGGGAATTGGTCAAGGTTGTGGCCAATGAGGAGGTGGTAGTGCTTGAAGCGCGCCGTCACAGTCCCAACCCAGACCGCGCCAATGACGTGTCGGTGGTGCTCGACCTGATGATCCACGACATTGACCTTGTGCTGGAGCTGGCTGGGGCGCCAGTGATTCGCCTGGCGGCGGCCGGAGGTCGCAGTGCTGAGGGACCAATCGACTACGTCAACGCCACCTTGGCCTTTGCTAATGGTGTGGTGGCCAGCCTGACGGCTAGCAAGATGGCCCATCGCAAGATTCGCAGCCTTAGTGCCCACTGCCGCGGCAGCTTGGTAGAGACGGATTTTCTTAATCGCACCTTACACATTCATCGCCGCGCTCACGAGTCGGTGAGCGCAGATCACGGCGAGCTGGTTTACAGATCCGATGGAGTAATTGAAGAGGTCAGTACCACCTCCATTGAGCCCCTTTACGCCGAACTAGAGCATTTCCTCCAGTGCGTGCGGGGTGTGGAGACCCCGGCGGTGGATGGCTTGCAGGCTTCCCGGGCTTTGCAGCTGGCTGACCTGATTGAGCAGTGCGTCGAGCAGCCCAATCTCTGCATGAGCCTGGAGGCGCCGATCTAGGTCGTCGAACTTGCCCTTGCGGCTGGGGCTATTTCCAGGCTGGTGAGCTGGCGCAGAGCTGCCAGCTGCCAGCGGCGGCAATCAGCTGGCGAAGCCAGATAAAACTGATCCCAGGCGTCTGCCTTGTGCAGGCCGTATTGGGATTCAGGAATATTTGGGTGGCGTTGCTGCCAGCCCACCCTCACGGCGTGACCGATCACCACGTCTAACACCAGGTCGTCGTCAAATACCACCTCGGGATTAGTACCCATAAAGGTGATCAAGGTGAGCAGGGTTTCCGTACACAGCTGCCGATAGTCGGGCGCTTCGATTTTGCTGAGCAGGTGATCGACAAGGGCGGCGAAATTACGTTCGCCAGGTGTCTTTTCACTCAATAGGGGACCGCTGTCCAGGCGGTTGCGCTTCTCCAGCTTGTCGCCGATGACGATGCCGTGGCAGTGGTGCAGTAGATCCCAGATACCGGGATAGAAATCGCGGGGCACGCGCCCTAGGGCCCCGAGCCGCAGCCGATGTTGCAGCCAGCAGCCGCCCTTGGGTAGCTCTGCCAGGGGATCGGGAACGTCCCAACGCACCCGGCCGCTCACATGCAGTTGCTCCTGGCGCTGCAGGGAGGCTTTGGCATGTTCCAGATCAGCCAGCACGGTCCGCAGCCGGCGCTGGATGGCGTGGGGGGGCTGATCGCAAAGGGCTTCGAAGGCGTCGATGGGGTTGAGCTCGGCTTCGCTGGCCAGTTCGCCGGTGAGTAGCAGCAGCAGCTGTCCCAGTTGCAGGGTGAGGCTGCCGCTCAGCAGGGCCGGCTCGTGGCGGGCCAGGCTGTCGAGGGCAAGTAGCAATTCCTGCTGCAGCATCCATTCACGGCCGTCTTCGCCGCTGAAGCGACGGATCATGGCGGCGATGCTGGCGCTGCCCTGGGGCTCGCTGATGCGCGAATCGCTGGTGTAGTTGCGTCCTACCACCACCTGCTTCTGGCGCACCAGCAGGTCGGTGAGGGCATCTTCCAGCTGGGGATGGACCAGATCGAGGGCGCCAGCAACCCGCCGCACCACGTTCCAGTCGGCTTCGGCCAGGGCGCGGCGGTAGACCTCCTCCAACAGGTCATGCAGGCGCACTGGTTGGCTGCCGGCCGGCCCCTGCAGCCGGGAGTCGGGTCCTAGGCGCCGCACTAACTGCTCCAGCACCTCGCCCTGCTCTTCCAGGGAGGAGCTGCGCCAGAGCCGATCGGCGAGTTCGCCAATGCTGATGTCCTCGCGTTCGAGTTCTTGCTCCTCCTTGGCGCTAAGGGGGGTCTGGCTGGTGCCAGCCCGCAACGGGGTGGCTATGGGCGCAGGCGGTAGAAGCACGGTCCCTGGCGCTTGGGCAGGCAGCTCTACCCAGCTGCCCTGGTCGATGAGTTCTGCCAGCGGGGCCAGCTGCACGGGGACGCCGTCCAGCAAACCTGCCTGCAACTTCTGCCCCAGCCTCAGGAAGGCATCTGGGTTGGCCTGGAAGGCTCCCTCGGCGATCGGCAGCAGCAGCAGCGGCGCGCCGCTTCCGCGCCAGTGGCGCTGCAACAGGCGCAGTTCGGCGGTCACGGCGTCCACGAGCTGCTCAGGATCGTCTGCCAGGTAGAAGGTGTCTTCCTCCAGCACGGCTGGGAAAAACGCTAAACAGCTGGTTCCCTGCCGGTACAGGCGAGCCGTAGCCATCGTTTCCATCCGCACGGGTGGATGGCCGCTGAGGCCGAGGGCGGGGTTTGCACCTACCTGGGCCATCCGCATCGCCAGCTCCTGGGAGCTGCCGATGCGGATGGCCGCATTGGTGCTGTTGGGGTCGGAGTTGTCACTGGGGCCATGGGCCAGGGGCAGTCCAGCCGCCTCCAGGCTGACCGCGATAGCCGCATTAGCTGGCACCAGAGCCACCAGCACCCGGTCGGCGCCGAGAGTGCTGGGCCGGCGTCGCCCGGTTGGATCGAGATCGTCTGGACTGATTAATCCGGCCAGCAACAGGTCGGAGAGCCAGGTGAGGCTTTGGGTCCACAGCAAAGGCACGTTGGGGTTTGCCAGTCGGAGCTGGCTGCCGGGCTGTTGCCGTTCGGCTGCTATCGCTGCTTCGGGAACCAGATAGAGCTCGGGGAGCAGGCCGCCCTCCGCTTGCTCCAGGCTCACTTCATGTAGGCGCTGGCGCCATTGGCGGGCCTCCTCCCAGCGCTCTTCGCAGCAGGCGGTGATCAGTTCATAAGCCCAAAACAGGGGCCATTCGCATTCGATGTGCTCAAACTCCGCCAGTTCCTCCCGTTCGTAGTGCAGGCGGGTGTGGTCTTCGACCACGGTTTGGTGGCCATCGCGGCGGAAGCGCTTATACCCGTAGGCCCCACCCAGCTCGGCGCGAATCTTGGCGCGGGTGCGCCGCCTCAGCTCTGGGTCGTCCACGGCCCAGGCGGGATAGCCGATCACCGCTAGGCAGGCGCTGTCAACCTCCTTGCTCGCTGATTCCCGCGGCAGCAGGGCGTCCAGAGCCCGACGCAGCCGCACGATGGCGTCGTGGGGGATCACCAGACAGCTGCGGCCATCACCGTGGGGTCCATAGAGATCGAGTCCCTCCAGGGATTCCAGAGCGGCCTTGACCAGGCCAATCGAGCTGGCGTTGCGTTCTGGGAGGCCGTGGTTGCCTTTGTCGCCCCTTTCCCAGATGCCGTAGTCGGCTACGCGGTAGGCGCGGGCCACGTAGTACACCAGGTTTTGAACGAAGTCGCGCTCGTGGCTGCTTTGCACCACCACCAGGCCTGAGCGGGTCAGCTGGGCGAGTTGGAGCAGAAACAGCGCCGTGGCATCGAGTTGCAGATGCCCCCAGCCGTCATCGGCCACTACAGCAGCGCCGGTGGCCGTGTCGAACTTGGCGTGGATGGCATGCAGGCGATGCAGGCTGTGCTTGAAGCGCTCCACCTTCGGTGCCTGGCGCAGCATGGCGTTGAGCAGGCCGCGCATCAGTTGCAGCACCCTCGCTTCAAGCTCGTATACGCGGCGACTGTCCCCCCGCAGGCGGCGATGGGCCAGGGCAAGTCCCCAGACGCATTGGATTGAATAAACGCAGTCGCGCACCCAGGCGTCTGCGTAGTTGCCGTGCACCGTATGGGCGGTGCTGGCGGGCAGCAGTCCCGTGATCGGGTGTTGGCGGCTCAACACCACCCGATCAATTTGACTATCCAGGTCTTGCAGCAGGGCCCAGGCCTGAGCCGGATCCAAGGCGGCTGAAACGGCGGGTTGCGGCTGATGGGCCGGATTGTTCAGTGGCAGGGATTGCGCCATGGATGTCCCTATGCCAGTGGTAGGCCAGCCATATATTCTCCACCCCCACCTCACCCCTGATGGCATCAACAGCAACTGAACCACTGCGCACCAAGGTTCTGGGGGTGCCGGTGAGCGTGTGTCCAGATGTGTTTGCAGCGGCGTTGGCCCTGCGGCAGCGCAGTGGTGGGCAGATCGTCACCCTGAATGCTGAGATGACAATGGCCGCTAAGGCCGATCCAGCTTTGGGGGCTGCCATAGCCGCGGCGGCCCTGGTGATTCCGGATGGTGCCGGCGTGGTCTGGGCCCTAGGGCGCCAGGGCTACCGGGTGCGTCGCAGTCCAGGGATTGAGCTGGCCCGTGATTTGCTCACTCACGCTGCTTCCCATGGCTGGAGGGTGGCTTTGGTGGGGGCCTCACCGGAGGTGATGGAGCAGCTCACTGCGCGCTTGCGCCAGGAGCTTCCCGGGCTGAAGCTGGTGCTGCATGCCCATGGATACCAACCGGCTGAAGCCTGGCCTGGCTTGGAGCAGCAGCTGCTGGCTGCTCGGCCCGATCTGGTGCTGGCGGCCCTAGGCGTACCCCGCCAGGAAACCTGGATTCAGCAGCTGCCTGGGCGCAATGGCGGCCTCTGGATGGGTGTGGGCGGCAGCTTTGACGTTTGGGCTGGGGTCAAAAAAAGAGCCCCCGCTTGGATGGGAGCCCTGCAGATTGAATGGTTATACCGGCTGATTCAGGAGCCCAGTCGCTGGCGCCGAATGCTCTCTCTGCCCAAATTTGCCTGGGAGGTGCTCAGGCAGGGCTGAGGCCGGATTCAGCGAAAGCCGACGGAGGCCTGCCACACGAAGGCAAGCAGCAGAAAGAACAGGGGAATGATCGGCAGGATGTCGACCAGTGGTCCGAAGGCTTGGTAGGCCTCGGGGAGTTGGGCCAGGGTTTGCAGGGCGTAGGAAGCCATCCCGGAATTCACTGAGCTAGGGGCGGACGCTACCACGTGTGGGCGGCTGGGGAGTCCGGTTCCCAGGGAGCGAAATCCTCTGCAAAACAGCCGTCGCGGATGGCTTGCCCCATGGCGGTTGAGAAGCGCACCAACTGGGTGATGTTGTGCAAGCTCAACAGAATTTTGCCCAGCAGCTCTTCGCTCTTGATGAGGTGGTGCAGGTAGGCCCTGCTGTGCTGGCGGCAGGCTGGGCAGGGGCAGCTGGCATCCATGGGGGTGTGGTCGTGGCGGAAGCGGGAGTTCTTGAGGTTCCAGCGTTCGCCACCCACCAGGGCCGCGCCGTGGCGGCCGAGGCGGGTGGGAATCACGCAATCAAACAGGTCGAAGCCGTTGGCCACGGCGATGGCCATTTCCCGCAGGGTGCCTATGCCCATTAGGTAGTGGGGCACGGCATCAGGCAGCAGCGGCCCCAGCTGGCGCACGATCCGATGCATTTCCTCGGTGGGCTCGCCGACACTCACGCCGCCCACGGCTATCCCGGGCAGGCCCATGGAGGCCACCACCTGGGCCGACTCCTGGCGTAGGTGGGGGAAGCAGCCCCCTTGGACGATGCCAAACAGGGCCTGGTCGGCTTTGGTGTGGCTGGTGATGCAGCGCTCCAGCCAGCTGTGGGTGCGCCGGCAGGCAGCAGCCACATCTGCCTCACTGGCTGGATAGGGGGGGCATTGGTCGAAGGCCATGGCCACATCGGCCCCTAGGGCCATCTGGATCGCCATCGAGCGTTCGGGGGTGAGTTCGATGCGGGCGCCGTCGCGCGGTGAGCGGAACACCACGCCGTGGTCGTCGATGGTGTTGATGTCGCCGAGGCTGAAAACCTGGAAGCCGCCGGAATCGGTGAGCATCGGCCCGTCCCAAGCCATGAAGCGGTGCAGGCCACCGGCATCCGCCACGATCTGCTCCCCCGGCTGCAGGTGTAGGTGATAGGTGTTGGAGAGCACCATCTGGGCGCCGGTGTCCCGCAGTTGGGACGCCGTAACCCCTTTCACCGTGGCCAGGGTGCCCACGGGCATGAACCGCGGTGTGGTGACAACCCCATGGGGGGTGTGAAAGCAGCCGCAGCGGGCCCGGGTGCGGCTGCACTGGGCCGTGATGTCGAAGGAGAACGCTGGTGGGAAGCTGATTGCGCCGAACAGGTGCTGTCCTGACGCTAGGTGTCGCTTGCTAGAGCCCGTGTCGAAGTCATTTTCTGGGGCGATTCCCGGCTGGTTGGGCGATCTGGCCGGTGCCTGGGTGTTTTATTCGGTGCTGCCCGCCTGGCCAGGAGTGCCGCCGCGCTTTGAGCGTATTGCCCGCTTCGCTCCCCTGATCGGCCTGGTGCTTGGCGGGTTGCAGGGCTTTTTCTGGTGGCTTGCCGCTGGCTGGTTGCCCCTTGGAGCCCAGGTGGCCTTGGTGCTAGCGCTCGGGTTGGTGCTCACCGGTGGCTTGCACGTTGATGGCGCAATGGATACGGCTGATGGCTTGGGCGCCGGCCCTAGGGCCTTGGAGGCGATGGCAGATAGCCGGGTGGGCGCATCGGGGGTGCAGGCCCTGGTGGTGGTGCTGCTGCTCAAGGCAGCAGCCCTGCTTTGCCTAGGGGCCGCTGCCCCGCTGGCCATGCTCTGGGCGGCTTTCTGGGGCCGGGTGTCACCCCTTTTGGCCATGCAGTGGTTTCCATATTTGAGGCAGCAGGGCAGTGCTGCTTTTCACCGGCAGCACTGGCGGGGTCTGGCCGCGGAACTGGTGCCGGCCCTGCTGGTGTTCGCCCTGGCCCTGGGCCTAGCGGCCTGGACCCGCTGGCCTTGGCCCCAGGGGGTGGGTTTGCTGCCAGCGGTGCTAGTGCCCCTATGGCTCGGCCGCCGTCTCGGCGGCCATAGCGGCGATAGCTACGGAGCCTGTGTCGAATGGACAGAAGCTCTGGCCCTGCTGCTCATGGCCCTGCTGCTGGGTGTGGGTCCGCGGCTGGCAGCCTGAGGCAAAAGGCGTTGCCCCGCTGGGGCAGTTGCCGGGCAACGGCTGCCGGCGGCAACACCAGATTGAGCTCGCCACCGAGGCTGCGGGCCAGATCTCTGGCCAGAGCCAGTCCCAGCCCCGTCCCCGGCCGCCCCTGCCCCTGCCGCCCCCGGAAACCCTGTTCAAAGATGGCCTGGCGCTCGTTTGCGGCGATCGGCTCGCCGCCATCCCAAACCGTCAGTTGCCAGTCCCCTGACGCCAGTGCCTGGCAGTCCAGGCCGATGGCCGTGCCGCTGGGGCTGTATCGAAAGGCGTTGTTCAGCAGGTTGGCCAAAATTTCAGCCACGGCGCCACTGTCCCCGTGCCAGTTGGGCAAGCAGGATGGCGGATACCAGGGGCGGCCCTGCAGAGAGGCCGTGGCAGCAGCCCGCTGCACCAAGGGTTCAAGCCAGTCGAGCAGGGGCTGGCCCTCTGGCCCCACCAGCCCGGGGGGAAGTAGCAGGGGCGCCGCCGCTTCGCCGCTGACGGCGGCTTGTTCGTGGCGGCCCAGCTGGCTGAGGGCATCCACGTAGCGGTTGAGCTGGCGCTCTTCCGCCAGCAAGCCTTCCACCAGCGGTCGGTTCTGCTGGTCCTGTTCGAGGCGCCGCAGCAGTAGTTGGCCGAAGGTGCGCAGGGCGGCGAGGGGGTTGCGCAGCTGGTGCAACAGCAGGCCCAATTCGGCTTGCTGTTGCTCGAGGGTCTGCTGCAACTGCTGTTGTTCCAGATCAAGGCAGAGCGCTTCGGTAAGACACAGGGCGACGGCCTGGAGCCGCTGCCCGAGGCTGTCTGGCCAGGGCACCACGCTGGTTTCCACCTGGATCGCGCCCAGCAGCACCCTTTGGTGGCGCAGCGGCAGCCAGCGCCGCTCCTCGGCTGGCAGGCTCAGCGGACTGCCGGCTTCGACCGCCGGCAGGGCTCGACCATCACTCGGCCACTGGCCGATTGGTACAAGAATGGGGGCGTTGGCTTCGCCGGGCTGGGTGACATAAACCACCAGGGAGCTCAGGTCGCTGCGATCAGCGAACTGGGCTAGCTGGAAGCGTAGTAGGGCGAGAAAGCGGTTGGAGACTTGCATCTGCTGCCCTCAGTCCTGGCCGTGTTCCAAAAAATTTGGATAAGGCGTGGGAAAACCAGAAAAAAGTCTTAAGATGTGCGGTATCGACCAATACGGCGCGGTCCGCAAGCGGGCAGCGGTTCGTCGTCGTGACGCCCTCACCCTTTGTTGCCCATTTCGGCAATTCAGGCTACAGCAGTGACAGATCCGACTTACGCCGATCTTGCTTCCTGTTGTTCTGCACCCCGAATGGGCGGGGTGTGGCGTCACTGACCCCTGGGCCTGCTGACTCTCTCGGACAACAGAACGTTTGGGCGTCGCCCTGCTCTCCAAATTTTGGGGAGTGCGGGTGGGCTGAGTCACGGACCCTGCGCATGTTTTGCGCCCCCACTGTCCGTTCCCCCTCCGGTTTCTCTTCCTTCTCTTAATCCTTCCTTCTCGGGAGCAGTTCAATGTCCAAAAAGCGCAAGCGGATCAGCCGTCGCCGGCTCGCGGGCCAGCGGGTGCTGGCGCATGTCCCCACTTTCAATCTCGAGACCGGCTCCCACAAGCCGGTCACGGCAGCACGCCGCTTCATTGCTGAGGAGCTGTTGGTGCCCCCAGCAATTCTCAACGTGCGCCGCAACGAGCACACCACTGATCGCTTCTTCTGGGGCGAAAAGGGCCTGTTCAGCGCCCAGTACGCCGAGGAAAACCATTTCCTGTTTCCCTCACTGCGGACGATCGTCGACCGCATCGGTGAGGAGGTGCTTTTCGAAGGCATCGAAGCCCTCGCCGCCGACGACTGGGAAGAAATGGAGGAGTACGAATACGCCTTCGTCTGAGCTTGGCTTTGCCCTGGCGGAACTCAGGTGGGCCACTGGTTGTTCAGCATGACCACTGGCTGGCCAAGTAGCTCCGCAGGGCAGGAAACAGGCAGCTGTCAATTGTGTGGCCGCCTGTAAAGCCAACCAGTTCGGTGTCGATGCCACCGAGTTGCAACTGCTCTTTCAGGGCCTCACTGGCTCCGTAGGGCACCACAGGATCCTGTTCGCCATGGGTGAGCAGGATTTTTGGCAGGGATGCTGCGCTTGGTTGCCAGCCGGGATGGGGGTAGCCGCTGCAGCCGATCAGAGCGGCCAGGGGTAGGCCGCTGCCGGCTGTGGCCACATCAAGGGCCATTGCTGCGCCTTGGGAGAAGCCCAGCAGAGCCGTTTGCTGCAGGGGCACCTCCGCCGCTAGGGCCAGGAGCCGCTCTAGCAGCTGGGTTCGAGCGGCAGGCAGCTGGGGCCAATTTGGCTGTTGCAGGTCGTACCACTGGCGGCCGCTACCGCTTGGATGCGGCAGTGGTGCCCGCAGGGCCACCACGCTCACCTCTGGCCCCACCAGCACCTCGGCCAGGTCGAGCAGGTCGTCGGCATCCGCTCCCCAGCCGTGCAGCAGCACAAGGCGCCGGTCGCACAGGTCCGGGCCACTGCGGATCAGTTGGTCGTTGGGTTGGCTGGTTTGGCTACTCATGGAGGGTGATCGGTTGCTGCGTAGGTTGGCTCTAGACCTGCACGTTTGGCAGCCATGGCCCCCACGGCCCTTCTCAGCGTCTCCAATAAGGAGGGCCTGGTGCCCTTGGCCGAGGGGCTGCTGGAGGCTGGCTATCAGTTGATTTCTAGTGGCGGCACCGCTGCCGCCCTCAAGGCGGCCGGGCTTGAGGTCACCAAGGTGGCGGAGCACACCGGCGCCCCTGAGATCTTGGGTGGCAGGGTCAAGACCCTGCACCCACGCATCCATGGCGGCATCCTGGCCCGCCGCTGCGAGCCCAGCCACCAGGCTGATCTGGAGGCCCAGGGCATTGCGCCGATCGACGTGGTGGTGGTCAACCTCTACCCATTTCGAGAAACAGTTGCCAACCCCGAGGTGGCATTCGATACCGCCATCGAGAACATCGATATCGGCGGACCGGCAATGGTGCGGGCAGCGGCCAAAAATCACGCCGATGTGGTGGTGCTGACCAGCCCCAGCCAATACGGCCCCTTCCTTGAGTGTCTGCGCACCGGAGCCATCAGCCCCGCCCTGCGGCGCCAGCTGGCGCTGGAAGCTTTCCAGCACACCGCTAGCTACGACACGGCGATCAGCAGCTGGCTGGCAGGCCAGCTGGCCGGCGCAGCCGAGGTCCCTTCAACGGTGGCGGCGCCCCTGCGACTGGAACTGCCCGCCCGTCAGAGCCTGCGCTATGGCGAAAACCCCCACCAACAGGCCACCTGGCATAGCGAGCCCGCTGCCGGCTGGGGCGCCGCGGTGCAACTGCAGGGCAAGGAGCTCAGCTACAACAACTTGATCGATCTAGATGCGGCCTTAGCCACCGTGCGGGAGTTTGGCTACGGCCCCGGGGCCCAGCCCGCGGCGGTTGTGGTTAAGCACACCAACCCCTGCGGTGTGGCCATCGGCCACAACGGCGCCGCTGCCCTCAGCCGGGCCCTTGACGCCGATCGACTCTCAGCCTTCGGCGGCATTGTGGCTATCAACTGTGTGGTCGATCTAGCCACCGCCGAATTGCTGACCAGCCTGTTCCTTGAATGTGTAGTGGCGCCTGGCTTTGATGGACCGGCATCGGAGCGGCTGGCCACGAAAGCCAATCTGCGCCTGCTGGAATTGAATCCTGCGGCGATCGGCCTGGCGTCCAGGCGCCAGCTGCGCACCCTGCTGGGCGGGGTACTGGTACAGGAGCTAGACGATCAACCGGTTGATGGAGCGGCCTGGCAGGTGGTGAGCGAACGTCAGCCCACAGCCCAGGAGCTCGACGACCTCGGTTTTGCCTGGAAGCTGGCTCGCCACGTGCGCTCCAATGCCATCACCGTGGCCAAGGGTGGTCAGAGCCTGGGCATTGGCGCCGGTCAGATGAATCGGGTTGGCTCGGCCAGGCTGGCCTTGGAAGCGGCCGGGGATCGGGCCCGGGGCGCGGTGCTGGCTAGCGATGGTTTCTTCCCCTTCGATGACACCGTGCGGCTGGCGGCTGGTCAGGGCATCACTGCTGTCATTCAGCCTGGCGGCAGCGTGCGCGACGCCGATTCGATCACCGCCTGCAATGCCCTTGGGTTGGCGATGGTGGTAACCGGTCGCCGTCATTTTCTGCATTGACGCCCTTGGTGGGGCGCAGTGAGTTGTAGTTTCGCTCCATAAGTCCTGTTCTGCTGCGCACTTGCCGCAGCCATTCCTTAGCCCCCTCTGACGCCATGCCTGAAGCCCTCGCCTACAACCTCAACTTCCTCCATCCCCTATTGATGCTGGGTCTGCTGGCCCTCTCCAGCTACGGGATGCTCCTTGGCATCAAGGCCAAGAAAACCCGCACCGCAGATGCTGAGACCCGCAAGCAGCTGATCAAGGGGCAATTTGCCAAGCGCCATTTCCAGATCGGCAGCCTGATCCTGGCCCTCACCGTGCTGGGTACCTTTGGCGGCATGGCCGTCACCTACCTCAATAACGGCAAATTATTTGTAGGCCCCCACCTGCTAGTGGGCATTGGCATGACCTGCTTGATTGCCCTGGCGGTGTCGCTTACCCCCCTGATGCAGCAGGGCAATCTGATCGCCCGCAAGGTCCATGTGGGCCTCAACATGGCGATGATGACCCTGTTTCTGTGGCAGGCGGTGAGTGGCTTTCAGATCCTCAACAAAATCTGGGAAAACCGCCCTGCTTGAGTGCTGGTTTGCGGGCTAGGTCTCAAGTTAGAAAGACAGCCCAGTTGATTTAGAACTGGGCGCTTCGCCGCGGTGGGCACTCCAGATCGTGGCTGCCGTGGAAATCTTCCTGCACCTTCCAGGTGAGCCGGCGAGAGATCTGCCTCACGATCTGACGCAGCAGGTGGTCGCCGCTCGACTGCACCAGCCCATCAGGCAGCAGGGTGATCACCCCGGGTAGGCGTACCCAGACGCTCAAGTCGAGCTCCCAGCGCACCAAAGTTTGGGGCCAGGGATCGTTGGAAGCGACGGCAGCATCATTGGCTTGGTCCAGTTGCAGCGAGGCGTTGAACTCGACGTCATAAAGCCCTTCAAGCTTGGGATCGCCGCCGGGGTGGGGCACGGTCAAGATTCGGTACAGCCCCTGGTCTTGGGGCAGCAATTCCAGGCCGATGGTGGGCTCCACCTCGAAGCCGAAGTTGCCAAAGGTGCCCAAAGTCAGGGCGTAGCCCCGCGTGCCCAGGGCTTCCACACTCATCGGGGCAGCGCAACGGCGAAACCAGCCCTCGTGGTGATCGAGGTATTGGGAGACAACGGGCGAGCTGGCTCGCATTTCCATCACGTCGGCAAAGGCACTGGCATAGCGCCGCACCCTCGGATCATCGCTGTGGCGCAACAACGGACCGGAGCCCAGCTCTCCCTTGGACGACGGATGGGCTGGTGCGGTTGACAACGACAAAGGCAACAACGGCAACTCCTGGCGTTTGACCAGCCCTGGCAGCAGGATGCCGGACTTGTTCAAGAGGTTCTTTAATCAATGTAAAGCCCCTGGTGGGCCCAAGTGCCGCCCGCTGTGACACCCGGACACCTTGGTTCGGCTCAGGCTTCGCAGAGTTCGATCAGCCGCTCGATTACGTCTTCCACCACCCGGTCGGGAGTGGAGGCCCCGGAGGTTATGCCCACTCGGATTGGACCTTCAGGCAGGAAGGGCAGCTCGATTTCGAGCTCGCCCCCTAGGGGCATGTGCTCGATGCGGTTGCCAGGGCCAATGCGCTCGGGGGTGTCGATGTGGAAGGAGCGGATGCCCCGGCTGACGGCGATCTCCTGCAGGTGGGTGGTATTGGAAGAGTTGTAACCGCCGATCACCACCATCAGGTCGAGGGGCTCATCAACTAAGGCGAAAATGGCGTCCTGGCGCTCCTGGGTGGCGTCGCAAATGGTGTTGAAGGCCAGGAAGTGCTCATTGAGCTCAATGGGGCCGAAGCGCTGCAGCATGGTGCGCTCGAACAGGCGGCCAATCTCTTCGGTTTCGCTCTTCAACATGGTGGTCTGGTTTGCGACGCCCACCCGGATCAGATCGCGGTCGGGGTCGAAGCCGGGCGAGCAGGCTTTAGCGAAGCGGGCCATGAAGGATTGCCGATCGCCGTTGCCGAGGATGTATTCGCTCACCATCTGGGCTTCGGCCAGGTCGAGCACCACCAAGTAGGTGCCGGCGAAGCTGCTGGTGGCGAGGGTTTCCTCGTGCTTCACCTTGCCGTGAATGATCGAGGTGAAGGAGTGCTTTTTGTGCTTTTCCACCGTGTTCCACACCTTGGAGACCCAGGGGCAGGTGGTATCAACGATGTGGCAGCCCCGCTCGCTCAGCAGCTGCATCTCCTGCACGGTGGCGCCGAATGCGGGCAGGATCACCACATCACCGCTGGCAACCTCCGAAAAATCTTTCATGCCGTCTTCCACGGAGATGAACAGCACGTTCATGTCGCGCAGGTGATCGTTGACCGAAGGGTTGTGGATGATTTCGTTGGTAATCCAGATCCGTTCAGTGGGGTAGTGGCGCCGGGTTTCGTAGGCCATCGCCACCGCCCGCTCTACGCCCCAGCAGAACCCAAAAGCTTCCGCCAGCCGCACGGTGAGGCGGCCGCTCTCGAGCGAGTAGCCGCTCTCCCGCAGCTTGGCGATCAGATCGCTTTGGTAGGCCTGTTCCAGGCTTCCCGCCACCTCATTGCCCAAACCGAAGCCTCGGCGGTTGTAACGCTCCGAGTGGTGCAAGGAGCGTTTGAAAGCGCGGGTATCCACAGCGTCGAGGTCTCGGTGAATCAACTCTATGGGCCCCTTAGGTCAGAGCTGCGGCTCCCAGGGTCATCTGGTGGAGGCCCTCAATTCCCTGCCAGCCCAGATAAACCCCCAGCACTAGGGCAAATACCCCCACCAGCCATTCGGCCCGATGCACAAGCCAGTCGTTGAGGCGGCTCAGGGGCTGGCGCAGCCTGCCGCCGCTCAGCAGCCAGGCCAGTGGTGGCAGCAGCAGTAGTGAGGTCGTTACGGCCACAAATACGGCGCCCACCTCCAGATCGCCGCGCAGGGAGGTGTGGTTGGTGAGCAACATGCCGCCTTCTTTGGCGTAAAAAACCAGATTTTCCGGGCTGATCAAGGCACAGCCGGCCCCAAGCCCGAGCAGGGGAAACCAGTCGAGCTCGGGCAGCTGGCCCATCAGTTGCATCGCCCAGCTCTCCTCACCGATGGCTACCGCAGGGGTTAGCTGGAACAGCCCCAAGGCCACCAGGGCTCCGGCACCGATCAGGTCCATCAGCACCTGGCCGCGGCTACCCAGCTGCATGGCCCAACTGAAGCGACTGCCTACCAGCACCACCGCTGCCAGCGCGCCGCCGTTGGCGAGTATCCAGCCCCCCAGGTAGGTGGAGCAGCGTCGCAGTGGGTTGGGGCCCAGCAGCAGCAGGGCCACCAGAGCGATGTTGAGTGGGCTGAAGGAAATGCCCAGGCCCAGGGCGAGGGTCTGGGTGAGCCAGTGGAACGGAAGCATCGCGGGATTGTGGCGCTTAGCCAGCGCCTTAGGCGGGGCCGTGGGTTTCCACAGCCGCAATCCCATGCCAGTTCACCTCGCTGGCGCTGAAGCTGTAGCGGCAGGGCAGTACCTCCACGCCCGCCGCCAGGGCCTGGCGAAACAGTTCGCCGTAGCGCGGGTCGGCCGCGTCGCCCGGCGCAAAGCGGCTCACATCGCCGCGACTAAGGCAGGGCACCAGCACGGCCCGGCTCTCTGGCAGCAGGGCCATCAGCTCCACCAGGTGTTTTTGGCCCCGCTCAGTAACGGTGTCTGGGAAAAGGGCCAGCTGCCCTTCGCTCCAGGTGGTGTTTTTCACCTCCAGGTAGATCGGCCTGGGATCGGCGGCGTTTTCCGCTGGGGTGAGCAGCAGGTCGATGCGGCTGCGACGCCCTTCGCCATAGGGCACCTCGGCGCGGATGGCCGCGATCGGCCCCAGCCAGGGCTCCAGGCAACCGGCCTCAATCGTGGCCCGCACCAGATGGTTGGGGAGGGCCGTGTTGATGCCCACCCAGATGGGCGTGCCATCGGCGCCAGGTACCTGGGCCTGCTCCCAGGTCCAGGCCAGCTTGCGGCTGGGGGAAGGGGCGTGGCGCAAGCGCACCCTTCCGCCGGGGTGCAGCACTCCGGTCATCGGCCCGGTGTTGGCGCAGTGGGCCGTGACCAGCGCGCCGTTTTCTAGTTCGATATCGGCCAGGAAGCGCTTGTAGCGCTTCACCAAGGTGCCTTCCACCAGGGGGCCGAGGCTGAGCACGCAGGTGGCCATGGCGGGCGGGTTGGGGTGGATTGGAGCAGGCCAGCCATACTGCCGCCAACTCCCGGGCCTTGGGCCCCAATGGATGGCAAAGTCCCTCAGGCGCATTGCGCTGGTTGTGGCAGTGGCCACTGCCCTCAGCAAGTTGGCCGGCCTGGTGCGGCAGCAGGCCATTGCAGCGGCCTTCGGCGTTGGCGCTGCTTACGACGCCTACAACTACGCCTACGTGCTGCCCGGCTTTCTGCTGATCCTGCTGGGCGGCATCAACGGGCCTTTCCACAGCGCCATGGTGAGCGTGCTGGCCCGCCGGCCCCGCCAAGAGGGCGCCTACGTGCTGGCCGCAATCAACACCCTGGTGGGGGCCGGGTTGCTCGGGGTGACGGTGTTGCTGCTGGTGTTCGCTGGCCCCCTGATCACCCTGGTGGGCCCGGGCCTGGATGCCACCCGCCACGACATCGCCGTGCTGCAGCTGCGTTGGATGGCGCCGATGGCCCTATTTGCCGGGCTGATCGGCCTTGGCTTTGGAGCCCTTAATGCTGCTGATGAGTTTTGGTTGCCCTCGGTGAGCCCCTTGCTCTCGAGCGTGGCCGTGATCGCTGGTATCGCCGTGCTGTGGTGGCAGCTCGGTGCCGCGATCACCCTGCCCACCACGGCGGTGCTTGGCGGCGTGGTGCTGGCCGGCTCCACAACTTTGGGGGCGGTGCTGCAGTGGCTGATTCAGCTGCCAGCCCTGGCCCGGCAAGGGCTGCAACGCTTTCAGCTGGTGTGGGACTGGCGGGACCCCGGTGTGCGCGAGGTGCTGCAGGTGATGGGGCCCGCCACCCTCTCCTCGGGGATGCTGCAGATCAACGTGTTTGTGTCCCTGTTTTTCGCTTCGGGCATCCCGGCGGCGGCGGCGGGTCTCGGCTACGCCAACCTGCTCGTGCAAACGCCCCTCGGGCTGCTCTCCAATGCCCTGCTGGTGCCGCTACTGCCGGTTTATGCCCGGCTGACGGCACCGGACGATCGACCTGAGCTGGTCGGTCGTATCCGTCAGGGGTTGATGCTCTCCAACGCCAGCATGCTGCCCCTGGGGGCGTTGATGGTGGCGCTGGCGTTGCCCATCGTGGCGCTGATCTATGAGCGGGGGGCTTTCAATGCCGGTGCTGCTGAGTTGGTGGGCAACCTGCTGATGGCCTACGGCATCGGCATGCCCGCCTATCTGGCCCGCGATGTGCTGGTGCGGGTGTTCTACGCCCTCGGCGATGGGGTTACCCCGTTCCGCTGGTCGATGGCGGGGATCGGCCTGAATGCGCTCTTCTGCTGGGCTTTCGTGGGCGGACCGCTGCCCGGCGCTACCCAGCTGCTGCCTGGGCTCTATTGCGGTGCCGCCGGCCTGGTGCTAGCCACCGTGGCGGTGAATCTGATCACCTGCGTGGGTTTGCTGCTGGCGCTGCAGACCAAGCTCGGCGGGCTGCCATTGCGGCTGTGGCTGCGCGACACGATGCTGCTGTTCGGTGCTGCCGTGCTGGCCGGACTGGCGGCCTGGGGCGTGTCAGTAACTGTGGCCTGGCCCACTGGTCTTTGGGGCCGGCTGCTGGAGTGCAGCTTTGCCGGCGGAGTGGGCGTGTTGATCTATGGAGTGGTGGCCAGCCTTGCCCAGGTGCCAGAGGTCAAGGATCTGACAGACCAGTTGCGCGATCGCTTGCCTCGCATTGGCGCGAGGCGCTAAGGGTCAAGGCGAACGTCCCGTTCAGCTCGCACCTGTACTGGAATCTCCAGGTGCGAGCGACCCAGCATCCGGGGGCCGTCGACCGAAAAGATGCGTGCCTCGATGCCGAATTCCTTGAAGGCCGTCTCTAGCTCCTGAATCAGGGCTTTTTCAACCTGGGCCTCGGCGTCCACCACCTTGCCAATTAGGCGTCCGCCCAGGCGACCCAGGCGTTGACGCACCACATCGCGGGCGTTGGTGACCTCAATGACCAGCACAGCCCGTCGCCAGTTGGCGCAACCTTATCGGCAAAACTGCTCCAGCACCTCTTCGAGGTCCCGCAGCTGGCCGGCGGGCACCAGCCGAGCTAGGGGCAGTCGGGTGGAACCGGCGCCGATCGGCACCTGCACCGCCTCAAGGGCCTGGCGCGCGCACACCTCCGCCCCCTGGTCCAGCCGGGCGGAACATTCGATCGCCAGGGCCTGGGCCAGGCCGGCGTCGCCGAGGTAGAGATGCCAACTGGCTACTTGCAAATAAAGGCGATCTGCCAGGGCCAGCTCCAGTTCTTTGAGGTCCGTGGCGGAGAGGGTCATGGCCGGGGGGTTGGACGCAGGACCACTACAACGCCAGCGTGAACCAGCAACACCAGCAACCAACCCAGGCTCAGCCAGTTGAGGTGGGCCCAGGGGTGACGCATTTCCTGCACCAACCAGAGGCCGCTGTTCAGGGCGGCGAATAGGGCGGCGTGGAGCGTCAGGTTCACGATCCTTTCGAAGTGCCTGTAGGTGGGGTCTTCGGGGTTGGCGGGGCCGTACCAGCGGATAGGCATTGATGGGGAGGCGAGGACGGGGTGTTTGACGGATGGGCCCTCCGTGCGGTGAAAATGGACCCATGCGCTTGTAGCTCAGCGGATTAGAGCATCTGACTACGGATCAGAGGGTCGGGAGTTCGAATCTCTCCAGGCGCGCTTCTCTCAAAACCGCCTTCGGGCGGTTTTTTTGTGGGTTGGCTTCGACATGGAGTTATCCCTTGCCCGGCTCCGGTCCTTACGATCATCAAACGATTTAACCCTCAACCATGGCCAACCCCGGCGGTGCTGCCCTCAACCAGTCCCTAGCTGCCGGAGATCCCGCCATCGCTGGGCTGATTGAAAAGGAGCTGCGGCGCCAGGAAACCCATCTTGAGCTGATCGCCTCGGAGAACTTTGCCTCCCGAGCCGTGATGGAGGCGCAGGGCTCTGTGCTCACAAACAAATATGCCGAAGGCCTGCCATCCAAGCGCTACTACGGCGGCTGTGAGCATGTCGATGCGATCGAGGAGCTGGCGATCGAGCGGGCCAAGGAGCTGTTTGGTGCCGCCTGGGCCAATGTGCAGCCCCACAGCGGCGCCCAGGCCAACTTCGCTGTCTTCCTGGCGCTGCTCCAGCCCGGCGACACGATCCTGGGCATGGACCTCAGCCACGGCGGCCACCTCACCCACGGCTCGCCGGTGAACGTGAGCGGCAAGTGGTTCAAGGCCGTCCACTACGGCGTCGACCCCGACAGCCAGCAGCTCAACTTCGACACCATCCGCCAGCTGGCCCTAGAGCACAAGCCCAAGCTGATCGTGTGCGGCTACTCCGCCTATCCCCGCAGCATCGATTTCGCGGCCTTTCGCGCCATCGCCGATGAGGTGGGCGCCTACCTGCTGGCCGATATGGCCCACATCGCCGGCCTGGTGGCGGCGGGAGTGCACCCCAACCCCGTGCCCCATTGCGACGTGGTGACCACCACCACCCACAAGACCCTGCGCGGCCCCCGCGGCGGCTTGATCCTCTGCCGCGATGCCGAGTTCGGCAAGCAGTTTGACAAGGCCGTGTTCCCCGGCAGCCAGGGTGGCCCGCTGGAGCACGTGATCGCCGCCAAGGCCGTGGCCTTCGGCGAGGCCCTACAGCCCTGCTTCCGCGTTTACAGCCAGCAGGTGATTGCCAACGCCCAGGCCCTCGCCGGGCGCATCCAAGAGCGCGGCATCGCCGTGGTGAGCGGCGGCACCGACAACCACATCGTGCTGCTGGATCTGCGCAGCATCGGCATGACCGGCAAGGTGGCTGACCTGCTGGTGAGTGATGTCCACATCACCGCCAACAAGAACACCGTGCCCTTCGATCCTCAGTCGCCCTTCGTGACCAGCGGCCTGCGTCTGGGCACCGCTGCCTGCACCACCCGTGGTTTTGACGAGGCTGCCTTCCGCGAGGTGGCCGATGTGATCGCCGATCGCCTGCTAAATCCCGAAGACAGCGCCATCGAACAGCGCTGCCGCGATCGGGTTGCTGCTCTCTGTGAGCGCTTCCCGCTTTACGCAGCAGCGCGTGAGCTTCAGCACGCTTGATCCAGTTCAACGCCCGTAAGGTGGGTGCTGAAGGCCATTTTTCGGCTTGCTTCGGTCTGATTCAGTGACCCTCGCCTACAGCCCCAACGCGGCCGCCTTGCTCACTTTTGCCGTTGCTGCTCTGTGCACGGCTCTGGTGGTGCCAGTGGTACGTCGGCTCGGACTGCGCTGGGGATTGGTGGATGCTCCCGATGCGCGCAAGCAGCACACCTCTCCGATGGTGCGCCTTGGAGGAGTCGGCATTGTTATCTCCTTCAGTGCAGCACTGGGTCTCACTTGGGGCTTGGGGGGGTTCGCCAACCTTCCCGCTGAAAAGGACCAGTTGATCTGGACCACCCTGGCTGGCGCCCTTTGCTTTTTCTTGATCGGGCTGGCAGATGATCTCTATGCCCTGCCGCCCCTGCCCCGCTTGGCCGGCCAGTTGGCCATTTCGATGGTTGCGTGGAACGAGGGTGTGCGCATCGGCAACATCGAGATCCCCATGGGCTGGTGGGGAGGCTCTGATCTGCTGCTGCCATTGCCAGACTGGCTCAGCCTGCTGGCAACGGTGATCTGGTTGGTGGGCATCACCAATGCCATCAACTGGCTTGATGGTCTCGATGGTCTGGCGGCGGGCGTGAGCGGTATCGCTGCAGTGGGTTTGTTGTCGGTGAGTTTCAGCCTGCATCAGCCTGCAGCTGGCCTGCTGGCCGCGGCGCTGGCCGGCAGCTGCCTCGGTTTCCTGCGCCACAACTTCAACCCTGCCCGCATCTTCATGGGTGACGGCGGTTCCTATTTCTTGGGCTTTGCCCTGGCGGCGATCAGCATCGTCGGCCCGGCCAAGGGGCTCACCAGCGTCAGCCTGCTGCTACCGCTGCTGATCCTGTCGCTGCCCTTGGCCGACATGTCGGCAGTGATCATGGGGCGCCTCAGCGAAGGCCACTCTCCCTTCTATCCCGATCGGCGCCACCTGCACCACCGGCTGCTGCGGACGGGACTGAGCCATCGCCGCACCGTGTTGCTGATTTATGCCTTCACCCAGTGGTTGGGCTCCCTGGCCCTGGTGCTGGTGAATGCTGAATTGCGCTTTCTCTGGCTGGCCCTGGCTACTGCGGTGTTGATCTGGGTGCTGGTTAGCACTCGCCGGGCCTTGCAGCAGCCTGCGGCCAACCGGGAGCTGTGAGGTTGTGAGCGCCGAGATTCTCTGCATCGGCACCGAGCTGCTGCTCGGCAACATCACTAATGGCAATGCCCGCTGGCTGGCCGAGCAGCTGGCGGCCCTGGGCATCGCCCACCAGCGCCAGAGCGTGGTTGGTGACAACCGCCCGCGCCTGATGGCAGCGGTGCGGGAAGCGGCAGGCCGCTGCCGGGTGTTGATCACTACCGGCGGCCTCGGCCCGACCCCTGACGACCTAACCACCGAAGCTATCGCTGCCGCCTTTGACACGCCCCTGGTGGAGCACCCAGAGATCTGGAGCGCTATCCAGGCCCGCATCGGCGCCCGCGGCCGTTTCTGTTCCCCCAGCAACCGCAAACAGGCATTTCTGCCCGAAGGGGCAGCTGTGTTGCCAAATCCCACCGGCACCGCCCCGGGCATGATCTGGACCCCGCCTGCGGCCCCGGGCATTCAGCCAGGTTTCACGGTGCTCACTTTCCCTGGTGTGCCAAGCGAAATGGAGGCGATGTGGTCTGACACCGCAGAGCCATGGCTGCGCTCAGCTGGTTTGGCTGAGGGGGTGTTCGCCAGTCGCATGTTGCGCTTTTGGGGCGTTTCCGAGTCGGCTCTAGCTGAGCAGATGGCCGATCTGCTGGCGCAAGAAAACCCAACTGTGGCTCCCTACGCCGGCGCCGGTGAAGTGAAGCTGCGCCTCACGGCCAGGGCAGGCAGCGTTGCTGAAGCCCAGATCCTGCTGGCTCCGCTTGAGGCGCAGATCCGGGCCCGTTCCGGTAGGGCCTGCTTCGGCGTCGATGACGACAGCTTGGCCAGTGTGGTGCTTGAGCAGATCCGCCGCCGTGGTGAGACGCTGGCTGTAGCTGAGAGCTGCACTGGCGGTGGGCTGGGAGCGGCCCTGGCGGCGGTGCCCGGAGCCTCTGATGGCTTTGTTGGTGGCGTGATTGCCTACGCCAACTCGATTAAGCAGGCGTTGCTTGGGGTGCCGCAGGCGCTGCTTGAGAGCCACGGCGCTGTGAGCGATCCGGTGGCCATTGCCATGGGTGAGGGCGCTCGCCGTGCAACTGGTGCCACCTGGGCAATTGCTGTGACCGGCATCGCCGGCCCGGGGGGTGGTGGCACCGAGAAGCCGGTTGGGCTTGTGCATATCGCCATTGCCGGCCCGGATGGTTGCAGCAGCGAGGCAGTGCGCTTTGGCGCCACGCGCGGCCGGGTCTGGATTCAGCGGTTGACGACCGGAGAAGCGCTCAATCGCTTGCGCCTGCGGCTTGCCGACTGCCCCGGGGCGCAGCTTTAGGCTTGAGCCTCAGTCGAACGGACCTTGCGTGAGTGCCGGCACCCTCTACGACAAGGTCTGGGATCTGCATCGGGTGGCCCAGTTGCCGGGCGGCTCCACCCAGCTGTTTATCGGTTTGCACCTGATTCATGAGGTGACCAGCCCCCAGGCCTTTGCAGCCTTGAAAGATCTGGGCCTGCCGGTGCGACTCCCCGAGCGCACCGTGGCCACGGTTGATCACATCGTGCCCACTACATCCCAGGCGCGCCCCTTCGCTGATCCCCTGGCTGAGGAGATGCTCGCCACCCTCGAGCGCAACTGCAGCGACTACGGCATCCCTTTGCATGGCCTCGGCAGCGGCCGCCAGGGAATCGTCCATGTGATTGCCCCCGAATTGGGCCTCACCCAGCCGGGTATGACCGTCGCCTGCGGCGACTCCCACACCTCTACCCACGGGGCGTTTGGGGCTATTGCCTTTGGTATCGGCACCAGCCAGGTGCGCGATGTGCTGGCCAGCCAGAGCCTGTCGATGGGCAAGCTCAAGGTGCGGAGGATTTGGGTAGAGGGGCAGCTGCAGCCGGGCGTCTATGCCAAAGACTTGGTGCTGCACATCATCCGGGTGTTGGGGGTCAAAGGTGGTGTGGGCTACGCCTACGAATTTGCCGGCCCCGCCATCGATGCGTTGGCGATGGAGGAGCGCATGACCCTCTGCAACATGGCAATCGAGGGTGGTGCCCGCTGCGGCTACGTCAACCCCGACGCCGTCACCTTTGCTTACCTTCAAGGCCGGCCCTATGCGCCCAAGGCTGAAGCCTGGGAGCGGGCCGTGGCCTGGTGGCGTGGCCTGGCCAGTGGCGCAGACGCCGTTTTTGACGATGAGGTGCGCTTCGATGCCGCCGCCATTGCGCCGACGGTCACCTGGGGGATCACCCCCGGCCAGGGCATCGGTGTTGATGAAACGGTGCCAACCTTGGAGCAGACAGAGCCAGATGAGCGCCCCCTGGCCCAGGAGGCCTACCGCTACATGGATCTGCAGCCGGGTACTCCGATTGCCGGCACAGGGGTGGATGTTTGCTTCATTGGCAGCTGCACCAATGGGCGCCTGTCCGATCTGCAGGCGGCTGCGGCGGTGGCCAAGGGGCGCCATGTGGCTCCTGGCATCAAGGCATTTGTGGTGCCTGGTTCTGAACAGGTGGCGGCGGCCGCGGTAGCGGAAGGACTCGACCGAGTATTTAGGGAGGCTGGCTTTGAGTGGCGTGAGCCCGGCTGCTCGATGTGCCTGGCCATGAATCCAGATCGGCTTGAGGGCCGCCAGATCAGCGCTAGTTCAAGTAATCGCAACTTCAAGGGTCGCCAGGGCTCGGCTAGCGGCCGCACCCTGCTGATGAGTCCGGCGATGGTGGCTGCGGCCGCAATTGCCGGCAAAGTGTGTGATGTGCGCCAGATGATTAACACCACGCCATGATCGCGGCCATGACCACCCCCAGCTTCCCCTTTGGCCCTGTCTCGGCTGTGCGCGGCCGCGCCGTTGTCATCGCCGGCGACGACATTGACACCGATCGAATCATTCCAGCCCGCTTTCTTAAATGTGTCACTTTTGACGGGCTTGGTGAGCAGGTGTTTGCCGATGATCGGGCCGAGCTCTTTGGGGAGCACCCCTTCGATCGAGCAGAGCTGCAGGGAGCCTCTGTGCTGGTTGTGAACCGCAACTTTGGTTGTGGCTCAAGTCGTGAGCATGCTCCCCAGGCGCTGATGCGCTGGGGTATCCGGGCGGTAGTGGGGGAAAGCTTTGCTGAGATCTTCTATGGCAACTGTCTGGCCTTGGGAATCCCCTGTTTCACCGCATCCCACGCCAGCGTGCTGAGCCTGCAGGAGCAGCTGATCGCTGATCCCGACCAAGAGCTGAGCTTGTCGCTGGCTAAAGCCACCCTGGAAGCCTCCCGAGGTCAGCTTTGGCAGCTAGAACTCCAGGCTGGTCCCCAGCAGATGCTGGCTTCTGGGCAATGGGATGCCACCTCCCAGTTACTGGCCCACGACAGCGAGCTGGCGCGCACTGCTGCATCGTTGCCCTACATCAACGGCTTCTAGGCCTGGGCACGAATGGTGTGCCACTGCCAGTGAAGTTGAAGTCGTTGAGTTTGACGCGGATGCCGCCGATGCCGTCGTAGGGGCTGTAGTAGACCCCGAGCTCGTAGGAGCGGCGTTGCAGTTTTAATTCCACATAGGAATAGGAAACGTCGCCATAGAATTCGGAGCCATTGTCAATGTTGAAGGTGGCACCAGCTTCCAGCACAATTGGGCCATAGATCTGTTGAGCTGCTTGAAAGCTAAGGGTGCGCAGATCTACTGTGCGATCAAAGCCAAAGGGACTGGCTCCATTTAAAAAGGTGCCGGCGATTGATGCAGAGAAGCGGGTGTAATCGAATACGGGTCGATCAAACTGTCCTAATGTGAACGAAGGCCCACCCCACAAGGTGAGGGTGTTTTGGTTGGCGCCATCGCTATAAGTGGCCGCGTAGCCACTGGCTCCGAAGTTGATTCCGAAGCTGGGTGCGACCGGTATGGGCGAATAACGCAAGCCTCGCTTGGGATCTTCGCTGGCATCAAGGGCAGAGCCCTGCCAGAGCTGCAAAGTTGTGCTGGCTGCCAGGTTGGCATAGCTACGCCATAACGTGTCTAGCGTATCTGTCTCAAAAAGTTCTGCTTGGTAGGAGCCTGATTGGACTGCCCAGTTGAGATTGATTGGCTCAATAAAGGGGGATTTGCGAGAAGTTTCTGGATTTTTGTACTGGTTTAATAGCGCATTTCCCGCTAGATTGGCGCCGTAGGAGTAAACTACTGTTTGCAGCCCAAGGCTGCCGTTGTAAATCCGCTCTCGGTATGAGCCAAATAAGCTGGCATTGGCGCTTGAATGGCCGGGCAGGCTGAAGGGAGCCGTCAAGCTTGTGTTGCTACGGGTCCCGGCTCTGAAATTATCAGGATTGAAGGTAGATAGGCTGGCTTCTGCATTCAGAGAGAGCCAGCCCATGGGCAGATTGAGTGCCGCCAGCAGGCCAAACATGTCGCCAATCTTGGCTGTCTGTTCGCTGCCCGGACTGGCCAGGTTTTGACCGGAAAGGGCGTAACTACTGGTGCGTCCTTCTAGTGCCCGCTGCACATTCAGCTGGGGTTGGAGCTGAAGGCTTCCCCGTTGGCCCAGCTTGATTGGCTCTAGGTTGTAGCCGAGGAAAAACCCATCACGATCTTGCTTGTCGGTGTCGAAAGCAAGCCGACCTTCCTCAGCGCCGATTGTTGTGTTGGTGATTGCTGGCAGGGAGACCTTGCCGTCCAGCAGGATCTGGGTGCTGCGGCTGTTGATGCGGGTCTTCCCTCGTCCATCCATTAAGGCCACCACTTTGCGGGCCAGGATCCATGAAGCTGCTGGTGTGAAAGGGTCATTGGTGAAGGCGATCTGCTCGGCAGTCCAGCGGTTGCCTCGGATTTGGATTTGGGCTCCCTGAAAGCGGACGCGGCTTATGGTGCCGGCTTTGTTGGTGGGCGGACGGTATTCCTGTCTGTTATTTAGCGAGTCGGTGGTGTCGATTACGGCAGCTAGATCAAGCTTGAAGCGGATGCTCCAGCTCTGCTGGAAAGCAACATCTCTGACTTTTGAATCCACCTCTGGCAGCTGCCCAATTTCAAGTGCTTTGGTAGTAGAGCTGCTGGGGTTTTGCGTTGATTGTCTCTGCTGCGGGCCGCCCGCCTGGGGTGGGCCGAAAGCAACTGATTCCAGTGCCCTATTTAGAGATAGAGCTGGAGTGGAGAGCTCACTGCCAAGGCAGCCTGCTGGTGCTGGCATGGTGGGCAGGCTGCTGCGACCCGGTGGCAACACCCGCAGCATGGTTCTATTGCCAGGATCTGCACTGAGTGGCGGACAGGCAAACGCTGGTTGGCTGACGTCAGATGGCTGACCGTTCGTTTTGGCCTTGGTCTGTTGAGAGTTGACTTCTTGAGAGCTGACCTCTTGAGAATTGATGTCCCGGGCAAGGGTGTCTTGGTCGATAACGCCATAGACGTCGTCAAGTTCACCGCTGCCTTCAAGATCGCTGTAGCGCAGACGGCTTGCCTGCAGGTATTGATCTCCTTTGATCAGGCGAATTTGCCCGCTGGCGTAGACACTGCGGCTGGCTTCAGCCAGTTCGACTCGATCTGCCAGCAGGCGCCAGCCGTTGAAGCGAGCTTCTACATTGCCGGTGGCAACAAACCGGCCTAGTTGCTGGTCGTAGCTCTGCTGATCGGCCTTGATAACAGCAAAGTTGGGAGCAGGGCTAACTGAACTAGCGGCTGTGACAGCCCCAGGCTGGCTGGGAATATCATTTGCCAGTACCTTTGGAGCAAAAAGGGCAGACAGGCAAGCTGCTGTTAATAGTTGGCGAGCGAGCCTCCTTAAAGGCCGTTTCCCCAGAGGCACTCGTTGGGAATTGCCAGCCAAATCCATCAGCCCTTAAGACCTTCTTGAGCCTGAAGTGTTGAAGGAAGCGTGTCTAAAATCGGCACCATTAAATAAGGCCCAGCAGGTCCCATTGGGGATCATCCCACAAACAGAATCAGGACCTTGCTTGCCTAGTGCCAGCTGATCAATCTTCCAGGTCTTTACGGCTCGGGGTGCGGCTAGGGTCACTGGCCAAAAAGCCGAATACAAAGATCCCAATAAAGAAGAAGACGACCGAATAAACCGAGATCTTGAGGGCGAGCATGGTTCGGCCTTGGGGAACGGCGAGCGGGTGACAGGGAGTGACAGGCGCGTTGAAGGGCCTAGTCGACCCCGCAGCTGCGGGATCATCCTATGGGACTCGGCTTGCCATCCAACGATGCCTGAGGCCTCAGGACTAGGGCAGACCCCACGGATTGAAACGATTCAGTCACGTTTGCGGCCAACCCATTCGCGCTTGGATCTCCAACCACTCTGGCGCTGCGTGCAGGCGGGAGGGCGGTTTGGCCCAGCCATTGACGATCCTTGGGGCCAGCAATGTCGTCCGGATTGGGCAGCTCGGGGGTTGGTGATTTGGCCGCGGGGTGGCCAGTGGCGGGAGCTACGGCTGCGGCTGGTTTGCCCGGAGACCTGGCTGCAGCTGCACCAGCCGGAGCCCGTTGCCCAGGCCCGGCTGGTGCTGCGCTGGTGGGCCGACCAGGTGGAGCTACGGGTTGATGGTGTGAGGGTGCATGGCGGCGACCTGTTCGACACCGCTTGCCGCTGGTTGCTGCCCGAGCGCTGGTGGCAGGGGGAGGCCCTGGAGCTGGAGTTACGCCTGCGCAGCCCCGTGCACGACGACGGTGCTCTGATCGAGAGCCGTCTTGAGCTCGAGCCCCTGGATCCAGCCGATCCGGTGGATTTGTTGGCTGAAACCAAGGCTGAGCTTGCCCAGCTGCGCAGCGGCGAACCGCCGACAGGTCGGTTTCATGTGTTGGGCCATGCCCACCTCGATCTGGCCTGGCTCTGGCCGGTGGCCGACACCTGGCAAGCGGCCGAGCGCACCTTCACCTCTGCCCTTGATCTGATCGAGCGCTTCGAGGAGTTGCATTTCGGCCACTCCACACCGGCCCTATACGCCTGGCTGCAGCAACACCGGCCGGCCCTGTTCGCCCGTCTGCAGCGCGCGGTGGCAGCCGGTCGCTTTGAGCCGATCAACGGCCCCTGGGTGGAGAGCGACTGCGTGCTGATCAGCAGCTCCTCCCTGCTGCGCCAGTTTCAGCTGGGCCAGCAATTCAGCGCCGCCAGCTTCCCGGAGCTGGAGCACTATTTGGCCTGGTTGCCCGACAGCTTTGGCTTCGCCAGCGGCCTGCCGGCCGTGGCTGGCAGCACCGGCGTGCGTTGGTTTTGCACCCACAAAATGGCCTGGAACGCCACCAATCCCTTCCCCCACCGGCTGTTTCGCTGGCGCAGTCGCTGCGGTTCCGAGCTGCTGGCCCTGATCAACGCCCCGATCGGCACCGATGGCGACCCCGTGGCGATGGAGCGATATCGCTTGGCTTGGCAAGGCGCGACCGGGGTTGAATCGGCCCTGTGGCTGCCCGGAGTGGGCGACCACGGTGGTGGCCCCAGCGCCGAAATGCTCGAGCAGCTGCGGCTCTGGCAGCAGCAAGCTGAGGCTGCTCCCCAGCATCACGGCAGCTTGCGGGGTTATTTGGCTGCCCTCGAGCCGCTGGCGCTCCGGCTGCCGGTGTGGCGCGACGAGCTTTACCTGGAGCTGCATCGCGGCTGCGCCACCTCGCGCCCTGATCAGAAGCGCCACAACCGCACGCTCGAGCGGCTGCTGCGGGAGGCTGAGCTGGCCCAGTCCCTAGCCGGCGAGCCGGAAACGGTCGACTGGCGAACGCTGCTTTTTCAGCAGTTTCACGACATTTTGCCCGGCACCTCGATTCCGGAGGTGTTCGAGCAGGCCGAGCCCCAGTGGCGGGCAGCGCGCCGCAGCGCCTGCCTGCAACGGGATCGGGCTCTGCAGGCCTGGCTAGGAGCTGATGGCGGTGAAGATGACGGTGTGGGTGTGGGTTGGTGGGTAGCCCAGCTCCAGCCCCTGCCTCCGCGGGCCCGCAGTCTGCGGGTGCCTTTGGGCAGCTGGAGTTGTGGCGGCGTCACGCTGCCGGCCCAGCCGGCCCGGGCTGGCGGCCAGTGGCTGCAGCTGCCGCCCTTGGCGGGAGTGGCCGCCCTGCCCCTGGAGCGAACGGATGCAGTGGCCGCCTCTCAGGCAGCTCAGGTTGAGGCAGCTCAGGTTGAAGCGCCGGTGTGGCGAGAGGGCTGGCGCTGCGGCAACGGTTTGGTGAGTTTTGAGCTGGGGCCGCGGGGCCTCGAGCAGCTGTGGGATAGCCAAGATCAGCCCCAGTTGGCAGGACCGCTGGCCTGGCGGCGTTTTGCCGATCGCGGTGAGTTTTGGGATGCCTGGGACATCGCCACGGGCTACCGGGACCATCCGCTGGCCTGGCAGTGGCAGGGCGAGCCGAGCTGGCTGGAGCAGGGCGAGCTGTGCACCAGTTTTGTGTGGCGGGGCCAGTGCGGGGCCAGTGCGGTGCGGCTGGAGGGGCGCTTACTAGCCAATACCCCCTGGCTCGAGCTTGTGCTCAGCGTTGACTGGCGCCAGCGCCATGAGCTGCTGCGCCTGGAGATCCCCTTGGCCCAGCCGGCCCTGCGCTGGGCGGCGGATACCTCCGGTGGCGTGCTGGAACGGCCAGCCCAGCCGGTCACTGACCGCGAGCAGGCCCGCTGGGAGCTGCCAGCGATCAGCTGGATCGCTTCTGTGGCTGTCGACGGCGGCTTGGCGGTGCTGCTCGATGGGCCCCAGGGGGTGTCGGCTAGTTCGGAGCAGTTGGGTGTGTCGCTGCTGCGGGCGCCTACTTGGCCAGATCCTGGCGCTGATAACGGCCTGCAGCGCTTGCGGTTGGCCCTGGCGCCCTGCCCAGCAGGCTGGTGCCGGGCCCAGGTGCCCAAGCAGGCGGTGGCCTTCAGGGAACCGCTATGGCTGCGGCCGGCGGCGGCCCAGGGCCGGCCTAAACGACATCAGGCCCTGCCTCCCCTGGACGAGGGGCTGTTGCTACTGGGCTGCCGGCCGCTAGGGGCGTCGGGGGACGTGGTGCTCACCGTGCAGAACTGTTCCCCTTGCCGCCGTTACCTGGAGGTGGGAGAGAGCTGGCAGCTGCTGGAGCGACTCGATGGCCTTGATCAGCCCTTGGTTTCCCAAAGAAAGATTGCCGAAGATCCCTGGCGGCTGGCGCCGTGGAGCTTGGGATTTTGGCGATTGCGCCCCTATTTGGCCTAGCGCTTAGCGCTCAGTCGTCGTGGTCGTCAAAGGGGTCGGTGAGGCCCTTGGAGGGCGGCCCGAAGGCTTGATACACCCCAAAACCGGTGAGCGAAAGCAGCACCGCCAGCACGGCGAGGGCCACAGAAAGGGCCGGGGAGCTGGTGGTGGCGGTGGGGTCCATGGAGGCGGAAGGGGGATGCAGGTGACGGGTTGCGTCACAACTCTCGACGGACCGCCGCAACGCGGTACGCGAGGCCCTTACAGTACTTAAAGCGAATCCATGCCCGAGAGGCTGCAGCAGACATGGCCCAACGCACCCGCCTCGGAGACATCCTGCGGCCACTCAATTCTGAGTACGGCAAGGTCGTTCCCGGTTGGGGCACCACGCCCGTGATGGGCATTTTTATGGTGCTCTTCCTGGTGTTTCTGCTAATCATTCTTCAGCTGTACAACAAGTCCTTGCTGCTCGAGGGCATCACGGTCAACTGGAACGGCCTCGGCTGATGAACGTGTTTGGCATTGGCCTGCCTGAGCTGGCGGTAATTGCCGCCATCGGGCTGCTGGTGTTCGGGCCAAAGCGGCTGCCGGAGCTTGGTAAAACCCTGGGGCGCACCTTGAAGGGTTTTCAATCCGCTTCCTCCGAGTTCGAAAAGGAGCTGCGCACGGCGATCACCACCGCCGAACCTGTCGCGGCTGAGCTGCCGGTTGCAGTTTCTGCAACTGAGCTTGTTTCAGCTGATGCCTCTGGGGCTGATGCTCCAGAGCTCATTGAGCAGCCTCTCGATGGTCCCGCGGCCTGAGTTGTCGTTGCAGTTGGTGGTGGGCCTGGGTAACCCGGGAGCCAAGTACGCAGGTACTCGCCACAACGTGGGCTTTATGGCCCTTGAGCGTCTAGTCGATTGCGCTGGCGGCGTCTCTTTTCGGCAGCAGCCAAAGCTTCAGGGCTTGGTGGCTGAGGTGGG
This sequence comes from Cyanobium sp. Tous-M-B4, assembly GCF_024345395.1. NCBI lineage: Bacteria > Bacillati > Cyanobacteriota > Cyanophyceae > Synechococcales > Prochlorococcaceae > Cyanobium > Cyanobium sp. Tous-M-B4. The sequence goes on along the minus strand of NZ_JAGQBA010000001.1, from coordinate 34,056 downwards.
TTCAGGGCCTGCCCGGCTGCGGCTATTGATGCCCCAGACCTTTATGAATGAAAGTGGTCGCTCGATCCGCGCAGCCCTTGACTGGTTTGGTTTCGAGCCTGCCCAGTTGCTGGTGCTGGTGGATGACATGGATCTACCCCTCGGCAAGTTGAGGCTGCGGGCTACGGGCAGTGCCGGGGGGCATAACGGCCTGCGCAGCACCATCAGCCACCTAGGTACCCAGGACTTTCCGCGGCTTCGTATTGGTATTGGCGCCCCCGCCCAAGATCCCGGCGAGCGCCGCGCCCGCACCGTTGGCCATGTGCTCGGACGCTTCACGCTTGCCGAGCAGCCCCTGCTCGAGGAGGTGCTGCGCGAGGTGGAGGCAGGTATTGGCCTGATTCAGCGCCTCGGCCTGGAGCGGGCTGGCAACCGACTCAACAGTTTTCAGCCCCAGGGCACGGCAGCCTGAGCCGATGGCACGCCTTCCCTCCACCACTGCCCAGTTGCGGGTGCTGCATCAGAGCTTCAGCCAGAGGGTGCTGGAGGGGGAGGTGAGTGCGGGCGGCTACCAATGGAGTTTCCGCTGGGCCTTTGACCGCGGTGAACTCAGCGTTGAGCCTTCATTGGGCAGAGCTCTGATCCAGGACGCTCTGCTGCGTTATCTGCTCAAGGTCGACTACCAGCTCGAGCCTGGCGGTGACTACGTCTTCACGGTTCGGGCCCGTTTTTAAACCGATTTAGTCTGCGGCGACCGGCTGCGGCCATTGCCTCAGCACCTCCTGGTTGCTGCGCTGCAGGGTCATCCCGCAATAGCGCTCAATCAGCAGCTGGGCGACCACATCGTCGATATCGCGGGGGGGCAAGCGCAAGCCCGCCGGCAGCAGTCGCCTCCAGCCCCTAGGGGGCCACAGCTGCCAGTAGCGCTCGCGGGCCGCCAGGGTGCTGCCGCTCTCATCCACCACAGCTAGCGCCAGCCGCTGCTGGCCAAGCCGGCTGCGCCAGTCTTGGCTGCCGGTGCCATTGCCGAGCACAACCTGATCAAGCCCCACTTGCTGCCAGCTTTTGAGCAGGGCGAGGCAGGCTTGCGGGGGCAGGATTGCAGCCTGCCGGATCTGGCCAAGGGCAGGATCAGCAAGCACTAGACCGCATTTGCTGCGCCCGGGATCTAGGCCTGCCACCAGGCCCGCCGCAGCGCGCGTCATGGGCGGCGAGGGCCTGGCCCAGATTGGGATGGAGATGGGGCTGTCAACCAGCGCAATTCCACCGCAATTGGGTCGGCGGTGCTGGCGTTATTGATGGCGAGTGCTTCTAGTAGGGCAACCTGGCCTGGCTGGCGCTCGCTCAGCTCCCGGGCCAGATTTTTAAAGCTGGCCGCATCGAACTGCAGCCCTTCCACCAACGTGCCCTGGCGCTGGGCTCGGGCATAGGCAGCGGCCAGCAGCAGGTTGAGTCGCCGCGAAACCGGCTCCAGGGCTGTGAGGTCGCCCTCGATCGTGGTGCTGGCCAGCACTTCGCCGGCCTTAACTACTGGGCGGTTGGGGCGTAGGTCTGGGAAGGCAAGCACCTGGCGCTCGCCCCGTAGCACGTTGGCTGCCGAGAGAATGCTCACCACCCAGCTGCCGGGCTTGGCGAGCAGGCCTTCCAGCTTGCTGATGTCATTTTTGGGTACCAGCAGGATCTGGCGATCGGGGGGCTGGCCGGGCAGCACCCGCCTGAAGGCGTTGAGATTGGCCTGCTGCAGCAAGGCGGTGATCACATCCTTGGCCTGCTCGGGGCGCTCAAGGGTCACCTTGGCGCTGGCCAGGGTCTGACCGCTGCTGAGCACCACGTCTCCGCGGCGCAGAGCAATCAGGTTGCTCTCCAGGTCTTTAAGTTCTTGGGCTCCGGCGCTAATCCGGCGGCGCACCTGGGCTAGTTCCGCTTCGGTGCGGCGGATTTCCGCATCCCGCCCCTTCACCTCCTCGCTGAGACGGCTGCGCTCCAGCTCCAGCCGGTTGCGCTGGGCTAAAAGTGGCGCCAGCTCTTGGCGCAATTTGCTGGCGCGGGCTTGGGCCTGCTCAAAGCGCGCCTGAGCCTCGCGTTTGCCCTGTTCAGCCCTCGCCACCTCCAGGCGGCTGCTAGCTAGTTGGCTATTGCTGCGGCTCAGTTGGCTGCGGCTGGTTTGCAGCCGTTGCTCCAGTCGATCGAGTTCAAACAGGCCCGTGCGCAGCCGCTCGCTCACTAAGAGCATCAGGCCGAGGGAGATGGCACTGATCAGGCTGCCTGTGAGCACCGTGATCAACACGGCGGTGCGGCGGGGCCGCATCCCCAACAGGCTCAAGCGCGCCTTGCCCACCAGGCTGCCGAGTCGGTCGCCCAGGGTGGAGAGCACCCCCCCTAGGGCGAGCAGAGCGAGGATCAGCAGCCAGCCCGTCACATACGTCCGCGAAGGGCCCCAGTATCTCTGGCGTTCAGCTGAAGCGCTTGGCTAGGGCGATTGGATCAAACACAGTGATCTTTTTGCGGTCGATCTGAACCAGCCCGTCGTTGCGCAGGTCGCCCAGCAGGCGAGTGATTGTGACCCGGGTGGAGCCAATCGCTTCGGCAATCGCCTGGTGGGACAGGCGCAGATCAATCGTGATCCCTTCCGAGCTGGGAACGCCGAAATCGCGACACAGCACCAGCAGGAAGCTCACCAGCCGCGAGCTCATGTCGCGGTGGGTGAGGGTTTCGATCATCGTTTCGGTCTGCAGTATTCGCGAAGACAGGCCCTGCAGCAGCAGCAAGCCCACGCTGGCGTCCTGCTCGATCGCCCGGCGCACGGAGGTGGCTGGTGCGGTCACCATCTCGACCCTGGTGAAGGCCACAGCGTGATAAAAGCGGTCGGAGCGCTGGCCGGTAAGCAGCGACAGCACACCAAACAGACTGTTCTCACGCAACAGGGCCACGGTGATCTCCTCGCCGGATTCATATACCCGCGACAGCCGGACCGCTCCGCGCCGCAGCAGGTAGACCCTCTCGGCTGGATCGCCGGGAAAAAAAATCGTCTTGCCCCGTTCGATCGTCTCAACACTGCTGCCGGCCAGGCCCCGGATCACTTCCAACAGGGTGGGGTTGCCCTGGCCGGCGCTGCCCATGCCTGCCACCACGCCAGGGGCACCCGTCGATGGGGTGTTGGCGGTACGGCTAAATCCGTGGGTAGCGCCAACCATCAAGGTCTGGGCAAGTGCCGGGACCCTAAGGATCACCCGGGGGGCGGCTTGTAGCAATACACACGGTTTCAGACGACACCGCCGGCGCCCCCTGCGCACCAGTACGTATGTTTCCGCTAGGGATGGTGTCGTTTGCTTGTGAAGCGGCCCGATCCCGCTACATTCAGCTTCGCGGGGCCATGGGCTGCTCGCGGCTCCCCAGGTCTGTTTTCGATTTTCCAGGTTTTTATTCAGGTTGTTCATGACCGCGAGCTTGCCCGTCTCAGGCCTCACCTCCTCCTCTGGAGCTGGTTTTCCGGCGGTACAGCACCAACCTCAGCGCTCTGGTCATCGCCCTTTGGCTGTGGCAGCTGCGCCGGCATTGCGGCTAGTGGCCCAGTCGGAGGGCTTGCTGCAAATCCATACGGCGCCATTCCGCGGCAGTTTCGGTGCCGTGCTCAGCCAGGCCCTGCGTAGTGCCGGTTTGGGCAGCCGGGTGCTGGTTACTCAGTTTCTTAAGGGTGGCGTAGATCAGGGCCTCGGCAGCAGCGTCTGGCTGTGTGGGCGACTGCAATGGCTGCGGCCCGGTGTGCCTGCCTGTCTGTCAGAGCCAGCTGCCCACCAGGAGCTTGAGTTGTTGGAGGCGGTGCGCCAGGTGTGGGCCTTCAGCCGCGAGCAGCTGCTCAGTGGTGCGGTGGATCTGATGGTGCTCGATGAGCTGGGCTTGGCTGTGGAGCTGGGCTACATCGAGCAGGCTGAAGTGCTGGCAACCTTGGAGCGCCGTCCAGCCCATTTAGATGTCATTTTGACGGGGCCAGCCATGACTCCTGAGTTGATGGCCATGGCTGATCAGGTCACCCAGTTGCGCCGAGGCCTCTGATGCTGAAGAACGACCGCTGGATCAACGAGCAGGCTGCGGCAGGTTTGTTGCAGCCGTTTCAGTCGAGCCTGGTGCGCCACCTCGATCCCGAGACGACGGGCTCGCCGGTGCTCAGCTACGGCTGCTCTTCCTATGGCTACGACTTGCGGTTGTCGGCTAAGGAATTTTTGATCTTTCGGCATGTGCCTGGCACCGTGATGAACCCCAAGCGGTTCAATCCGGCCAACCTCGAACCCGCTCCCCTGCACGATGACGAGGATGGATCTTATTTTATCTTGCCAGCCCATTCCTATGGCTTGGGAGTGGCACTGGAGAAGATGAAGGTGCCATCAAATATCACGGTGATCTGCCTGGGTAAGAGCACATACGCCCGGCTAGGTATCATTGTTAATACGACGCCAGCGGAAGCCGGCTGGGAGGGTCACCTCACCCTGGAGTTCAGTAATTCTTCGGGTGCTGACTGCCGCATTTATGCAAATGAGGGAATTTGTCAGCTGCTCTTTTTTGAGGGCGATCCCTGCGAAACCACCTATCAAGATCGGGCCGGTAAATATCAGCACCAGCCCGAACGGGTTACGTTGGCGCGAATTTAAGCCGCCAGTTAATTATGTGCTTCTGCCCTATGGGGCGAGCCTGGCTTTATGCAAGCGGCTCTTTTCATACCAGTCAGCAAATTGGGGTGTCCAAGCCTGCAGGTGGGGCCACATCAATTCACAAAGTTCGCGAATTTCGAGCTGGGCGTCGAGCTTGGCCCGCAGGTCAAGGAAGTGCAGAAATGCTCGCAAGGTGAAGCTCACCACGAAGTGCTGGCGGTAGTCGAAGGGCAGGATGCCGCGGGCGTGCTCCTCGGCGAAGCCAGCCGCCAAAAGGTCGCGGTAACGAGACGCCGCAGCACTGCAGAGCTCTAGATCTACGCAGCGCTGCTCTTCGGTGTAGGCGTATTTTTTGCCTTGCCGGTCGCTATAGCTACCCGAGGGCCTTAGATAGAACACCTCCTCCAGTTCCAGTTCACCATTGGCGGCCTTGCAGATGCGATCGCCGGTGTAGCGCATCGATTGCACGTCAAAGCTCACCCCCACTCGGTGGGTACGCGCCTGCTGCATCACCGAGTGGGGAAACCAGCCAACGTTGAGCACGATTTGGGCATGTTCTAAGGGGCCGTAGTGACCGCGCTCGCCGGCGAGAAGTCGTTTGATGCAGATTTCCCCTGCCTTGCTCTCCTCGGGCCAGCTGCTGGGATCTGCTGCCACAAAGCCCTCGCTGTAGTCCTGATGCATTCCCGCATAAACGCACTGCTGGGGGTTAGGCGTGGCGGCGATCAGGTCAACGCGGAAACGGGAATCCATGGCGGGCGTCAACCGTGGCTGCGGGGTCCGGCCATCGTGGCAGTACTGGGCTCCGCTGCCGCAACTTCGCCAGCGGGTTGGCTCAGGTTGCTGACGGCCCCCACTCCGGCGAGGGGCGGCAGGGGTTCGCCGGCGATCAGGGCGCTGCTGAGGGCGCGCAATTCGTTGAGGCTGCGAGCGCCAATCGAGCGGCCCACCGCTTCACCGGCAGCGTTGAACAGCTCTAGTTGGGGAATGCCGTTGACGTCGTAGCGCTCCAGCTCCGGCTGCCAGCGCGGATTGTCAACGTTGAGCAGCACCACATCGAGCTGGCCGCGGTGTTGGGCTTCGATCGTTTCCATCGCCGGAGCCATGGTGCGGCAGGCGTCGCACCAGTCGGCGTAGAACTCCACCAGCGTTGGCTTGCCATTGCGCAAGGCCACGGGTAGATCCAGGGATTGGCGCGCCAAGCGCTCCAGGGGAGCCTCCGGATTCAGTCCGCCGCGGAACCACAGCAGGCCCGCTGCCAGTAGGGCCGCCAGCACAACTAGCAGCAGCCGTTCGCTTGGCCCCAGGCCGGAATTCGGGGTGGAGTTGGTCATGCCTGCACTTTGCCAGTGCTTGCTAGCGTTTTGCGGAGGTAAGCGTGCTGTTCCCGCGAACCGGATCCTCGTGAAACGGCGCCTCACCCTGCACTTTCCCCGCGAAGCGGTGCATCAGCCGATCACCTACCGGCTTGCGGTGGATTTCGATATCGCCGCCAAGATCCTGCGCGCCCAGATTTCCCCCAACCAGAGCGGCACCATGGTGGTGGAGCTCTCCGGTGACATCGACGAACTGACGGCGGCGGAGGCCTGGTTAGAAAGTCAGGGACTCGGCCTCAACCGGGCGCCTGGTCAGATAGATGTCGACCGCAGTCTCTGTGTCGACTGCGGCCTCTGCTCGAGCGTTTGCCCCAGCGGTGCCCTCAGCTTGAGCCAGCCGGCTTGGCAGCTGCAATTCGATGCGCAACGCTGCTTGGTGTGCGAACAGTGCATTCCGAGTTGCCCTCTGGATGCGATTTCCCTGGTGCTGGCTCCCCCGTGATGGCGATGTTGCGTCTGCTGTTGCTGCCCTTGCGGGCGCCGATGCTGCTGGTGCTGGTGGTGATATCCGTTTACGAGGGGTTGCAGTGGAGCCAGCCCCTCGAGGGTGCGGCAGCGTCGGGGATGGGGCAGTTATCCAGCTTGTTCTGGTCACTTGACTGTCTCCACGCCTTGCTGGTGGTGGTGGTGTGCACCATGCCCGACCTGCTGCTGCAGCGGATTTCCAATTTGATGGCCGCCAGTCGGGTGATGAGCCTGGTGATCAGCCTGTTGATCGTCACGGTTGGTGGCCTCTATCTGCTCCACCTGAAAGTGCTTACCAATGTGCTGATCCTTGGCACCACTGTGTTGTTGGCACGCCTCGATCTAGCCCGGATTCGGGTGGCACCCCCGCCGGTGCTCCTGGCAGGGGTGCTGGGGGTGCTGGTGTTGTCAGGGGCATGGGTGGGCCGTTGGCTGGCCAGCGGTGGCTAGCAGCTAGCCATCGGCCTCTGCTGAAAGCTCCAAAGGTTGCCGAGCACTTTTTTGACGTAGAGCCTGGTTTCCGGATAGGGGATGGCCTCTATCCATAGCTCCGGTGCCTGTTGCAATTGGGGCGTCACCCAGCCAGCGGTGGCACCGGGGCCGGCGTTGTAGCTGGCAGCCATCAGCACGGGGTTGCCCTGCCACTGGCCCAGCAGTTGCTTTAGGTAGAGCGCGCCTAGTTGGGCATTGCGGGCTGGGTCGGTGAGGGCATCGCCTGTCAGGGGTGTGCCGGCCAGTTCGGCGGCGGTGGCTGGCATCAGTTGCAGCAAGCCGACGGCACCGGCGCCGGAGCTCACCCCCGGGCTGAAGCGCGATTCCTGTTTGGCTACGGCTGCCAGCAGGGTTGCCGGCACCGCGGCGGTTGCGCCAGCCTGCTCGAGCTCCGCCACGAAGCTGGCGGTTTGCAGGTCGCGCTCAAGCTGTTGGGCCAGGGCGCAGTTTCCATTCAGCGGTAGGCGCAGGCTGGCTTGCTCGAGTTGGCCGAGTCCCATCCAGTGGTCTCCCACGGCCCGGCGTAGCCGGCCTTCCGTAATCAGCTCCTGGGGACTAGTGGGGGGAGAACTCCGCCCCGTGCGCCAGTGCTCCCAGGCTTCCAGGGGTTGGCCCAGGCGCCAGAGCCGGTCGATCTGCCAGTCGCCGCTGCCTAGGGGGTGCCATTGGGGTTGCACAAGGGCTGGGCTGCTGCGGGGATCGAGGCTGAGATCGCCGCGGCCTAGGCGCACCGCCGCCCGCCAGCCGTAGTAGCCGCCGGGATGCTGTTTGTTCAGATCACTCCAGGTGCGTTCTGCTTTGGCGGTGGCGCCTTGCTGCTTCTGGCTGAAACCCAGCCAGAAGCGCTGGCGTCCCACCAGCCCCACCGGCAATTCGCGACCGATCGGCGCACTCAGCAGCGTTGTGGCCGTTGCCCATTGGCGCTTGAGCAGGGCCTGACGGGCTTGCTGCCACTGCAGTTCCCAGCTGGCTGGATTGTTGGGCCAGCGCTGCAGCACCGCCAGCGTCGCGCCGATGTCGCCACTCTCCATCGCCCGCCGCGCCCGCACCGGGGCCGTGTCTTGCAGGGCAGAGGGCAGCCCCTTCAAGGCCTGGAGAGCCCTGGACCCGGGCTGTTCGCTCAGCAGGGCTGCGGCCTCGCTGGCCTGGCTGGAGCGCGGCGCGGCTTTGGCCAGTTGCAGCAGCAGACTTTCCGCCTGGGCCTGCTGCTCGCTGCCGCCAGCGAGCAGGGCCCGGCTGAGGGCTAGCTGGGTTTCTGGGCTCGGCTGACTGCCCTTGAGGCAGCTAAGGGCGGCGGCCGAGTCGCCTAGCTGGGCCAGGCCCCTGGCTAATTGGTCCCGCTGGCTAGGGGTAGCTGCTGCGACCGTGCTCAGGCAGGCCTGGCGCAAGCGTGGCCCCGCACCGGGCCAGCGCACACCGTGCCCGGCCAGGTGCAGGGCTGCCTGGAGGCGATCTGCGTCGCTCGGGCCCGCCTCCACGGCGGCCGCTAGGGCCGCGGGATGGGCAGGGAAGCGGCTGCGTAGTTTCTGCCGCAGCTGGGGCTGCTGCCGGCCCAAGGCATAAAGCCCATCGGCTGAGGCGGGCGTGTCGGGGAAGCGCCGCACAAGCTGCTGCCAGCGTTGCTGGGCGGCTGCCTGATCACCCAGGGCTTCGGCGGCCAGGGCATCGCGTTTGAGCACCAGGGCTGCTAGCTCATCGCCACCCCAGCCCTGGCCGCGCAGCAACCGGCGCTCGCCGACTAGGTCGCCTTTTGCCTGGCGCGGCAGCAGCAGCAAGCTGGCCTCCCGCCGCCGCTCCGGATCGGGCGAGAACCGCCGCAGGCGCTCCAGGGTTGGGGTGGGTGTGCTGGGGTCTGTCGCGGGAATCAGGGTCAGCAGGGCACTGCCGCCCACCAAGGCGGCGCCGCTGCCCAAGCAGGTGAGGGCCAGCAGCAGGGGGAGGCGAGCCAAGGGCAATAGCGGCGCAGCTTCGGCATTCTGGTGAGGTGTGAATCCCACTTAGCTGGTGCGCCTGCCCTCCCTACCCCCCTATCTCTCCACCTTGCCTGGGGCTGAGCAGCGGTTGCGGGCCCTGCGGGTGCTGGCGGTATCGGGACTGGTGCTGCTGCTGCGCCCCTTTTGGCCATTGAGCTGGCTGCCCGGCTGGGTTGTTGGTGCGCTGCTGCTCTGGACGATTGGCGAACTGGTGCTCTGGATCTGGTGGCCCCGCCGCTGGCGCTGAAAGGGATCCGGCCCCTACCTGGCCCAGGCCAGCCATGGTGGAGCGCTTTGCAGCAGCCCACGTAACCTGAGCACCACTGAGGCATCTGCTGCTGCCCATGGCCGATCTGGCTCCCCATCCCGTTGGCCTGCCCCTGCGGGGTGTGGCCGGTTTCGGAACCGATGGCATCCGCGGTCGGGTGGGAACCCAGGTGAGCCCGGCTTTGGCTTTGCAGGTTGGCTTCTGGTGCGGCCAGGTGTTACCCCAGGGAGCGCCGGTGCTCATCGGCATGGATTCCCGCAGCAGTGGCCCGATGCTGGTGGCGGCGCTTACCGCCGGGCTCACGGCTGCAGGTAGGGAGGTATGGACCCTGGGCCTTTGCCCTACGCCAGCGATTCCTGGCGCCATTCGCCGTCTTGGCGCGGCTGGAGGTCTGATGGTGTCCGCTAGCCACAACCCCCCTGAAGACAACGGCATCAAGGTGTTTGGGGCCTCCGGCGCCAAGCTGAGCCGCGGCCAGCAGCAGGCGATCGAGGCTGGGCTGCAGGGGGTTGGGGCTGGCCCGGCAATAGGTGCTTCCGGCGGCTTCTTGGGCACAGGAGTTGTGCACGACCGCCCCGATTTACTGGCTGACTACCAGCGGTCCTTGGTGGCGAGCGTCATGGGTCGGCGCCTAGAAGGTTGCAAGATTGTGCTGGACCTCTGTTGGGGCTCGGCTTCTGCCTGTGGAGAGGCGGTGTTTCGGGCCTTAGGCGCTGAACTCACCGTGTTGCACGGCAAGCCGGATGGAACGCGCATCAACGTGGACTGCGGCAGCACCCACCTTGAGCCGCTCAGGCGCACGGTGCTGGAGAGCGGAGCCAGCATGGGTTTTGGTTTCGATGGCGATGCAGATCGGATGCTGGCGGTGGATGGCCGGGGCCGGGTCGTGGATGGTGACCAGATCCTTTATCTCTGGGGATCGTCTCTGCTTGATGCGGGTCAGTTACCGGCCAATCGCATCGTTGCCACGGTGATGTCCAACCTCGGCTTTGAGCGTGCCTGGCAGGCCAAGGGAGGGGTGCTTGAGCGCACCGCCGTTGGTGATCAATACGTCCACCAGGCGATGGAGCAGATGGGCGCTGGCCTGGGTGGCGAGCAGTCGGGCCATATTTTGTCGGCCCGCCATGGCATGAGTGGCGATGGGCTGCTCACCGCTTTGCAGGTGGCCACGCTGTTGCACCGCAGTGGCCAATCACTGGCCGACTGGATGGACAGCAGTTTCAAGCCCTACCCCCAGACCCTGGTGAATGTGACGGTGCCAGACCGACAACGGCGCCAGCAGTGGCAAGCCTGCGAGCCGCTGCGGCTCGCCGTGGAGCAGGCGGAGATTGCGATGGAGGGACAGGGCCGGGTGCTGGTGCGCGCCAGTGGCACCGAACCGCTGCTGCGGGTGATGGTGGAGGCCGCCGATCAGCAGCTGGTGGACCACTGGTCAAGCCAGCTGGCCGCCGCAGCGGAGCAGCACCTCAACGCCGCCTAGCTTCCAAGCATTCTCGAGCCAGGCTTAGGGCTCCGCAGCAGGCATCTGCGGCGGGTATCTGCAGTTGGGCGCCTGGGCAGCACTCCTCAAGGCAGGCCTCTAGCCGGCGGCGCAGCAAGGCAAGGTGCTCCAGAGCTCCGCCCATGGGCCATACCGGCGGGGCACTTAGCTTCAGCCGTGTGCAGATGGTGGTTGCCATTAATGCCAGGGCCTGGGCGGAGCGCTCCACAACGGCGGCGGCGCCGGCATCACCCTCGCTGGCGGCGACCGCCACCAGCGGTGCCAGGCGGGCAAAGCCCGCGGCCCCGAAGCCAGGCTCTACTACCAAAGCTTTGATGGCCTGAGCGGCCTGGGGGTCGTCTGCGCTCACATTCAGTCCAGCCCAGATCCGGGCTCGCAGGGGCGAATCGGGCTGGCGTCCATCCGCCATCGCCAAGCTGAGGGCTAGGCCATCGCGGCCGATGTCCGTGGCCGAGCCAGCCCCATCGAGCAGCCAGCCCCAGCCGGAGCAGCGGTGTTCCTGGCCTGCCGGATTGCGTCCAACGGCGATGGTGCCCGTGCCGCTGATGATCAGGATGCCTGCGCCGCCTTGGTGGTTGCCCATGGCTCCGCGCAGGGCAGTGCGCTCATCTCCCGTGACTACTAGGCGCTCAAGGGGTAGTTGCAGGGCCTCGGCCGCCAGTTGCCGGCCCAGCTCCTGGACGGAGCTGCCCACTTCGATGCCACTGGCGCCAATGCCGGCGGCTAGCAGGGGCGTGCCGGTGTGCGGCAGGTGTAGGCGCGCCTGCGCCAGGCTGACTTGAAGGGCCTGGCGGAAGCGGGCGGGGCCGTCGGCTGCGGCCAGATGGCACACTCCAGGCCCCTGGCCTTCACCTAGCAGCTCACCACTGCAGGCATCGCTGAGGCGACAGCTGGTGTGGGTTTGGCCGGCGTCGAAGCCGGCAATCAGGCTTGGCTCAGCCACGACCTTCGGCGCGGCTAGCTCCGGCCGCCAGGGTGGCGATGCAAAACCAGCCGCTCAGTTGCACCTCCGGCCGGAAAAAGATCGTGTCGGTGAGTCCCTGCACCGTGAGCCCAACAATTACGGCGATCGCCGCCAGCGCGGGCAGGCTGAAGCAGCTATCACTGCGCCAGAGGCTGGTGGCGCTGCGCAGGCTGGCCAGCAGCAGTCCGATCCCGGCCAGCAAGCCGGGAATGCCGGCTTCTACCGCCAGCTCCAGGGGGATGGAGTAGGCGCTGAGCGCATTGAACTTAGGTTGCTGAAACAGCGGATAGATCTGGTTAAAAGCGTCGTTGCCGGGGCCGATACCAAGCCAAGGGCGGGCCTGGACCATATCCAGTGCAGCAAGCCAGACGTTGATGCGGAAGTTGTTGGAGCTGTCTTGCCGGCCGGCCACCAGGCTCATCACCCGCACCCGCAGCGGCTCCACCTGGGTAACCAGCACCACGAGCAGGGCGGCGCCGCCTAGCAGCAGCAGCAGGGGAAACAGACGACGCCAGAGCAGGGGCCAGGCCCGGGTGGCGCGCACGGCTAGCAGCAGCAAGATCACGGCCGCCTCGGCCACCAAGCCCATCCAGGCGCCGCGGCTGAAGGTGAGTACCAGGGCGGCGACGCCAAGCACCAGGGCAGTGAGGGCAAAGAGCTTGCGGGCTCGGCCCGGCCAGCGCAGCAGGGCCACGAGGGCGAGGGGCAGCACCGGCAGCAGGTACCCCGCCAGCAGGTTGGGGTTTTCGAGGGTGCTGTAGATGCGCACCGTGCCATCGGCCACGGAGTTGGGGTCAGCCCAGCGGGCTAGTTCGCCGCTATCTCCGTAGAGCTGGCGGATGCCGATCACGCAGGTGACCAGGTTTCCAGCCAGCAGCGCCGCCACGATCCGGTCCCACCAGACCGGAGCCAGGGTCAGCAGTTGGCGCATCAGGGCATAGACGCCCAGGTAGCTCACAAGCTTGACCAGCCCCTTGGCGGCGGCCAGGGGCACCGGTGAGAAACCTGTGGCCAGCAGGGCGATGGCCAGAATCCCCAGAATCCAGCGGTCGATCTCCACCAGCGGTCCAGGGGTAGTGGTCAGGGCCAGCAGTAGCCATAGGAGGCCACTGGCCAGCACCAGCAGGCTGAGGCCGCTGCGGGTTACCAGGGGCAGGCCAGCCATCAGGGCGCAGAGCACCAGGCCGGCTATCAGGCTTAGCTGACGCCCCAGGGGACCACTGTCAGCGCGCTGAACGCAGCCCTGCCAGCGCAGCAAAATTGGCATTGAGGGCGCGCTCAAGGGGTGCAGCCTGGCTTCAGGCCCGATTATCAACCGCTTCGAGCTGATCTTCCAGGTTGGGCCGCTTTTCCAGGTTGGTCCGGTCTTCCAGGTCGGGCAGTGGTGGCAGGTTGCGGTCGTTGCGTTGGTAGACCACCCGGTAGACCGGCAACCCCTGGCTCAGCACGTAGGTTTCGCGCTCGGTTGGCACCGCCAGGGGGTTGTCGGCACGCCAGGGGCGCCCATCAGCGGCCGGGCGATCGAAGCCCCCGCTGGCCTCGATCAGCTGCACCATCGGTGTGATCACCGCCAGCACATCGCTCTGAATAAACAGCTCACGGCCCGGCCCAAGGGCCTCGGCCAGGGCCAGCAGCAGGGCGGGCTGCAGCACCCGCCGCTTTTGATGCTTTTGTTTAAACCAGGGATCTGGAAACTGGATAGTCACCCGCTGCAGCAGGCCAGCGGGCAGGGCCGCTAGCCAGTCCTGCAGGCTGATGTTGGCATTGCAGAACAGGTAGTGGAGGTTGCCGAGAGCCAGGGCTTGGCGCTCGGCCTCGGCGGCATCCACCAATGGCCGGCGGATTTCAACGCCTAGATAGTTGCAGTTGGGCTGGTGCTGGGCCAGGGCCAGTAGGAAGCGGCCGCGGGCGCAGCCAATGTCCAGATGGAGGGGAAGATCCGGCTGACTGAAAAGCTCGGCCGGCGGCGGCAGGGGCCGGGGTAGCTGGAAAAAGCGGCTGAGTGGATTGACGTGCTGGCGCACCATCAGCCCTCTCCGCGCGGCACCAGGAAGGCCAGGCTCGCGGTATAGCCGTGCAGATGGGTGCTGCCGGCGACCGGGCCGATTTCGCCGTTGCAGAACGATCCTGCGATGGGCACCTGATCAAACACTTCCCGGCACAGCTCTACGTCGCCATCGGCGTTGCCGTAGAGCCCAACGCCACGGCCTAGGCAGGCAAACAGCAGGGCGGCTAGGGGCTCCGGGTTGCGACCCCGCTGTCTGGTCAGCAGCTGGCGCAGTTCCAGTCTGGAGGCGCTGGCATCGCGCAGTTGGAACTGCACCTGTTGTCCCACCCGCATCCGTTCAGCCACGGCTACGGCGCCGTTGCGGGGGTCGACACCAAGCAGGTTGCGCACCAGAAAAGCGGTGGGACCATCTGGGTCTGCGGCGCTGAGGCTGAAGTTGCTGCGGCCGACGCCCAGAAACAGTGAATGCTTCACCAGCTCCCGCTCCTCGGGACTCAGATCCGTGAGGATCGCCTGTAGAGCAGCTACAGGGCTGCGGCGGGCCTGGCCCTGGCTCACTTCCAGCACCACATTGCGCTGAACTTGCTCTACATCAAAAACCGGACCGATCGGCCGGCAGCCCTGGGCCACCACCGGATCGAGTTGCCAGGCCCCACCAATGAGGCAGCCGACAGCACCGCGAACCACCTGATCTCCAAACAGCAGGGAGCCATGGCCGGCACTGTGGGGGCCGGCGACGCCGCCAACTTTCGCCGCCCCTGGACAGGCGTAATCCAGGCCACTGATCAGATCGTTGATGCGGGAGCAGCTGGGATCCACCAGAAGCAGCATTGAGGGGCTGGGAGCTGCTGGCGCATTGAGCAGGTCGCGCCAGGGATCAGCCGGGCCGTCGAGGTCGGGCAGGCAGTCGGTATCAATCGCAAAAGGGTGGAGCTCGGCGCCGGGCAGGCGCAGCAGGGTGACGCTCAGGGCTGGTTTGTTCTCCAGCTCATGGGGGCTGCCGCCAGCATCGGTGCCCACCACCCCACCGCCCAGGCAGCCAAGCCAGTGGCTGGCTTGGAGTTTCTCCTGGAGTAGGGGCAGCAGCCGGGGCAGGTCGCTGGCGTAGCTGGCTGCGGCGAAGACCAAGGCCAGATCTGCTGGACCGGCTCCCCGCAGCTGGCTGGCGATGTCTTCAACCGAGCCCTGCAGCGAGGTCTCGCTGGCCAGGGCGGTGCGGCACCAGGCGCGGGCCGGACGGGCCCCGAAGGTGCGGGAGAGCCAGCTGGGCAGGGAGAAGGCGGCCATGACTTGGACCCTATCGCTTGCCGGGGACGCGGATAATGGCGCCTTACCGAACCACACGCGTGCTCGCCGCCCTGCCAGAACCTCTGTACCGCTCCTTGGTGTGGCTCGATGTCCGCCTGGCGATGCTGTTCAGCGTCGGTTTGCCATTAGTGCTCCTGATCTGGGCGTCGGTACGCAAGGAGGGATCCTTGGTGCGCCTGCTGGGGATTTATTGGAAGGTGGCCAGCCTGTTGCTGCTTGCAACCCTGCTGCTCACCGACCGGCGGCCCCTCGGCTTCGTGGTTTTGCTGCTGGCCCAGCTGCTGGTGGTGCTGAGCGTCTGGTTTTGGGTGGATCTCAACGAGGAGCTGGCCGACCTGCCGCCCTGGCGTCCCTTGCCCCTGACCCTGCGCATCTGGCGCTGGAGTCTCACGGTGTGGGCTCTGCTGGGCGCCCTGCTTAGTGCCACGGCTCTGGGCTGTATGGGCCCTGGCGCCCTAGCCCAGCCCCGTTGCGCCGTTTGGATTCAGCCGCCCCTTGGTCTGCACCGGCATGTCGAGGGGCTGTTTGCCTTCATTTTTGGCGGCGAATGGACCCCTGCCGTGGCTGCCTTCATCGGATACGTGGGTTTGGTTGCCTATGTGGTGGGACTGTTGCAATGGCTGCTGGTGCGCTTGCCCAAGCAGGGGCGAATCGCTGGCGATTTCTAAGGATCAGCCCTTTGCTTTCTTTGCAGCCAAGCTTCCTCTGCAGTCATGACCCTCTCCGCTGCATCTGTGATGGCCCTGCTGGCCAGGCTGGAAGAGTTGAGCCGGGAGCGGTCCGATCGGGTGCTGCGGCTCAGGGGCCAGCTTCAGTTGGCGGCAGGCCCGCTTGAGCCCTACGAGCTGCTGATTTTTCGGGGTTTTTCAAGCAGCACCACCCATCCCACTGATTTCGATCCCGACCAGCCAGTGCTGCCTGATGGGGCGGTGATCGAAACAGCTGAATTACTGCAGGCCCCCCTGAATCCGGCCGCGGAACAGCTGTTGGCTGGGCCCGTCTCCCCTGAGGTTTTCCTTGACTCCGGCGGTTGGGCTTGAGCCCCCAGATCAACTGATCGCACCCATGTGGCGTGGCGACCACCCCCTTTGGCATTCAGGACAGCACCGCCACGCAGCGGCCGCAGAGGCTGGGATGGGCGCTGTGCTGGCCGATGTCGGTCTCGTAGTGCCAGCAGCGCTCGCATTTTTGGCCTTCGGCCTTGGCAATGCGCACCGTGATGCCGTTTGCGCTGGCTTCGGCCAGCAGCTCGGCAGGCGCTACGCCTCCTTCCTTCAGGCCCGACACCAGCAGCCAGTCGGCCAGGTTGTCGACGCTGGGGTGGCTTGAGCTGGCCAGCCAGCCCAGGGCCTCCGCCGTGCTGGTGCTGCCCGCTTCCAGCTCTAGCTGCACCTGGGCCTCCAGCGAAGCACCCAGCTGGCCGCTGGAGCGGCAGCTCTCCAGTTGGCGATTCACCAAAGATCGCAACTCCAGGATTCGCTCCATCGGCGCCTCCAGTGGCGCTTGGCGCCACCCAGCGGGGGCCGTGGGCCAGCCCCGCTCGAACACTGAGGCCTCGGCTACCGGGTAGGGCAGGTTCTGCCAGATGTCCTCGGCCATGTGGCAGAGCACCGGTGCGATCAGCCCGGCGAGACGCTCCAGCACCAGGCTCAGCACCGTCTGGCAGCTGCGGCGGCGAAACTCCGCGGCCCCGCTCACGTAGAGGCGGTCCTTGGCGATGTCGAGGTAGACGTTCGACAGGTCCACCACGCAGAAGTTCTGCAGGGCCTGGAAGAAGCGGTAGAACTCATAGCGCTCGAAGTCTCCCGTCACGCTGTCGATCAGGGCGGCGGTGCGCTGCAGCATCCACTGATCCAGCAGAGGCAGCTGGTCGTAGGGCACGGCATCGCCGCCTTCAGCCTGGGGGCGCGGATCGAAGTCGTGCAGGTTGCCCAGCAGATAGCGAGCGGTGTTGCGCACCTTGCGGTACACGTCCGCCAGCTGCTTCACGATCCCTGGCCCCAGCGGCACGTCGGCGGAGTAGTCCACCGAGCTCACCCACAGTCGCAGCACATCTGCGCCGTAGGCCGGCTCTTGCTTTTCGTTTTTGCCCCCCTCCACCAGCACCGCCGGATCGACGACGTTGCCCAGCGATTTGCTCATCTTGCGACCCTTCTCATCGAGGGTGAAGCCGTGGGTGAGCACCCGCTTGTAGGGGGCGTGGCCGTTCACGGCCACCGAGGTGAGCAGGCTGCTCTGGAACCAGCCGCGGTGCTGATCGCTGCCTTCTAGGTAGAGATCGGCGGGGTAGTGAAGGCCGCGCTCCTGGAGCACGCCAGCCCAGGAGGAGCCTGAGTCAAACCACACGTCCATGGTGTCGCTGCCCTTGCGCCATTGGCTGGCTTCGGCGGCGTAGGCCTCAGGCAGCAGGCCGGCCTCATCGCGCTGCCACCACACATCGGCACCGTGCTCGGCGATCAGGGCCTTGATGTGGCCCAAGGTGGCTTCGTTGAGCAGCACTTCACCCGTTTCGCGGTGATAGAAGACGGGGATTGGCACGCCCCAGGTGCGCTGGCGGCTGATGCACCAGTCGCCCCGTTCGCTCACCATTGCTTCAATCCGGTTGCGGCCGCTGGCCGGCAGCCACTCCACCTCGGCGATGGCGTCAAGAGCGGCGGCGCGGAAGCCCTCCACTGAGGCAAACCATTGCTCGGTGGCGCGGAAGATCGTCGGTTTTTTGGTGCGCCAGTCGTAGGGGTAGCGGTGTTCGTAGCGCTCTTGCTTGAGTAGCAGGCCGGTGGCTTCCAGGGCACTGAGGATCGCGGGGTTGGCGTCCTTGAGCACGTTGGTGCCGGCAAAGGGCCCGGCTTCGGCGGTGAGGTTGCCGGCTTCATCCACCGGGCAGAGCACCGGCAGGCCGTATTTCTTGCCGGTGTTGAAGTCGTCTACGCCGTGGCCCGGGGCGGTGTGCACCAGGCCCGTGCCGGCCTCAGTGGTGATGTAATCGCCGCCGATTACCACCGGGCTGGTGCGCTCCAGCAGCGGATGGCGGTAACTAATCCCCTCAAGCTCGCTGCCCTTAACGCTTAAAAGGGGTGTGAGCTCAAGTCCCAGATTGGTTTGCAGGCTTTCAATCAGCTCAGCGGCTACCACCAGGTGGCTGGCGGCTGGGGTGGGGGCTTCGCCTCGGGCAGCCACTGCGCAGATGGCGTAGTCGAGTCGCCCATTCACCGACACCGCCAGGTTGGCTGGCAGCGTCCAGGGGGTGGTGGTCCAGATAGCCACTGCCAGGCCGCCGGCCCCTGTGGCTGCGGCGGTAGCTAGACCGGCAGTCTCTAATTGGGCGGCTAGGGCCCCGGGTAGCGCCACCACCGGGAAGGCCGCGAAAACGCTGGGGGATGTGTGGCCGTCGGGATATTCGAGTTCGGCTTCGGCCAGGGCGGTGCGGGAGCTTGGGCTCCAGTGCACCGGTTTGAGGCCTCGATAGATGTGGCCGGCCAGCACCATGGCGCCGAAAACGCCGATTTGGGCGGACTCATAGTCCTTGTGCAGGGTGAGATAGGGCGTTTCCCAGTCGGCCCAGATGCCCCAGCGGCGGAAGCCGCTCTTCTGGCCCTCCACCTGCTCAAGGGCGTAGGCGTGGGCCTTCTGGCGCAGCGTTACCGGCGTGAGCTCGGCCCGTTCGCTGCTGCTGAGCCCCTGCAGCACCTTGAGTTCGATTGGTAGGCCGTGGCAATCCCAGCCAGGCACAAACCGCGCCCGCTTGCCCTGCAGCAGGGCGGTTTTGTTGATGATGTCCTTAAGGATTTTGTTGAGGGCATGGCCTACGTGCAGGGCCCCATTGGCGTAGGGAGGGCCGTCGTGCAGGGTGAAGGCCTCACCGGGGTTCTGCTGGCTCAGGCGCTCGTAGAGCCGCTGCTGGGCCCAGAACGCCTGGATTTGCGGCTCGCGCACCTTGGCATTGGCCCTCATTGCAAAGGGCGTCTGCAGCAGGTTGAGCGTGTCTTTATACGAGAGGGGGTAGGAGACGGGCGCAGGGCTGGCGGTCACGTCGCCTGGGGGCAGCAGCGCTGATTATCCCGCCTGGCTGCTGGAGGGCTCGGGGAGCGGTTGCGGTTCCGGGATTTCGGCCGTTACCAGGCTGTCGATCTCGCTGATGGAGCTCGGCTCTTCCGGGCGCACCCAGCGTTTGCCACTGGCTTTGGGCTGGCGTTGCTGCGTCAGCCATTGGCTGATACCTGAAGTGGCAGTGGTAAGTACGGCGAGCAGATGGGCCAGGCTGGCGCCGGCTTGTTGCAGGCTGGTCTGCCAGCGTTCCTTCGACCAAAGCCGCTGCTGCTCCTCAGCGGTGAGCTGCCGCCAGCGGCCTTGGGACACCTCGCCTGCGAGCCTGCCGATCAGCAGGCCACCGCAAAGCACGCCCAGCATCGGTGCGCCCGTGAGCCGGTCGGCACTGGTTACAAGCACTAGGCCCAGCAGCAGCACTACGGCGCCCCAGGCCGAATCCCGCGGCCGGCTCAGTTCTGTGGCCAGCAGCGGCAGCAGCAGGATGGCGAGACCCAGCAGCAGCGACAGGAGTCCGCCCAGGGTGGCGAGCATGGCCAGAAGGCATGGAGTCCCCCATTGTGGGCGCCGCTCAGCATCTGTCCCTACAGTCGAGTTCTGCCCACCTGGCGGAATTGGTAGACGCGCTGGTTTTAGGTACCAGTGGCTTTGGTCGTGGGGGTTCAAGTCCCCCGGTGGGCATCATCACTTTCTTAAGTTGCCTTGATGCAACGTTCTGGGATCTGGTTCAGCTGAGATGACACAGGTTCTGGCCGCCTCTGCAACTGCCTTGGTCTCTGAGGGGGCAATGGCATCTCCCTCCCGGCTTGTGCCGCGGGAATTTCTTGACCCGCCTGCTCCCTGGAACCCCACGGTTGGGCTGTTTTTGGCTGGCTACGGCTTAGCTGTCCTCACGATTTGGGGCTGGTTTGTGGCTGGTTGGCCCCTGCCCGTGCTGCTGGCTACCGGATTTCTGGCTCTGCACCTAGAGGGCACGGTTATTCACGACGCCTGCCACAACGCGGCCCATCCGCACCGCTTCTGGAATGCGGTGATGGGCCATGGGGCTGCCCTCCTGCTTGGCTTCAGCTTTCCCGTTTTTACCCGGGTGCACCTGCAGCACCATGCCCATGTCAATGATCCAAAGAACGATCCTGATCACATCGTCAGCACTTTTGGACCCCTGTGGTTAATTGCGCCACGATTTTTCTATCACGAGCTGTTTTTCTTCCGCCGACGTTTGTGGCGTCGTTATGAACTGTTTGAGTGGGGCCTAGCCCGGGCCATTTTTGTGGCAATAGTGGTGTCTGCAGCAAAATTTGGCTTTCTCCCCTTTATTTTCAACTGCTGGTTTGCTCCGGCCCTAATGGTGGGAGTGACTTTGGGCCTGTTCTTCGACTACCTGCCCCACCGCCCCTTCCAGTCTCGTAACCGCTGGCACAACTCCCGCGTTTATCCGGGTCGACTGATGAATTGGTTGATCATGGGTCAGAATTATCACCTTATTCACCACTTGTGGCCATCAATACCTTGGTTTGAATACCGCCCTGCCTATCACGCCACTAAACCGATTCTTGATGCCAAAGGCTCGCCACAGCGGCTTGGCTTGTTTGAAACCAAGAATGATGGTTTTAATTTTCTCTACGATATCTTTCTAGGTGTTCGCAGTCATTGTAAAAAGCGCAGCAAGCTCCGGCCTATTGCAGCCTTAATGCCTACCCGCCATGCCCGCAGGCGAGTGCTCGAGTTGCTTCACCGCACTGCGATTTCGCCGGTACGTTGACCGGAGAGCGGACCAAGCTCAGCTAGCAACGATTTTGGGTACGCGAATGAAGTCTCCCTCTCTTTGGGGGGCTTCGTTTAGTAGCTCCTCGCGCACGTCCGTAGGGTTTACCAGATCTTCACGGCAGACGTTTACTACTTCCACCGCTCGAGTGGTGGCTGGCACTCCTTCGGTGTCAACTGTTTCAAGGTGGGCTACGTAGTCGAGGATGCGTTCGAGCTGGCCGGTGTAAGTGGCGATCTTGGCCTCGGGCAGGTCTAGGCGGGCCAGCTTGGCCACCTTGCGCACGTCGTCTGCGGTGATCTTGCTCATCGGGATTTACCAGCTAAGCCGACGCTAGCGCTCAGGTCAGGAAGGCTTCCAGGTCTGAGGCAAGGGCGGTGGCGGCCAGTTCCAAGAAGCGCTCGCCATGGCTGGCCTGGGCCAGGTAGGGGTTGGAGCCCATGCGGCCATCCGGATGGCGGCGGCGGAAATCTTCGGGGCCGTGGATGGGGCCGGCGGGGGCTGGATCAGGCAGGGGCCTCTGCTTGGTCTGCAGGCTGGGCTCCAGGTGCAACGTGAGGGCGATTTCGCTGGGGGTGGCGTGGTGACCTTCCTCCGCGCCATAAAGGCTGCGCGCCTCCTGCATTACCGGGCCAGCCATGAACCAATTAGCAAGCTTGCAGCGCAGCCGCGGCGCCACCGCCAGGCCCCGGTCGGCGGCGCTGGCATAGGCCTGGGCGAAAGCGGCCTTGCTGGTGGCGATGTTGCCGCCATGGCCGTTGATCACGTAGATGCGCTCAAAGCCGTGGCGTGCAAGCGATAGCACCACGTCGTGCAGAACGGCTAGCAGGGTGGAGGGTTGCAGGCTCACGGTGCCAGCAAAGCCCAAGTGGTGCTCGGCCATGCCGAAGGCTTGGGCTGGAGTCACCAGTACGCCAGTGCGGCGGCCCACTTCCAGGGCCACGGCCTCGGCCGTGAGCGCATCGGTGCCGATGGCGCCGGTGGGGCCGTGCTGCTCGGTGGAGCCCAGGGGCACGATTACGCCCTTGCAATTTTCCAGATAGGTCTCCACCTCAGGCCAGCTGCGCAGTTGCAGGCGAATGGCGTCATTGGAGCTGGCGGATTGGATCATGGTGAACAGCAGGTAGACCCTGGAGACTGGCTAGTGTTTGAAGGCCAGCAGTGCCTCGGCCCATGCTGCACCGCAAGCTTTATCAGTTTTGTGCCGAACAGCGCCCGGTGTGGGTGTTTTTGCGTGATCAGCAGCGCTGGATTGAGGAGGCCACGGTGGTGGAGGTCGAGGGGGATCTCGTCACCCTGCGCTACGACGCTGAAGACGACGACGAAACCCACAGCTGGGAGGAGAGCGTGCGGCTCGACTCGATCGGGGCCGTCAGCACCAGGCTGGCCTACGTCTGCCGCAGCGGCAGCCCCGATGATGTGATCACCTCCGAAGACTGCCCCGAGGCCGAGAGGCTGCCAAGTCAGGGTCAGTGAGCGGTGCCGTTGCCGTCGTAGTCGTCGGTGTCGTAGTAGCCGCCTTTGGTGCCAAAAAACAGGGTGGCAAGTACAAATAGGCCGCTGCCAAAGATCAGCACAGTGGCGAGGGTGAAACCGGTGGTGTGCATGGCGGACCCTGGTTTTGGCACTAAGGATTTCAGTTTGCTGGCTGCGGCTCCCAGAGGCGAGCAACCCGTCGAACTTGTGGTGAATCCATTGCCGAAGGCCTTCTTCGCCCGCCCCGCCGAGGTCGTCGCCCCCGAGCTCATCGGCTGCCTGCTGGTGAAACGCCAACCCGATGGCGAGCTGCTGTGGGGCGTACTTGTGGAAACGGAGGCGTATTCCCAGGAGGAACCTGCCTGCCACGGGCATCGCCGCCGCACCCCCAGCAACGAAACGCTCTTTGGCGAGCCTGGGCGGTTTTATGTCTATGTGAGCTATGGGATACACCACTGCGTCAACGTGGTGACAGGGAGAGCCGACTGGGCCAATGGGGTGCTGCTGCGCGCCGTGGCCATTCCGGGTGAGCCGGAGCGGCTGGCGGCGGGTCCCGCCCTATTGGCACGCTGCTTTGGCATCGATCGCTCCCATAACGCCCAGCTGGTGCATCCCGATCAGGGCCTGTGGCTCGCCCCGCGTCCCCCAGCGCTGGCAAATATGGCCGCGGCCGACTTGGTGCAAACCAGCCGCATCGGCATCAGTCAGGGCCAGGACCTGCCCTGGCGCTGGTATTGGCGGGCGAGCCGCAGCGTCAGCAGGCGGGTCAGGGGGGATCGCCTACCAGTGCAAACTCCAGCGCCCTGGGAATTAGCGCCTGTCCAGTGTCGCCAGCGCAAGTCAGCCCCTACCCTGGCCCTGTGAGCCGCCGCACCCCTTGAGCAGCTGGAGCCACCGCCACGTGCTGGATCTGGCGGCCTTTTCGCTGGATGATTTCACCACCGTGCTGACCCTGGCCCAGCGTTTCCGGGCCCTGCCGGTGGCTGGAGCTCGCAAGTTGCCCGCCCTGCAGGGGCGGTTGATGACCAGCCTTTTCTTTGAACCAAGCACCCGCACCCGCAGCAGTTTTGAGCTGGCGGCCAAGCGGCTCTCTGCCGATGTGCAGAGTTTTTCTCCCTCCTCCAGCTCCCTGAGCAAGGGCGAGAGCCTGCTCGATACGGCTCGGACTTACGTGGCGATGGGCGCCAACGTGTTGGTGGTGCGCCATCGCTGCGCCGGGGTGCCCCAGAGCCTGGCGGCCGACCTCGACCGTGCCGGTGAGCGGGTCGCGGTGCTCAATGCCGGCGATGGCCTGCACAGCCACCCCAGCCAGGGATTGCTGGATTTGTTCACCCTGGCGCGCCACTTCGCCCCTGAAGCCCCCACGCCCGCGGCCCTGCGGGGCAAGCGCATCGTGATCGTGGGTGATGTGCTCCACTCCCGCGTGGCCCGCTCCAACCTCTGGGCCCTCACCGCCTGCGGCGCCGAGGTGGTGCTCTGCGGCCCGCCCACCTTGTTGCCCGCCGCCTTCGCCGACTTTGTGGCGGCACCACCGCCAGGTCAGGCGGCCGATCCGGTGGCGGCGCGGGGCTCGGTGCGGATTGAGCGCAGCCTGGATCAGGCCCTGGCCGGGGCCGATGCGGTGATGACTCTGAGACTGCAGAAGGAGCGCATGCATCAGCACCTGCTCACCAGCCTCGACACCTACCACCGGCAATTCGGCATCACCCGAGCGCGCCTAGCCCTTTGCGGTCTGTCCGTGCCACTGCTGCATCCGGGCCCGGTGAATCGGGGCGTGGAGCTGGCGGGAGATGTGCTCGATGATCCCGCCGTTTCACTGGTAGAGGAGCAGGTGCGCAATGGCATCCCTGTGCGCATGGCTCTGCTCTATCTGCTGGCCGCGGCAGAACCGCTGGCCTGAGAAGCCTTGCACCAGTTGAATCAGAGCAACTTGAAGCCGTCAAGCAGCAAGCCGTAGAGCAAGCCGATTCGAGCCATATCGAGTACTTGCAGCACGAGTGCATCGCCACCACGACGTATCAGCGGGCCCCTGGCGCGAATGGCCAGCTCGATGGCAGCCACGCAGATCAGTGCCCCCACCGGGTCGAGCTTGGACAGGGTGCCGGTGATCGAGCCGACGGCTCCGCCAATGCTGAAGCTGATCAGCAAAACGATCAACAACAGCGATAACCGCCGCCAGGGATTGGCTGCCCAACTCTCCAGGGCTGCCCGAGCTTGGGCAACCCGTTCCTGAAAGCCGGTCTGTTGATAACGACTTCCGGGAGGTGAGGCCATCACGGCTGAAGGGGTATCAGCGAGGGCCAAAAGAGGAGGCAGGGATGCTGACGGCGGTGATCCCCATCACCCGGCCCGAGCCCTGCCATTGCCTGTCTACACCATCTCTGGCGTATGCGCAGCCTTTTGGCGCTACCTATAGGGGATTCCAATAAAAAAGCCCGAGGCCAATGGCCCGGGCTGGGTGATGGGGACTGAGCAACGAAAGCGCCTGGCTGGCTACTGATCAACTGACCGCAGACGTTTGCCAGAGCGTCCCAAGGGGCTTGACGTTCCCCGAGGGCTTCCCGGTCTGGGTCTCAGCCGTCGCTGTCCTTTTTGCGGGAGGATTTGCCCTCGAGGAGCTCAAGTAGAGCTTCCATCTGGGCCATAACCCCGCGGACCTCACCGGCTTCTGGAAGTAAGCCGTCGTCCATGACGCCCTGGTGCATTTCTCGGAGCTCCTGGCGGATGTATCGCAGGTGGCTAACCACCTGTTCGCGTTTCGACTGCGACATCGATGGGTGTTCTACTGATGCACCCTTTTACCGCATCGCCGGTTCACTTCTGACCAAACCTTGCCTTGGCCTGCTCGTAGAAGGGGGCATCGATGGCGCTAAGACCGGCCTCCTGTGCCATGGTTTCGATGCGTCGCCGCACTGCTGGACGTACAAAAAAGGGCACTTCCTTAAGTTTGGCTTCGGCGTCTGGATGCCAATCCATAGGGCTGACCAGCAGCGCTTCTTTGAGTAGAAATGGAGAATAGGGGACTCGAACCCCTGACCTCTGCGGTGCGATCGCAGCGCTCTACCAGCTGAGCTAACTCCCCGGGTTAGGGCCCTCTGTTGTCCCTAGAAGTCCATTATCCCCGACCCCACCTCCCCAGCAACTTCCATGAACGCGTCGATCACCCCCGAACGGCTCGCCGCTTTCGATGAAGCTTCGATCGCCGAGCTCGCCCGTCGACTGGAGGAAGACGACTACCCCAGTGCCTTTGACGGCTTAGCCGATTGGCACTTGATGCGTGCCCTGGCGATCCACCAACCGGAGTTGGCTCGCCCCTACGTGCATCTGGTGGACCAGGAACCCTTTGATGAGGACTGATCCGGCGGCAGCTGCTGACCCCTTGGTGCACCCGCTAGCGGGTAGCCGAGTGTTGGTGGGTATCAGCGGCAGCATCGCTGCGGTCAAGCTGCCTCTGGTGGTGAGCTCCCTGGTCCAGTGCGGCGCCGAGGTGCGTTGCCTGGTTACACCGTCGGCGGCCCAACTGGTAAGTCCGGTGGCCCTTGCCAGCCTCAGCCGCAATCCCTGCAACCTCGATGAGGATCAGTGGAGTCATCGCGCTGCCAGGCCGCTGCATGTGGAGCTGGCTGAGTGGGCTGAGTTGGTGTTAGTGGCGCCCTTGAGTGCCACCAGCCTGGGTCGTTGGGTGCATGGGTTGGCTGACAACCTGTTGGCCAGCACTCTGTTGGCTACCGAGGCGCCGGTGCTGACTGCTGCGGCCATGAACACTTCCATGTGGAACTCCCCTGGAGTGCGCCGCAACTGGGAGCTGCTGCAGGGCTTTGAGCGGGTCTTGCCCCTGGGGCCTACGGCGGGATTGTTGGCCTGTGATCGGCAGGGGGACGGCCGCATGGCTGAGCCGCAACAACTGCTACTGGCCTTGCAGTGTCTACAGCTGTGGGGCTGGCAGCGGGACTGGGCTGGCTTGCGGCTTTTGGTCACTGCCGGCCCCACTCGCGAACCACTTGATCCGGCCCGCGTTCTCACCAACCCCAGCTCCGGGCTGATGGGTGTGCTCTTAGCCCAGGCAGCCCGGCTGCGTGGGGCGGAGGTGACTCTGGTGCATGGTCCGTTGAGCGTGGATTCCCAGTTGCTGGAGGGCTTGGCTTGCGTGCCTGTCCAGACGGCGGCCGATATGGAGCGGGCCTTGGTGCGTTTACAGCCCTGTGCCGATGCCATTGCCATGGCGGCTGCTGTGGCCGACCACCGCCGCCAGCAACCGCTACCTCACAAA
The DNA here is from genome assembly GCF_024345395.1 of Cyanobium sp. Tous-M-B4. NCBI lineage: Bacteria > Bacillati > Cyanobacteriota > Cyanophyceae > Synechococcales > Prochlorococcaceae > Cyanobium > Cyanobium sp. Tous-M-B4. The sequence goes on along the minus strand of NZ_JAGQBA010000001.1, from coordinate 7,521 downwards.
CTGACCAAAGAGGAGCTCGCCATTGAGCTCGCCTCCGGCTGGCAGCAGGTGCCCGATCTTTTGGCTGGCCTGGTGAGCCGCCGGCACCCCGGTCAGCGGATTTTGGGTTTCGCTGCCCAATCGGGCGATGTATTGGCTCAGGCCCGTTCCAAGTGGGCCCGTAAAGGCTGCGATCTGCTGTTCGCCAACCCGATAGATCAAGCCGATGCGGGCTTTGGCGTGAACAGCAACCACGGTTGGCTGCTGGGAGGGCAGGGCGGCGAGCAACGCATCGAGCCGGGCTCAAAGCTGGCTATTGCCCAGCACTTGCTTACCGCCCTGCGGCCCTAAGCCACCAGAGTCTCTTCGGCGGGCAGGGTCTCGTCTGCAGCAGCTTCGTGCTGGAGCAGATCCATGAAGGTGCGCAGTTGCAACCTCGGGATGTAGGGCCAGCCCCCACTGCGCTCGACACTTTGCAGCAGGCTGAACAGCTGGCTGCGGTCGGCTGGAAGGCTGCCCCGGAATGGGCCGTCTTGGACGGAGCGGTGCAGCTGCTCGAGCTGGCGCAGCAGGGTAAGCAGGGCTTCAGGCTGGCCTTCGAGCTCACTTGCAAGCTCGTTTAGTTGCTGCAGCTGGTTGGCGAGACGGTCTTGCTGGGATGGGGTGAGGCTCATGACTGGTCTTGCTTTGCGCTCGCGTCTGGCTCTCGCATACAGGTTGTTGAGAGCCGCGACATCGTACGGGGAATAGCAGATTTGCACCGGTAGGATCGGCGACAGCCCAGTTCCAATCCACCGTCTCTGCGGCGTTTCCCCATGAGTTTTCGTCCTCTGCTGGCTCTTGTGCTGGCGCTGTGCCTGACCCTGGTGACCGCGTGCAGCGGTGGCGCCAAGGCCGTGGATCGCGCCAATCTCACCTACGAAGACATCCACAACACAGGCTTAGCGAACGACTGTCCGACCCTGCCGGATTCGGCCCGCGGCTCGATCTCCCTCGATCCCTCCGCTAAATATCAGCTCCGTGAAATCTGCATGCACCCTGCCGAGGTGTACGTGAAGGGTGAGCCAGCTAACAAGCGCCAAGAAGCACAGTTTGTCGCCGGCAAAATTCTTACCCGTTTCACCTCCAGCCTTGATCAGGTTTACGGTGATCTGGCCGTGACTGCCGATGGCCTTATCTTCAAGGAGCTCGGCGGCATCGACTTCCAGCCGATCACCGTGCTGCTGCCCGGTGGTGAGGAAGTGCCCTTCACCTTCTCCAGTAAGGAGTTGTTGGCCAAGGCTGATGGTTCAGCTCTGACCACCAGCACCGACTTTGAAGGTCCTTATCGGGCTCCCAGCTACCGCACCAGCAACTTCCTCGACCCCAAGGGCCGGGGCCTAACCACCGGCTATAGCAGCGCTGTTGGCTTGGTGCCTGCTGGAGATGAGTTCACCGGCGAGACCGTGAAGCGCTACGTGGATGGTTCCGGCACCATGAACCTCTCAATTACCAAAGTCGATCCCAGCACAGGCGAGTTTGCCGGCGTGTTTACTGCAATCCAGCCTTCCGACTCCGACATGGGCACCAAGGCGGTTGTCGATGTCAAGATCGTCGGCCAGCTCTATGGCCGCCTAGAGCAGTCTTGAGCCCTGGGCGCTAGCTCGCACTCGCACACTCGCAGGTGCTGCCTGCCTATTCAAGGCCCCGTCGGGGCCTTTTTTTATTGGGTCCTGGGTCTTTTTTATTGGCAGATGAGCCTCGACTCCCCCGGTCTGGGAGAATCCACCCCTTCCTGAGTTGGCCTCCATGACCGCTGCTGAATCCGCTGGCTTGATCGCGCCTCACGGTGGGTCTTTAGTGAATTTGGCGGTGCCTGCGGCTGAGCGCGAGTCGCTGCTCGCTGGGGTGAGCCGCAGGATTGAGTGCAGCGATCGCAATGCCTGCGACGTTGAGTTGCTGGTGGTGGGGGGGTTCTCGCCCCTACGTGGCTTCATGCATCAGCAGGACTACGACGCCGTGGTGGCGGGCCACCGCACCACCAGTGGCCTGTTGTTTGGCCTGCCGATCGTCTTCGACACCGATGACGCTTCGATTGCTGTTGGCGACCAGCTGCTGCTCACCTATCGCGGTCAGGAGCTGGCAGTGCTGACGGTGGAGAGCCGCTGGGAGCCTGACAAGGCGCGTGAGGCTCAGGGCTGCTACGGCACCACCTCTATTGAGCATCCGGCGGTGAAGATGATCGCCACCGAGCGGGGTCGCATCTACCTCGGCGGCAGCATTCAGGGCCTGGAGCTGCCCAGCCGGGTTTTCCCTTGCAAAACGCCAGCTGAAGTGCGCGCCACCCTCCCCGCTGGCCAGAGCGTGGTGGCTTTCCAGTGCCGCAACCCCATTCACCGCGCACACTACGAGCTGTTTACCCGGGCATTGGACGCGGCCAACGTCAGTGAGCAGGGTGTGGTGCTGGTGCACCCCACCTGCGGCCCCACCCAGGACGACGACATTGCCGGCGAGGTGCGCTTCCAGACCTACGAGCGGCTGGCGGCTGAGGTGAATAACGCCCGAATTCGCTGGGCCTACTTGCCCTACTCGATGCACATGGCCGGCCCGCGGGAGGCTCTGCAGCACATGATCATCCGCAAGAACTACGGCTGCACCCACTTCATCATTGGCCGCGACATGGCCGGCTGCAAAAGCTCCCTCAGTGGCGAAGACTTCTACGGCCCCTACCAAGCCCAAGATTTTGCCCGCGACAACGCTGCAGAGCTCGGGATGGAGACCGTACCCTCGCTCAACCTCGTCTACACGGAGGAGGAGGGCTATGTGACCGCTGAACATGCCGAGGCCAGGGGGCTGCATATCCGCAAGCTCAGCGGTACCCAATTCCGTCAAATGCTCCGTGGTGGCGAAGAAATCCCAGAATGGTTTGCCTTCCGTAGTGTGGTGGAAGTGCTGCGGGCCGCGGCCGGTTAACATTCCGTAACTGACTTCTCAGCTGAGGCAAGGTTCTTGAAGAAGCGCTGGCGCAATGCGGGGCTCTATGTCCTTTTGGTGATCGTGATGATCGCCGTGGGTACGGCTTTTCTCGACAGGCCTGACCCGGCCAATGCGCCGCGCACCCTCCGCTACAGCGACTTCGTAGAGGCCGTTCAGGACAACGAGGTGTCCAGGGTGCTGATTTCCCCGGATCGGGGCACGGCCCAAGTGGTCGAAAACGACGGTCGCCGTGCGGTCGTCAACCTTGCACCCGACAAGGACCTGCTCAAGCTGCTCACCGACCACAACGTAGATATCGCGGTCCAGCCCAGCCGCGAGCCCGCGGCATGGCAGCAGGCTGTTGGCAGTCTGATTTTCCCGCTACTGCTTCTTGGCGGCCTGTTTTTCCTGTTGCGTCGTGCCCAAGGTGGTGGTGGTAATCAGGCGATGAATTTCGGTAAGAGCAAGGCGCGGCTTCAAATGGAGCCCCAAACTCAAGTGACCTTCGGCGATGTGGCCGGCATTGAGGGAGCCAAGCTCGAGCTCACAGAAGTTGTTGACTTTCTCAAGAACCCAGATCGCTTCACCGCCGTCGGCGCCAAGATCCCCAAGGGTGTGCTGCTGGTGGGCCCTCCGGGCACCGGTAAGACCCTGCTTGCCAAGGCCGTGGCCGGCGAGGCGGGGGTTCCGTTCTTCTCCATCTCCGGTTCGGAGTTTGTCGAGATGTTTGTCGGTGTGGGCGCCAGTCGTGTGCGCGACCTGTTCGAGCAGGCCAAGAAAAGTGCTCCCTGCATCGTCTTCATCGACGAGATCGACGCTGTGGGTCGCCAGCGTGGTGCCGGACTCGGCGGTGGTAACGACGAGCGGGAGCAGACCCTCAACCAGCTGCTCACCGAGATGGATGGCTTTGAGGGCAATACCGGTATCATCATCGTGGCTGCAACCAACCGCCCAGACGTGCTGGACGCAGCCTTAATGCGCCCGGGTCGTTTTGATCGCCAAGTGGTTGTAGATCGTCCCGACTACGCCGGCCGCTTGCAAATCCTCGGCGTCCACGCCCGAGGCAAGACCTTGGCGAAGGATGTCGATCTCGACAAAATCGCTCGCCGCACCCCTGGTTACACCGGCGCTGATCTGGCAAATCTCCTTAATGAGGCGGCGATTCTCGCTGCTCGCCGTCAGCTCACTGAAGTTGCGATGGACGAGGTTAACGACGCCATTGAGCGCGTCATGGCAGGCCCAGAGAAGAAGGATCGGGTGATGAGCGAGAAGCGCAAGCGGCTTGTTGCGTATCACGAAGCTGGCCACGCCCTAGTCGGTGCTCTGATGCCCGATTACGACCCTGTGCAGAAGATTTCAATCATTCCTAGGGGTAATGCAGGCGGCCTCACCTTCTTCACCCCCTCTGAGGAGCGGATGGAATCGGGTCTCTATTCTCGCGCCTATCTGCAGAACCAGATGGCAGTTGCCCTAGGTGGTCGGGTTGCCGAGGAGATCGTCTACGGCGAAGACGAAGTCACCACCGGCGCCTCAAACGACCTCCAGCAGGTAGCCCGTGTAGCCCGTCAGATGGTTACCCGATTCGGTATGAGCGATCGCCTTGGCCCAGTTGCCTTGGGCCGCAGCCAGGGGGGCATGTTCCTTGGTCGTGATATCGCTGCAGAGCGTGATTTCTCAGAAGACACCGCTGCCGCAATCGATGAGGAAGTGAGCGACTTGGTGGCGGTGGCCTACAAGCGCGCCACCTGCGTTCTCGTCGACAATCGTTCGGTGCTTGATGAGCTCGCCGAGATGTTGGTAGAGAAGGAAACAGTCGATGCCGACGACCTGCAGGAGCTGCTGATCCGCAGCGACGTGAAGGTGGCGGAATACGTCTGAACCGTCAACGCTGCTAGCCGCTTTGCACCACCAGCCCCTGCTGGTGGTGCTTCGTGCTTATGACCTGCTTGAGCTGCTGCCCTGTTTAGAGCGTTTGCAGGAGCTGGGTGTTCAGCATGTAGAGCTTGCTTGGAGCACCCATCCCCGTTGGGTTGCCCAGGCGATTGAGCTTCGTCAGCGCTTCGCCCATTTGCGCTTGGGTGCTGCTTCGGTAGTTGACTTAACTGGCCTTAAAGCTGCTGCTGCTGCTGGCCTCGGCTATGCGGTTTCACCCGTGCTGGATCGTGGCTTGGTTGAGGCTGCAATGGCTCTGCCTTTGCAGTTCGTGCCAGGTGTGATGTCTCCATCTGAGGTGCACCTAGCGCGTTTGTGGGGATGCTCCATTGTCAAGCTCTTCCCCGCCGCTGCGCTGGGCCGTTCCTATTGGCAACGACTCGCTGCTCCTTTGGCGGGCGCTGATTGCTTGCCCTTCTGCATTGCGGCAGGTGGACTTGGCCCTGCTGATGTGGAGCCCTGGCTGGCTGCCGGAGTTGATGCGGTCGCCTTGGGTGGTTCCTTGGTCAACCCCGCCGATTGGGAGGCGTTGGCTAGGCTTGTCGAACGTCTTAGGCCCTGATTACCACAGGCCGCACTGGCCCTTTTGGCGTAGCAAGTGATCGGCGAGCACTAAGGCCACCATCGCCTCCACCATCGGCACGGCCCGAGGCAGTACACAAGGGTCGTGCCTGCCTTTGGCCTCAAGGGTGGTGGCTTCGCCACGGTCATTGATCGTCTGCTGGGCCTTGCGGATCGTGGCGGTGGGCTTGAAGGCCACCCGAATCACGATTTGCTCGCCGTTGCTGATGCCCCCCTGGATGCCACCGGAATTGTTGGTGGCTGTGTGCAGGGAGCCATCGCCTGTGGGTAGGAAGGCATCGTTGTGCTCGCTGCCCTTGAGCAAGGTGCCTGCGAAGCCCGAGCCGATTTCAAACCCCTTGGTGGCCGGCAGCGACATCACCGCCTTGGCCAGGTCGGCTTCGAGTTTGTCAAATACGGGCATGCCAAGGCCCATTGGCGCCTGGCGCACCAGGCAGGTGATCACGCCGCCGCAGGAATCGCCCTCCCGGCCGATTGCCTCGATGCGCTCGATCATCTGGGCTGCCATGGCTTGGTCTGGGCAGCGCACGATATTTGCTTCCACAGCCGCCAGGGTCACCTGTTCCGGGTCGATCGAAGCCTCAAGGTTGTGGATGCGCTCCACCCAGGCGATCACTTCGGTGCCGTGGGCCTTGGCCAGGAGCTGTTTGGCGATAGCCCCGGCAGCTACTCGGCCGATGGTTTCGCGGGCCGAAGCCCGGCCGCCGCCGCTGCGGGCTTGTATGCCGTACTTCGCTTGGTAGGTGGCATCGGCGTGGGAGGGACGGAAGGCTACTTCCATTTCCCTGTAGTCCTGTGGTCGCTGATCCTTGTTGCGCACCACCATCGCGATCGGTGTGCCGAGGGTCACGCCATCGAGCAGGCCACTGAGAAATTCGACCTGGTCATCCTCCTTGCGGGGGGTGGTGATCTTGCTCTGGCCTGGCTTGCGGCGGTCGAGTTCGGCCTGGATCGCTTCAAGATCCAGCTCCAGCCTGGGCGGGCAGCCGTCGATGATTACGCCAACCCCGCCGCCATGGGATTCGCCGAAGGTGCTGATCCGAAAGAGATCTCCGAAGCTGCTGCCCATTGACCACCTGCGTTGGGGCGAGCCTACAAACTGGGCTTCACCTTTGGCATAGCGCAATCTTGAAGAGGCAGGAGCGTGCCGCCCTGATCATGGAGCGGCTGCAGCAGCACTACCCCGAAACCCCTGTACCTCTCGACCACAGCGATCCCTTCACGCTGCTGGTGGCGGTGCTGCTGAGCGCCCAATGCACAGATAAGAAGGTCAACGAGGTCACCCCGGCCCTGTTTGCATCTGGCCAGGACCCTGCCGCGATGGCATCACTGAGTGAGGAGACGATCCTGGCCCATATCCGCCAGCTTGGCCTGGCTCGCACCAAGGCTCGCAATGTCAAGCGCCTTGCCGAGCTCTTGCTTGAGCGCCATGGAGGCATGGTGCCCCGCAGCTTTGAACAGCTTGAGGCCCTGCCTGGGGTTGGTCATAAAACCGCAAGTGTGGTGATGGCCCAAGCCTTCGGCGTGCCCGCCTTCCCCGTAGACACCCACATCCACCGATTGGCGCAGCGCTGGGGTCTGAGCAGTGGCAAGAGTGTTGTGCAAACGGAGCATGATCTCAAGACCTTGTTCCCCAAGGAAGCCTGGAATCGCTTGCACCTGCAGATCATTTTTTATGGGCGCGAATTCTGCACGGCCCGTGGTTGTGACGGCACTATCTGCCCCCTTTGCCGGGAGCTCTATCCTCGCCGGCGTACTGCTGTGATCTGGCGTAAGCCCTGATTTACAACTTGCGCAACATCCACCCAGCCAATAAAAAAGCCCCCTGGTGAGAGGGAGCTTTTGGGATTCCGTTATTTCCCAGCCGTAGCTGGGCTGTTGACTATCAACCGATTGCAGGTGCGGTCAGTGCCACTGGGGTGGCAGTAGCAGCAGCCAGGTCAAGCGGGAAGTTGTGAGCATTGCGCTCGTGCATCACTTCCATACCCAGACCAGCGCGGTTGAGAACGTCTGCCCAGGTGTTCACCACACGGCCTTGGCCGTCGAGGATCGACTGGTTGAAGTTGAAACCGT